>CANFZA010000033.1 GCA_947451235.1 Methylophilaceae bacterium | reverse complement strand
TAATGTTTTTAACGATGCCTTTAACTACAGCGCCTTCAGCTAATGTACTCATTAACGCTTCACGGTCTGCACCCATGCTAACTTCCATAACTGCACGACGTGAAACAACGATATTGTTGCGTTTACGATCTAGTTTGATTACTTTTAGGTCACACTCTTTGTTTTCAAAAGGTGTAGTGTCTTTTACTGGACGTACATCTACTAATGAACCTGGCAAGAAAGCCATAATGCCGTTTACAGAAACGCGTAAACCGCCTTTAACTTTACCGCTTACAAAACCTTTAATGATACGACCTTCGTTCATCGCATCTTCTAGGTCTAGCCATGTTTCCATGCGTTTTGCTTTTTCGCGTGAAAGTACAGTTGAACCAAAGCCATCTTCAAGCTTTTCGATTGCAACTTTAACAAAATCACCCACTTTAACTTCGATTTCGCCTTGAGCGTTTTGGAATTCAGAAGCAGCGATAACGCTCTCTGATTTAAGACCAGCATTAACAATCACGTGATCTTGATCAACTGAGATAACTTCAGCCGTAATCACTTCGCCAGAACGCATTTCTTGGCGAGCTAAGCTTTCTTCAAAAAGCGCAGCAAAAGATTCCATCGGTGAAGCAGTAGAATTAGTAGAAGCCATTAAATAAAATTACCTAAAAAATAATCCCACCTAGCAGTGGGGTAGTTAAAAAACTACGCATCAATGTGACACGTAGGCGTAAAAAAGTTACAAATTTTCAAAGAATAGAATTATAACTAAAACATTGAAAAATAAAAGACTATTTGCAGTTTTTAGTCTTAAAAATTTGTAATTAGTTGATAGTTTTGCAGAATATACTCAACTGCTTGTGAAATGCCCAAATTATCTGTCTCTAGCAATATTGCATCTTCTGCCTTGATAAGCGGCGCACTTGCGCGGCCTTGGTCTCTGGCGTCTCGTTCTTGCAAATCTTGCAAAATATCTGCGTATGAAACTTGTGTATCGTCGCCAGCAGCTTTTTTATTGATTAATTGCAGGTATCTACGTTGTGCACGGACTTCGGTAGCGGCTGTTAAAAATATTTTTAAGGGCGCATTAGGAAAGATAACTGTGCCCATGTCGCGACCATCTGCGACTAAACCTGGCGTTTTGCAAAAGCTGTGTTGTAAATCGACTAATACTTCACGCACTGTTGCATGTACGGCAACGCGCGAGGCCCCTTTGCCCATTTCTTCGGTTCTAATTGCCTCTGAAATATCTACGCCATTTAAAAATACCTGACTGTTTTTAAATTCAATGGCTAAGGTTTTTGCACATTCTGCAACGGCTAAGGCATCATCCCAAGCGATATTTTGCTGTTTTGCCGCCAAGGCTACAATACGATATAAAGCACCTGAATCTAAATAATGGAAACCTAATTTCGCTGCAACTAATTCAGCAACAGTACCTTTGCCTGATGCAGATGGTCCATCAATGGCAATGACTGGGATTGAGGCTGGCGTAGCGTTATGCATGTTTGACGATTTCCGCAAAGCTTTTAAAATAATCTGGGAAAGTTTTATTCACGCATTTAGGGTCGTTAATGGTAATCGGCACATTGCCTAAAGAAACCAGTGAAAAGCACATCGCCATGCGGTGGTCATCGTAAGTATCAATCACGGCGTTAGGCGTTAATTGCGCTGGCGGCGTTACTTTTATGTAGTCAGCACCTTCTTCAATAATGGCGCCCACTTTGCGTAATTCCGTGGCCATTGCCGCAATGCGGTCTGTTTCTTTTACGCGCCAGCTGGCGATGTTTCTAAGTATGGTAGTGCCTTCGGCAAATAAGGCCAATATAGCCAAAGTCATTGCCGCGTCTGGAATGTGGTTGCAATCTAAGTCTATGGCTTTTAGTTTTGCTGGTTTAGTCGCAGCAATATAATTTTCACCGTAAATAATATCAACGCCCATTTGGCTTAAGGCTTCTGCAAAGCGCACGTCGCCTTGTATGCTATCTTGACCTATGCCGTCTACGCGTACATTGCCGGCAATGGCACCTGCCGCTAAAAAGTATGAAGCGCTAGAGGCATCGCCTTCTACAAAAATTTCTTGAGGGCTGGTGTATTGGCTATTGGCTGCAATAGTGAATCGTTGCCAGCCTTCGCGCACTACATTTACACCAAATTTAGCCATCAAATTTAGCGTAATTTCGATATAAGGTTTAGATATTAGCTCGCCGACCACTTCAATCGTCGCTTGTTGTTTGGTCAGTGGCAAAGCCATTAATAGCGCGGTTAAAAATTGGCTGGAAACATCACCGCGAATTTGTAGCGGCTGGCTTAAATCTAGCGTTGCCGGGGATATTTTAAGCGGCGGAAAACCTGCATTTTCTAAACATTCAATATTAGCGCCAGCTTGAACTAAAGCATTGACCAAATCACCAATCGGCCGCTCGTGCATGCGTGGCACGCCACTGAGTACATAATTGCCATTAGAAAAAGCCAGCGCAGCCGTCAGCGGCCTAAACGCCGTGCCTGCATTACCTAAAAATAAATCTGCTTGTTTGTTAGGGAAATTACCGTTACAGCCGACCACACGCCAGGCATTTTCAGCAAAGTTTTCGCAGCTCACGCCTAGTTTTTCTAAGGCTTCCAGCATGCGTGCGGTATCGTCAGAGGCTAATAAATCGCGGATTTCTGTGGTGCCAGTCGCCAAAGCGGCTAGTAATAAGGTGCGGTTTGAAATGCTTTTAGAGCCGGGTAGCGTGATTTTTCCTTCAGTAACGCTTGCGGCGGGGAGGGTAAGTTGTTCCATGGGATTTTTTTGCGGTCTTATATTTAGTGGTAATTTTAACGATAGTTTTTAGATTTTTTTAGACTCAGCCCAACCATTTCTGGCAACACTGGCACGCTCAAATAGCGCTTGTAAACCAGCGCCATCTTCATTTTCTAGCAATGTTTTGACAGTAGCTAATTCCGCTTGGTAGGCGGTCAACTCGCTTAATAAGGCATTTTTGTTGGCTAAACTAATATCACGCCACATTTCTGGGTGGCTACCGGCAATGCGGGTGAAGTCTCTGAAACCGCTGGCGGCAAAGCCAAATAACTGTTCTGCGTTCGGGCGTGAGGCAATGTCATCCACCAAGGCAAATGCCAGTAAATGCGGTAAATGGCTGACCGCAGCAAAAATGCTATCGTGGGTTGCTGCCGGCATTGTGCTGACATTAGCGCCGCAAGCTTGCCAAAGTTGAGTGGCGACTGAAATCGCCTGTTTGCTGGTGCTTGATGTAGGTGTGAGCACTACGTTTTTGTGCAGATATAAATCTGCTTTAGCCGCAGTGACGCCGCTTTTTTCAGCGCCAGCAATGGGGTGGCCGCCAATAAACTGCTTAAATTGCGCGCCTAAGATATCTTCTGCACAGCGTAGTACATCGCCTTTAGTGCTACCAGCATCGGTAATGACTGTATTAATGTGTAAATGTGGTTTTATTGCCTGCAGTATGGTGGGCATTTGTGCGACTGGTGTTGCAATGAGTACCAAATCTGCATCTTTAAGCGCCGCTGCAATATCGGTGCTGGCCGTATCAATTACGCCTAAATCAAGCGCAGCTTGCAGGCTTGCGCTAGTGCGACCAAAGCCGACTATTTGCGGTACGGCATTGGTTAGGCTAGCTTTTTTTAAAGCTAACGCAACCGAGCCGCCAATTAAGCCCACACCAAAAATAACGAGTTTTTTCAATTCAGATTAACTTTAATTTGTATAAGCTGAATTGTAACATTGTTGCAATTATCCGGCTGAAAGCTTATTTGCTTGGCTTGGTTAGATTTTATTTTTTTGTTGGTTGCTTGGAATGTGTGCTGTGTCTATAGGTTAAACCTATATAAAAATTAAGCCGTGATTTTTTAGGCAATATTTACTTAAGGCGATATTACTTAAAGCGATATTATTTTTGCCATTCGCCATCAATAAGCTTTTCTAGCGGTTTAAAGTTTTGTTTATAAGCCATTTTTTGACTGGCTTTAATCCAGTAACCTAAATATAAATATGGGAAGCTTAACGATTTAGCCCAGTCAATTTGCCACATTACGTTGTAAGTGCCAAAACTGGCCTTGGTGTCGCTGGTTTCATAAAACGTATAGACCGCTGAAATGCCATCGTGAACAAGATCAATCACGCTGACCATTTTAAGTTGGCCATGGTCTCTAAATTCAACCATTACACTTTCTACGTTGGTTTGGCATAAAAAGCTATGATATTGCTCGATCTCATCTTGCTCAGATTTATCTATTTTTTTAGGCTGACTTTTGTTTTCTGACTCGATTTTTTTGTTTTCGATTTCATCGGCGTGCCGCGCCTTTTGGTAAGCAGCATAAAGCGCATAATGTTCTGCATGAAACTCCACTGGCAAAATGTTGGCGACAAGATTTTGGTGCTGTTTATAAGCACGCTTTTGGCTACGACTTGGGATGAAGTCTTGCAAAATAATACGCACCGGCACGCATTCTCTGCAGTTTTCGCAATGTGGTCTATAGGCAAATTTACCGCTGCGCCTAAAACCTTGCTGAATCAGGCCGCTGTAAACATTGGCATCAATTAAATGCTGTGGTGAGGCGATTAAGCTTTGCGCCATTTTGTTTGGCAAGTAGCCACAACCGTAGCCAGTGGTCACGTAAAACTGTAGCTTTTGTAAAGGCGGTTCGCTGGGGATAGTCATGGAGAAATTATAAACCTAGTGTTTTTTGTGTAAATGTTTTTCACGTTCTTTTAATTCTCATTCTTTTAATTCATGTGCTTTTAATTCATGTGCTTTTTATTAATATGGAAAGTTGCGAGAGAAAATCCTCTCGGCTAATTTCTTTTGCGCCAAAGCTAGCTAAGTGCGCTGTTTTCATCTGACAGTCGATCAGACCTACATTTTCCGCATTTAGTTTTTGTACTAAGCTAACAAAAGCCACTTTTGAGGCATCCGTCACGTGATGAAACATGCTTTCACCATAAAACATACGGCCAATTTTAACGCCGTAGCAACCGCCTACCAATTGATTATCCTGCCAACATTCAGCACTTATGGCGTAGCCTGCTTCATGTAATCTACAATACGCGTCAATAATATCGGCGGTTATCCAAGTGCCGGGTTGGCCTTCTCGCGGCGTATGGCTGCAAGCGCTAATTACTTGGCGAAATTGACTATTAAAACGTACTTCAAAAGGGCAATTTTTGAGTGTTTTTTTAAGTGAATTGGATATTTTTAAGTCGCTAGGATAAAGCACCATGCGCGGATTAGGGCTCCACCACAAAATTGGTTCGCCATCGCTAAACCAAGGGAAAATGCCTTGCCGATAGGCGCTTAATAATCGCTTCAGTGATAAGTCACCACCAATGGCAATTAAGCCGTTAGGTTCAGTTAAAGCTTGGCCTAAAGGCGGAAAATCACAATCGCCATCAATAGCGGCGACACGCCCGTTGGGTAGCTGATAATAAGCGTCGCTCATAAAATTTGTGTTAATTTAGTCATCACATTTGAGGTTTCATTGGTGTTATATGGGCCAAGTTTATCCCGAATTGCTCAAATAAAACGCATGTGTTGTTTCGCAGATGCATAATGTTGTTTTCGTACTATAGAGATTTCGGCTTTTATTTTAGCTAATGTACATCTAACAATCTGTAAGGATAATAATATGCAATATCTCATTATTAAATATTTAATCACGGCTGGCGTTGTAGTGCTGGTTTCAGAATTCGCCAAAAGAAGTGATAAATTAGGCGGTTTAATAGCTGCTTTACCTATGGTGACAGTGCTTACGCTTATTTGGCTTTATGTAGAAAATCAACCGGCAAGCAAAATAGCGAATCACGCCTATTATACTTTTTGGTATGTATTACCAACCTTGCCTATGTTTCTGCTTTTTTCATATTTATTACCAAAATGGGGTTTTGTATTAAGTTTAGTCAGCTGTGTAATATTCACCACAATCGTCTTTTTGTTGTTTGCCTTAATCGTAAAACAATTTGGAATCGATTTACTATAAACACTTTCTTAAGTAGGGTTAATTGGGCTATATTTTACTAAAAAAAGCTTCTTAATCATGCAATTAGCGCGTAAAATGCTCACACTTCAAAATTAGTAGCGAATACCTTGGAACAATACTTAACCATGCTTGCAAAGCCGATTCACACCTATCGCCCGTATTGGGCGAAACGGTTTGGTGCGGCGCCTATATTACCCATGAGCCGCGCCGAAATGGACGCGCTGGGCTGGGATAGTTGCGACATTATTTTGGTGTCTGGCGATTGTTATATCGACCACCCTAGTTTTGGGGCTGCTTTGGTCGGGCGTTTGTTAGAAGCGCAAGGTTTCCGTGTGGGGATTATCGCCCAGCCAGATTGGCAAAATGCCAATGCGTTTAAAGTGTTAGGCAAGCCTAATCTGTATTTTGGCGTGACCGCTGGCAATATGGATAGCATGGTGAATCGCTACACCGCCGATAGAAAAATTCGTAGTGACGATGCTTACACGCCAGACGCTGCGCCTAACAAACGGCCAGACCGCGCGGTGTTAGTGTATAGCCAGCGTTGCCGCGAGGCTTATTCTGATGTGCCATTAATTATCGGCAGTATTGAAGCCAGTTTGCGCCGTATTGCGCATTACGATTATTGGAGCGATAAAGTTCGCCGCAGTATTTTGGTGGATTCTAAGGCCGATATTTTGTTGTATGGCAACGCTGAGCGGGCTTTGGTGGAGTTAAGCCATCGCATGGCCAAAGGTGAAAAAGTGGCGGATATCCAAGATATTCGCGGTACGGCTTTTTTACGCAAAAAGATTCCAGAAGGCTGGAGTGAGATTGAAAGTACTAAGTTAGATCGTCCGGGTGTGGTTGATAAACCGATAGACCCGTACGAAATGAAAATGGGTAAAGCGGACGCGAGTTGTGCAACGGATGAAAATAAACCGGGCGCGACAGCTGAGAAAGAGGCTCTGCCAGAAGGCACTAAAGCCATAGAAATTATCCGTAAACCCAAAGCGGATAGAGCGAAACAAGTGGTGCGTTTGCCTGATTATGAAGCTGTGGCGGCAGATCCAGTATTATATGCGCATGCTTCACGCGTACTGCATTTAGAAGCTAACCCAGGTAATGCGCGTGCATTGGTGCAAAAGCATGGCGACCGCGAAGTGTGGTTAAACCCGCCACCGATTCCGCTGACCACCAAAGAAATGGATTATGTGTACGACATGCCGTATGCGCGTAAACCGCATCCTGAGTACAAAGACGCTAAAATTCCAGCGTGGGAAATGATCCGTTTTAGTGTCAATATTATGCGCGGTTGCTTTGGCGGTTGCACGTTTTGCAGCATTACAGAGCATGAAGGCCGTATTATTCAAAGCCGTAGTGAAGCCAGTATTTTGAAAGAAGTCGAAGAAATTCGCGATAAAGTTGAAGGCTTTACCGGCGTGATTTCTGACCTTGGTGGCCCAACGGCCAATATGTATCGCATTGCTTGTAAGAGCGAAGCCATTGAAAAATCTTGCCGTAAAATGAGCTGCGTTTATCCAGGTATTTGTGAAAACTTGAATACCGACCATACGGCGCTAATTCAGCTTTACCGCAAAGCGCGTGCAATTAAAGGCGTGAAGAAAATCTTAATTGGCAGCGGCGTGCGTTACGACCTTGCCGTTAAATCGCCGGAATATGTTAAAGAATTGGTGCAGCATCATGTGGGCGGTTATTTGAAAATTGCGCCTGAACATTCTGAAGAAAACGTTTTAAGCAAAATGATGAAGCCGGGCATGAGCGCTTATGATGAATTTAAAGCCATGTTTGAGAAATTTAGTGCTGAAGCCGGTAAAAAACAATATTTGATTCCTTACTTTATTGCGGCGCATCCGGGCACCACGGATAACGATATGTTGAGCTTGGCTTTGTGGCTTAAAAAGTATGACTTTAAGCTAGATCAAGTACAAACCTTTACGCCTACGCCTATGGCAATGGCCACTGCGATGTACCATTCAGGCAAAAATCCACTACGTAAAGTCACGGTAGATTCTGAAAACGTGGCGATACCAAAAGCGGGTAATGTGCGTAAGTTGCATAAAGCGTTTATTCGTTATCACGACCCTAATAACTGGCCTATGTTGCGTGAAGCTTTGATTAAAATGGGCAGGGAAGACTTGATAGGGAATACCAAGCAACATTTGATTCCTGCTTGGCAGCCACTTTCAAACAAACCGGTGACTACGGTCAGCGGTAAACCATTGGAAAGAACTATTCGCCCAAGACGCGTGTCAGAAAATAAGCGTAAATATTCTTAAATTAGCCTTTAGTACATCTTTATAAAGACATTAGGGGCTAATTTAGACGGTGCGCTATTCATTGACGCACATTTTTAAAGGTCGCTTATGTCTTCTTTTCTGCAAAAATCATCTAAAAGTCTAGTCACGTTTTGCGTATTAGCTTTTCTCACCAGCAACGCCTACGCTGAACAAGGTTTGTTTTGGAAAGTCGAGTCGCCTGCCGGCAACACAAATTATCTGTTTGGCACTATTCATACTGATGATAATCGCGTGACGGATTTTTCACCAGCGGTGACCAGCGCACTAAAATCCACCGATGCTTTTATGATGGAAACGCTAGCGCCTAATGATCCCAGTGTTTTTATGATGCCAGACGGCGATTTAAAAACCATACTCACAGAAAAAGAGTTAGATAAACTCTATGAATTAGCCGAATTTCATGTGATGCACCGCGATGCTGCGACCCATATGAAACCTTGGTTGCTGGCTGTGGTATTTGATTCTCCAAAACCTTTAACGCCGTTCGCGCAAGATAATCTATTAATGACCAAGGCCGAAGAATCTGCCAAAGAAGTGATTGGAATTGAAGATACACAAGAGCATTTTGGCGTGATGGATAATTTTAGTCGTGACGAGCAACTCACCATGTTGCGCGCCGTATTAAAACGCACGTTTAGCCAAAAAGAGCACGATTTCGAGCGCTTGTTAAATGCTTATTTGGCCGGTGATAGCGACAAAGTGGCTGCCTTAGACGAAAAGATTACCGGAGGCATGTTGCCACCAGCCTTGTGGGCAAAAATGCGCGTGAAATTGTTGGATGAACGTAATGTCGTCATGGCACAACGTATTGTCGATGAAGCCAATAACAAGCGCGTATTTGTGGCGGTGGGTGCTTCTCACCTTGCTGGCTCAGGTGGTTTAATTGCCAGATTAAAACAGGCTGGTTTTAAATTAACACGCATTCAGTAAGCTGAAATTTTCTGAGGGTTATTAGTCGATATTGGTTGGCGAGAAAGTAGCTAGCCAATTCGGCTTATTCAATATACTTATATCATTATGTATATTCATTATTTAATGTAATTAAAAAGTCTTGATAAGATACGCCTTGTATAAAAATAATCTTAATTAAGGCGTCCTGATGAAATCCCCTGCAACCAAATTCTCTCTAAAGTTATTACCCTTATTCGTGGTGCTGGCTAGCACGCAAGCTTCTGCCACCGATGGCTATTTTGCCCATGGTTATGGTGTGAAATCTCAAGGGATGGGTGGCGTGGGCATAGCTTTGCCGCAAGATGCTTTGGCGGCCGCAGCTAATCCAGCTGGCATGGGATTGATTGGTGATCGTATCGACATTGGCGCTACTTGGTTTAGGCCGATTCGTGAGTCAGAAATTACAACAGCTGGGATTAATGGCACTTATGATGCGAACGAAAGTGAAAATTTCATTATTCCTGAGTTTGGTTATAACCGTCAAATTAATCCAGAAGTGACGCTAGGCGTGAGTATTTATGGTAATGGTGGCATGAATACTGACTACAACAGAAAGGTTCCTTTACTTGGTAGCACACCTGCGGGCATCGATTTAATTCAGCTATTTGTTGCGCCTACGGTTACGTGGAAACTCACACCAGCTAACATCATCGGTGTGTCAGTTAATTTGGCTTACCAGCGCTTTGCAGCAAAGGGATTAGAAAATTTTGCTGCTCCAAACCCATACTCAACTTCTGGCGATAATGTGACCAATAAAGGCCATGACAACTCATACGGCGCTGGCTTACACATAGGCTGGATTGGTCAAGTGAACGACGTTGTAACATTAGGCGCTACTTATCAAAGTAAAACCTATATGAGCAAATTTGATAAGTACAAAGGTTTATTTGCTGAAGCTGGCGATTTTGATATTCCTGAAACTTACGGTGTTGGTATTGCCGTTAAAGCGACACCGCAATTAACGGTTGCGGCCGATGTGCAACGCATTAATTACAGTGACGTGGCTGCTGTGGGTAACTTAGGCAGTAATCAGAGCCAACTTGGTTCAAGCAATGGCCCCGGCTTCGGTTGGCGCGATGTAACCGCCGTTAAACTAGGCGCAAGTTACGCTTGGAATGAACAATTAACCTTAAGAGCCGGTTATAACCATGCTACGCAACCTATCCGTAGCAGCGAAACGCTGTTTAATATCTTAGCCCCCGGTGTGGTGCAAGATCATCTAACTTTAGGTACTACTTGGGTGTTAGAAAACAAAGCGGAGTTATCTTTGGCTTATATGCACGCGTTTGATAATAACGTGAATGGTAGCAGTTCTGTGCCTGCCAGCTTTGGCGGTGGCGAAGCGAACCTAAAAATGTATCAAGATTCTTTAGGCATCGCTTACGGTTGGAAGTTGTAATTGTTTAAGCAAGTATCTAAAAGGCCGCCTAATGCTTCATATGGCGGCCTGATTCATAGTGAATAACTTCATCTGACTGATTCACATAAATCAATTTTTCTGTCGCAAAACCCAAGGCCTTAGCTTGGCTGATCAGTTCTTGCTTAATTGGGTAAGGTAATTGTGGTGTGCGCGACAATATCCAAAAATAGGATTTATCTGGTCCGCATAACATCACGTAATTGTAATAAGGTTTATCTAGCGCAATAATATTGTAGGCGCCGTAAAACGGACCAAAAAATGACACTTTAAGCTTGCCGGTGTTGGTTTTGTCTAGGTTAGGCGGATCAACAAAATAAGCTTTACCTTCAGCTTCTTTCCACGCCTTTGTTTTAGTATTAAAACCTTTGTTGATGACTTTAATGCCGCCATCTTCGCGCAGGCTGTAATTTGCCGTGACTTTTTCTAGATCACGTTCAAAAGAGTGATCTAAACGCGCAATTTCATACCAAGTGCCTAAATATTGGTTCGCATCTACGCTATCAATTACTTTTACGTTTTCCGGCACGCCCATACAGGCTGAAAAAAGTAGCGGTAAAAGCCATATAAAATAATTACGCATTGAATATTATTCCCGACATTAATAGCAATTAGTCATCAGCAAACCTAATTAGTGCATTTTAAATAACACTAATTAAATCACACCAAGCTTTGCCATATCGCTCGCCGTTAGCCAGCGCCAGTCGCCCACTTCTAAATCATCCGGTAATTTTAATTCACCAATTTGTATGCGTTTTAAGCCTTCAACACGATTGCTAATAGCCGCAATCATACGTTTTACTTGGTGATATTTACCTTCGGTAAGCGTCATGTGTAGCGTATGTTCATTGACGCGTGTGCAAGCCAATGCGGCAATGGGCGCATCTTCGTCGATTAATTGCACGCCTTTTAATATGTGGGCAATTTGTTCGTCATCGACAGGATGCTTGCAAGTGACTTCGTACATTTTTGGTACTTTATGTTTAGGCGAACTCATGCGATGGATAAACTGCCCATCGTCAGACATCAAAATTAAACCGGTGGTATCTTCATCCAAGCGACCTATGCATTGCACGTCTCTTACGACCAACGGATGAGGTAGCAAGCTGTAAACCGTAGGGTGATGTTGGGTTTTGTGTGAGCATTCATAATCGCTAGGTTTATTTAACATCAAATATGATTTTTCACGATAACTCCACTCTTCACCGCGCACGGTATAAAGCAAGTTTTCTAAGTCAAACTCGGCGTTTGGATCATCGCAGGGCGCGCCATTCACGGTGATTTCATTGTTCCAAACCATCAGTCTGCATAATTTACGCGCACCAAAACCTTGGTTGTGGATGATGCGTTCTAGGGGGAGTTTTTTAACCATGCAGCATTATATCGCTATTCTACTAAACCCGTCATTCCGTGCTCGACACGGAATCTAGTGACTTAGGACACTTAATTCCGAAAAGAACTCCTTTAAGTTAAAATGCTACTTTAACTAATCACTATCATTTTTCAAAATCATTGCTTACTTTCAATATTATTTTTTATCTAGGTCAGGTACTCTAAATTATGTCTTTTAAACATATTGTTTCGCGTGATAATCCAGTGTTCAAGCACTTAAAAAAACTGGCCGATAATGCGCGTGAAAGACGTAGCGAAAGCCAAACACTTTTAGACGGCGTGCATCTTATAGAAGCTTATATGGCGGCGTTCGGCGAGCCGACTATGATCATTATTCCAGAAGGACAAAGTACTGTAGAAGCGACAGGCTTGATTCAATCGCTGGAGCATATTTCTACCATGATGTTGCCTACCTTGATGTTTGCTGAGTTGACGCCGGTATCTAAAGCAACGGGTGTATTGGCATTAGTCACCATTCCGCAAATAGCAGTGCCTGAAAAGCCAACATTTGCTTTGATGTTGGAAGACATTCAAGACCCAGGTAATTTGGGTAGCATGTTACGCACGGCTGCAGCCGCTGGTGCAGAAGTGGTTTATTTAAGCACAGGTTGTACCGATGCTTGGTCGCCTAAGGCTTTGCGTGGCGGGCAGGGTGCACAGTTTGTATTGCCTATTATAGAGCGTGCAGATTTAGTGGCAGCGCTAGAGAATTTTGGTGGCAATAGTTATGCCACAACAATGCAAGGCGAGTCTTTATATGCACAAGATTTAACTCAACCAACAGCTTTTGTGATTGGTAATGAAGGCGCTGGATTACGCAAACATACGGTGGAAGCAGCCACTAAAACCATCACGATTCCCATGATGGAAATACATCGAGGCTCTGTAGAATCGCTGAATGCTGGCGCGGCTACTGCCGTGTGTATGTTTGAGCGTATGCGTCAGGTTTCGGTTTAGGTGTTAGGCGCTATTTGGCAAAGAGTTTAGATTAATACCATGCCTATGAAGTATTCTTAGCTTAGGTGACACAAAAGCTCATTGTTTCTAAGCGCTAAAGCGCTTGAAAAGTCGTATGTAGGAGCGGCGCCCCCGCCGCGAAGCGATGGTAAAATTTCCCAACATGTTACATTGCTTCGCGGCGAGGGCGCCGCTCCTACAGGTGGAGATATCGTCTCTTAAGAATTGTCTTTACTTAGAATTGTTCATCTGCATGTTAATTTATTTGAAATATTGACCGCGAAAAAAGCTGCAAATTTTTGATTTTTAATGTATTTCTTGGCTACTGTTAATCACTGTTTCACTCACCATCAACTGCGCTGCATCCACTTTATCAAAGCGGTAAAGGTGATTACAAAAATCACAGTTCACCTCAATATTGCCAAGTTCTTCAATAATGCTGGTAATTTCTTCATCGCCCAGCATACGCAACATATTAGCCACATTTTCACGCGTGCAACTGCAATGGAAAGAAGTCGTGCTTGCTTCAAAAAGGCGTATATCTTCTTGATTGAATAGGCGCGTAAGCAAGGTTTCAGTGGGTAAATTTAGTAATTCATCTTCTGTCACCGTGTTGGCTAAGTAGCCTACGCGATTCCACGTTTCTAAATCATGGCCGATTAAATCTTCAGTTTGCGTTACTTGGTTCATGGTTTCTGGTAGCTTTTGAATCAGCATGCCAGCGGCAGATTCGCCATCGCAGAATAGCCAAATTTTGGTGTCGATTTGCTCAGAACGCAACATGTAATTTTCTAGCACAGCACTAATGCTATCACCTTCAAGCGGTACGATGCCTTGGTAAGCCTGACCACCATCTTTCGGGTCTAGCGTAATCATAAAATGTCCATGATCGACTAAGTCGAACAAGGTGTGCTCGTCATTCACTTGCTCGCCAATTTCGCCGCTCCATTTGGCGGTTGCGCGAATGTTGATGGCGCCGCTTATATCTGTGCTGCACTCAACCACCAAAAGTTTTAGCGGGCCTTTACTTTGAATTTGCAACACTAAAGCACCATGCATTTTTAATGTGGCTGATAACAGCGCGCTAGCGGCCATTAATTCACCAAGCGCGCGGCGCAAGCCTTTAGGCAGTATTTGTTTTTGCAAAGCTTGCTTAAATGTTTGGGTGAGATTAACGAGATTACCTCGTACCGGTGTGTTTTCAAATACAAAGCGTTGTAGTGAGTCTTGGTTAGTTTTCATGCGCGCATTTTAACATTTAGCGATGAATTTATATTAAAAAATTATTGCAATTGCAAATAGGAACGATTATCATTAAGTTTAATTAACAATTATTAAATCATTTGGATTACGTAATGAAAAATATTTCTCTAATTTTACTACTTGCCCCACTTTTATCTTCAGTTGCCAGTTATGCGGCAGAGGCAGATTTTAAACTGGTGATTAAAGATCACCGCTTTCAGCCAGCAGAACTTAATGTGCCAGCTGGCAAGAAAATTAAGATGTCCATTGAAAATAAAGATGCGACGCCAGAAGAGTTTGAAAGCCACTCACTTAACCGTGAAAAAGTGATTTCTGGTAATGGCACTGCCACCATTTATGTAGGCCCACTTGAACCAGGACGCTATGATTTTTATGGTGAATTTAATAAAGATACCGCGCAAGGTGTGATCGTAGTTAAGTAATTGAGTCGTTAAGTAATTAAGTAGTTAAGTCGTTGCGAAGTAGGGTTATAGCGACTAAGGTAAATTTGAAGGAATCACCATGTTCGGAACTGCAATCATCGTTTTTCGGGAAATACTAGAAGCTGCCATTATTATTGGCATAGTCTCTGCCGCCACACGTGGTGTGCCAGGCAGAACTCGCTGGTTAGTTGCTGGATTGTTAGCTGGTTTAGTTGGCTCAGGTATTGTTGCGGCTTCTACTGATGTAATTGCCTCATTTGCTAGTGGTGTAGGCCAGGAATTATTTAACGCGAGTGTGCTAGGTATCGCAGTGTTGATGTTGGCTTGGCATAATGTTTGGATGGCCTCACACGGTGCTGAGTTAGCCAAGAAGGCGCGCATGCTGGCAACCAATATTAGCGAAGGCCGTAGCGAGTGCTCAATATTAATGGTGGTTGTTGGCTTGGCAGTATTACGTGAAGGCTCAGAAACAGTATTATTCCTTTATGGTATTGCCGCTTCAGAAGGTGGAGGCGCGCGCGCCATGTTGTTTGGTGGGCTTGTAGGCGCACTGGCTGGCGTTGCGGTTGGCTACACTATTTATGCAGGATTATTGCGCATTCCAATGCGTTGGTTCTTTGCGGCAACAGGTGCTTTAGTGTTGCTGCTAGCCGCCGGAATGGCTTCAACCGCTGCACACTTTTTAATTCAGGCTGATTTGATCCCAGCTTTGGCTTCGCCACTTTGGGACACTTCATCAGCGCTACCAGAAAATGGAATTGCCGGTGTATTACTTCATAGTTTAATTGGCTACGATGCACGTCCAGCAGGCATGCAGGTTGTTTTTTACGTAGCAGTGCTATTCGCCATCAGCTTAGGCATGAAATTAGCGGGTAAACCGCGCAAAACAATACAAATCAAAGGAGCTATTTAAGATGCAAGTTAAGAAATTAATCCACGGTGTAAGCTTGGCTGCGATGGCTGTACTTTACAGTGCAGGCGCAACAGCGGGGCCAGCGGATTACATTTACACGCCTAACGTTGAGCAAGGTGAAAAAGAAATCGATTTTAAATTTGGTAGTGCCAAGCAACAAGATGGAAGTCGTACTACGGTTAGTTCTTTAGGCTTTGGTTATGGCGCTACAGAATACTGGTTTACTGAAGTTTATTTAAAGCGTGAAAAAGAGGGTAGTGATGGTTTGACGTTAGCTGAATGGGAAAATAAATTTCAGCTGACTGAGACCGGAAAATATGCAGTTGATATTGGTTTGATTACTGAGATTGAAGCGCCGTTGAATAATAGTAAAGCGCCATGGGAATTCAAGATAGGCCCATTATTTCAGACTGAATTTGGCAAGCTACAATTAAACGGTAACGTGCTGTTTGAACGCAAGTTTGGCCGCAACGACACTGATGATAAATATTCAACGGAAATGGGCTATCAATGGCAAGCAAAATATCGCTGGATAAAAACATTGGAATTTGGTGCGCAAGGCTTCGGTGAGTTAGGCCGTTGGGATCATTGGGATGCTGCCAGCGCTCAGAACCACAGGGCTGGCCCCGCAGTATTTGGTAAGTTCGCACTGGCGAATAAACAGGCCATTAAATACAACGCTGCTTGGCTATTTGGATTGAGCGATGTCGCGCCAAACAATACATTAAGAATGCAAGTTGAGTTTGAGTTTTAAATTAGTTTATTCTGCCTGCTGGTAAGGCGGAATGTGCCATGTACTCAGCTGATTTCCAAGTAAGACTAAATGACAATGTAAGCGTTCAGCACCGCTGGCGCTTACTTCAAATTCATAGGTACGCAAAAAATGTACCTGACCACGAGCATTTCGCGCTAGCCATAACTTGTTGCAGGCAACCGTTTCATCAAGTAGCTGTAAGTTGAATCGCGCAGCTAACTCCGCACCTAAAAGCACAGCTCTTTCACGCTTATCCATGCTGTCTAGCCAAAACCATGCGAGTGCTATTAATATAAATAATAATGCTAATTCCATTCTTTCATTCCCAATGCTTAAGTTTAATGCGTTAATTAGCGTTTGAATTCTCAAAACTAAGATTCAATATCATTTAGAATTGTAAGCGATAGCTAGTTGTTATCGGAGCTAAAGTTTTCAGTAATTGTTTCTCACACTGAATTTAGTGACTAATTTCTTAGAGTGATTTCTAAGATTAATTTCAAAGATTAATTTCAAAGATTAATTGGTTTTTAGTTGCACTAATTTGTAGTTGTTACCTAAGGTAAATAATTTATAAATGACACTAAAGCGTGAAAATGAAGCCATAAATGCCTATTTAAATTTCTTGCAGAGCAAAGGTATAGCGCAAGAGTTATTAGGCAAGCGCACATTATTGCTAAAAAAATTAAGTGTAATTCTTGATAAGAGAACGCTGGATGGCGCCGAATATCGTGAGGCTATTGAGCTACTCATGGAGAAAATCCCAGTAGAGGATTGGCATGCCAGCTTAACCACTGCGCGCGAGTTTTATCCTTTTTGGTTGCAAGATATAAAAGCAATCACACGGTTAAATGTAAACGCTGGCTTCGATCTGGAGCCGCTAACATGGAAACCTTTGCCCGCTTCATTAAAATCGTTAACAGAAAGTTTAGTCACCGAAAAATTCGATGTTTCTGAAAACTGGTCGCTAAAAGCTTATACGCAAGCACTACGCCAAGAAGGTTCTGAGCAGGCCTTAGTCAATACCCGTGTTCAGTTGTCTAAAATGATGCTGTTACGTCTAAGAAGTGCACCGGATAAAACACATAAATCATACCGTACCGCGGTTGATCTTACTTTACCGCTTTTTACTATGAAGCAAAATAGACGTTTATTTTTAGTGGTAGTGCGTGAGTTCTATCATTTTTGGTCTGGTAATCCAGATGCCGCTAAGATGGTACTTAAAGATGGCTCTGGAAACATTTTGCTTTGAGTTGATTCGTAAAATCAACATCATTAATATTTGCACCATTATAGTGCCGTGTATTTTGCATTGCACATTTAAGGTGCAATTTAGTGGCAAGGCTAAAGTTAAAGGTAATATAAAACAATAACTTACATTTTGGCGCGTTATTTGCTTAGTAGAACTAGCTTAAAATGTTAAGGATAGTACAAAATGGAAGCATTAGTTTCATCAAGTGATGTGTTATTTGTTTTGTTGGGCGCTATTATGGTGCTAGCAATGCATGCGGGATTTGCCTTTTTAGAGTTAGGCACAGTGCGTAAAAAGAACCAAGTCAATGCCTTGGTTAAAATTATGGTTGATTTTTCAGTATCAACCATTGCCTACTTTTTTATAGGCTACAGCATTGCTTATGGCGTTAATTTCTTTAGCGGCGCGGATGTATTAGCCGCTAATAACGGCTTCGGCTTAGTCAAGTTCTTCTTTCTACTCACTTTTGCTGCAGCTATACCTGCCATTGTTTCTGGCGGCATAGCAGAGCGCGCTAAGTTTAATCCTCAACTTGCTGCCACTTTCTTAATAGTAGGTTTTATTTATCCATTCTTTGAAGGTATCGCTTGGAATAATCATTACGGCTTACAAGATTGGTTATTAGCTAATTTTGGTGCAAAATTTCACGATTTTGCCGGTTCGGTGGTTGTTCACGCAATGGGTGGTTGGATAGCCTTAGCTGCAGTGATGTTACTAGGCGCGCGTTCAGGCCGCTATGGTAAAGATGGTCGCGTACACGCGCACCCACCTTCAAACATTCCATTTTTAGCTTTGGGTGCATGGATTCTTACTGTGGGGTGGTTTGGTTTTAATGTCATGTCAGCACAAGCTATTCAAGGTATTTCTGGCCTAGTGGCAGTTAACTCGTTAATGGCATTAGTAGGCGGTACGCTAGCCGCGCTTGTTATCGGTAAAAATGACCCTGGCTTCGTACATAACGGTCCACTTGCAGGTTTAGTTGCTGTCTGCGCCGGCTCAGATGTAATGCATCCATTAGGTGCCTTAGCCACAGGCTTAGTCGCCGGTGCTTTATTTGTGTGGGCTTTTACAAAAACGCAAAATCGCCTAAAAATTGACGATGTATTAGGTGTATGGCCGTTGCACGGACTTTGCGGGGCATGGGGCGGAATCGCCGCTGGTATTTTTGGTGCAAAAGCTTTAGGCGGTATTGGTGGTATAAGTTTAATGTCACAATTATTAGGCACGGGATTAGGCGTGCTAATTGCATTAGTTGGCGGCGTAATTGTTTATGGTGCGCTTAAAATGTTGGTGGGCATACGTTTAGGCCAAGAAGAAGAATTTGATGGCGCAGATTTAAGCATACATAAAATCGTTTCTAGTGCGGATGATTGATAAGCTGTATTTAAAATGACGTCATTACGCACTCGGTAGGGTGGTCAAAATGTTTCATCTTGCCCAGCATTGCAACGCTGGGAAATACACAAGCATTTGCCCGTCCTACTTAAACCCTAAATTGCATAAGCCTTAAATTGCCTAACTAGCAAACTAGCGCGCTATGTTAAAATTTGATTATGATTAATCCCCTATTCAAAATTTAGCATGGCGCGTTTTCACGTCATCATTCCAGCAGCTGGTAGCGGTAGTCGCATGGCTGCCGATGCGCCTAAACAATATCTAAATTTACAAGGTAAGACACTGATTCAGCATGTCATTGAGGTGTTTGAGGCGTCGAGCCAAATCAGTAGTATTCATATCATACTTAGCGCGGATGACCAGCATTGGTGTGGCGTTAAGTTAAACGCTAATAGTAAATGCCAAGTGCATTATTGTGGTGGCGATACACGGGCGGTAACGGTGTTAAATGGCTTGCTGGCGATTAGGCCGCAAGTGTCAGAAGATGATTGGATTTTGGTCCATGATGCAGCTAGGCCGGGTTTGACGAATCAGTTGTTAAGCCATCTTTTAACAACGCTTGAAAATGACGCAGTAGGCGGTTTGTTAGCCTTGCCACTTGCCGATACTTTAAAACGTGCCGATGCAGAACAGCGCGTTTCTACCACTGTGCCACGAGCTGATTTATGGCAGGCGCAAACGCCGCAAATGTTTAGATACGCCATGCTGAAAGAAGCCTTAAGTAAGTTTAATGGTAGCCCTACCGATGAGGCTGAGGCTATTGAGGCGCTTGGTTTTAAACCCAAATTAGTCGTCGGTGAATTGCGTAACCTTAAGATTACTTATGCGCAAGATTTAGCGGTAGTTTCCGCTTTAATGCAGTTGGAGCCTTAATTAAATATGACGATAAGAATCGGTCACGGTTTTGATGTTCACCGGCTAGTGTCAGGGCGAAAATGCATCATAGGCGGCGTAGATATTCCTTTTGAAAAAGGCTTGGATGGCCATTCTGATGCCGATGTTTTGCTTCATGCCATTTGCGATGCGCTCTTAGGTGCGGCGGCGCTGGGCGATATTGGCAAGCATTTTCCTCCGACCGATATGCAATACAAAGGCATTAATTCTCGCGAATTGTTAAAGCACGTTGTTGCTTTGCTTAAAGCTAAGGGTTACGGCGTGAGTAATTTAGATTGCACGGTTATTTGCGAGCTGCCAAAATTATCGCCGCATACTGAACAAATGCGCATCAATATTGCCGAAGATTGTGCGGTAATGGTAGAGGCCATTAACGTGAAGGCGACCACCACAGAAAAGTTAGGCTTTACCGGCAGAGGCGAAGGCATTGCGGCAGAAGTGGTTTGTTTGATTGCTAGGGTCATTTCGTAGGAGCGCCGCCCTCGCCGCGAAACAATGGTGCAATTGTTGGGCATGCTTCATTGCTTCATTGCTTCGCGGCGAGGGCGCCGCTGCGTAAAACAATGCTTGGCTGTCATATCGACAGGTCTAGCAATTAACTTCTTAATTCTAAACTGAAAATCACTCTATGCTACGTTGGTTTGAAACACTTTTAAATCCATTCCCAACCAATGAAATTGACCCGCCACCTAAAGCGCTTTGGTCATTTTTGTGGGCCTGCACGCAAGGTTCGCGCAGGCTGATTTTTGCGATGACGATTTTTACCGCCATTATTGGTGGCTTTGAAGCTTTGTTGTTTGCGGTCATGGGTAAAGTGGTCGATTGGCTGAGTAAAACTTCGCCAGATTTATTATGGGTCACAGAAAAACAGCACTTATTGATATTGGTAGTTTTGTTGTTACTTAGCCCGATACTCATCACCTTGCAGACTTTTCTTAAACACCAAGCACTTGCCGGAAACTTCCCCATGCGTTTACGCTGGAATTTTCATAGACTGATGCTGAGCCAAAGCATGAGTTTTTATCAGGATGAATTTGCCGGTCGGGTGTCGGCGAAAGT
>CANFZA010000032.1 GCA_947451235.1 Methylophilaceae bacterium | reverse complement strand
AGATACCATAGTGCTGGGTTGCACGCATTATCCGTTTGTTCGTGAGGCAATTACCGACATTGTCGGCAAAGAAGTTATCCTAATTGATACTGGTGCTGCGGTGGCTAATCAGCTAAAACATCGTTTGGTGCAAGAAAATATGCAGGCTGGGCGACTAGAAAAAGCTAGCGTAATGTTTTGGACGAATAGTACTGCTGACAATGCAGAGCAGGTGATTAGCCAGTTATGGGGTGGAAATGCTGAAGTGTGGGTTTTTTAGTGCTAGCTTATTAGTACTAAACCGCTTTAAGCGCTTAGCCGTTTAAATTGATCAAAGGTATATTTCTAAAAATAGAAATTAATCTTTGCAAACGGCCACCTAAACAGATATTCAAAAAAAAATGGATATTCAAAAACTAATGATGCCCAACTACTTCACCTTCTTTAAGTTTGTATTTAGTACCGCAATATGGACAGGCCACATGGCCAGTTTTAGCCACATCTAAAAACACACGTGGGTGTGATGACCAAAGTGCTACTGCATCGGTTGGGCAATGAAGTGGTAAGTCTTTTGCTGAAACTTCAATTTCATTTAGGGTAGACATATTTATTCGCGCTTTAAAAATTAATCAACATTAAATCAATTTCTGCCATGCCAGCACACGCTGAAATGGCAGAGCTATTTACACTAAGGTCAACCAATCAGCATGCTGTGGTGATTTACCGGTCACTGCATCAAAGTACATTTTTTGCAATTGTTTGGTAATTGGGCCAGCCGTGCCTTCGCCAATATTACGGCGATCTAGTTCGCGAATCGGCGTTACTTCAGCAGCGGTGCCAGTAAAAAAGGCTTCATCGGCTGAATACACTTCATCACGGGTGATGCGTTTTTCAATCACTGTTAAGCCGATTTCTGCAGCTAATTGCAAAATCGTATCGCGGGTAATGCCTTCTAGCGCGCTAGTTAAGTCTGGCGTGTAAAGTTTGCCGTTGCGAATAATAAATACGTTTTCGCCTGAGCCTTCAGCCACAAAACCGTCTACGTCTAGCAATAAGGCTTCATCGTAGCCATCCAGCGCGGCTTCTTGGTGCGCTAAAATGCTGTTCATGTAGTTGCCGTTGGCTTTGGCTTTACACATGGTGATGTTTACATGGTGGCGTGAGAATGACGAAGTTTTAACACGAATACCGTTATCTAAAGCTTCTTGGCCCATGTAGGCGCCCCACTTCCAAGCGGCAACAATCACATGCGTAGAAAGCGTTTTAGCAGAAATACCCATCGCTTCAGCACCATAGAAACACATAGGGCGCATGTAAGCAGATTCTAGATTATTTTCGCGCACTGCAGCTTTTTGCGCTTCCATCATCTCTTCTTTGCTGAAAGGCATTTTCATTTGCAAAATGTGCGCGCTACGAAACAAGCGGTCGGTATGCTCTTTCAAACGGAAAATCGCAGTACCTTTATCAGTTTTATAAGCACGCACGCCTTCAAAAACACCCATACCATAATGCAAAGTGTGTGTAAGAACGTGGGTTGTGGCATCGCGCCAGTTAACCATTTTTCCGTCGTACCAAATTACGCCGTCGCGGTCTGCCATTGAGGTTGGAATTGCCATCTTGCTGCCTTATTGAACGAATTTTGTAAAAGCAATATTGTAAACGAGTGTGAGCCTGCGTTGTCTTAAATTATTAACATAACTGCTAAATTTATCCTGCAACATATTGAATTTACAGGTGTCATTCAATCAGTAATAAGCATGTTAAAATTATTAATCAGAAATCAGCCTGCCTCAACTATCAATAGTCACTCAAGAAAGCACACATGAAACAATTATTCCCCAAAATAGCAATCGTATTATTGCTGTGCGCTTTAGCCGCTTGCAAGCCTGCTGGCGAAGCTGGTAAATTAGTTGCCACAGACATTACTGGCGCAGACTTCGGCCAAACGTTTAACCTGACTGACCACACCGGAAAACCGCGTACATTGGCTGATTTTAAGGGCAAAGCCGTCGCTTTATTTTTTGGCTACACACACTGCCCTGACGTTTGCCCGACGACGATGGCGGACTTAAAACAAACCATGAAATTACTCGGACCAAGGGCAGATGAGGTGCAAGTATTATTTATTACGTTAGATCCTGAGCGTGACTCACAAGCAGTATTGGCGCAATTTGTGCCGTCATTTGATGCACGGTTTATAGGCTTACGTGGCTCAGTAGAAGAAATTGCCGCGACGGCTAAAGCCTTTAAAATATTTTCCAGTAAAGTACAATCTGAAGGCCGTAGCGCTTACACCATAGACCATAGTGCAGGGATGTATATTTTTGATAAGGCTGGGAAAATAAGGCTGTATGTTGATTATGCGGAAAAACCGCAAGACATCGCTAATGATATTAAACAGGTGCTATAACGCTTTTTACCTGAGGCTTAATTACATAAGATGTAGCTTTGGCGACCAAGCTTTAAGCTCTTTTTCAGCCAATTTATAATCCGGATAGATACTAGCAACCACCGCCCAAAACTTGGCTGAATGGTTCATTTCGATCAGATGCGCCAGCTCATGGCAAACCACGTAATTGATAATGTGTGGCGGTGCTTGCAGCAAGCGCCAATTAAGTCGAATCTCTTTTCGGCTATTGCAACTTCCCCAGCGCGACTTTGCATTGGATAAAGTGAGTGAGCTAAAGCTCACGCCTAATTTACTAGAGAATATTTCTAGGCGCCGCGCAAAGTCTGTAAGCGCCTGTTTTTTATACCATTGTACGACTTTACGTTCTACTGCGGCGGCATCTTCATGATTTGGCATCGCCAGTTGCAACAGTCCAAATTCATATTCAACCGCACGTGAGCGGCTATCAAAAGCCAGCGCCAGCGTAATTTTATTGCCCAATAAAAATAGTTGCTCGCTGTCTTGCCATTGCATGGCAGGTAGTTGGTTGGCAACTCTTGCCTCTAGTTTTTTGAGTATCCACTCGGCTTTTAGCACTAGAATACTTTCAAGATGCGCTTGGCTAATCCGCTTAGGTGCGTGAATAATTAAGCCAGTCGCACTAATTTTTAGCCCAACAGTGCGCCTTTGGCGGTGTTCCAAATGATAATGAATTTGATCGCCTGAAGGTAAAGTGAGCGTATGCGTCATGCGTGGATGGCTTTAACTAGGCACCTAACGCTGCCGTTTCAGCGTTAATCCAAGCCTCAACTTGCGTGTTCACCGCATCAGGCTTTAGCTGACTGCAATCTATGGGCTGGCCGATACTAACGGTAATAATGCCTGGGCGTTTTAGCATGGTATTTTTAGCCCAATACAGGCCGGCATTATGCGCCACCGGTAAGGCAGTAGCTTTTGTACCGCTGGCAAGCCACGCACCGCCAATATGAAATTTACTCTTTTTATGCGGCGCAATGCGCGTGCCTTCAGGAAAAACCACTACCCATAAGCCACTGGCCAAACGCGCTTTTCCTAGCTTCACCAATTGCTTTAAAGCTTCACGGCCTGCGCTACGATTAATCGCTATTGGCGAAGTCATGGCCAAGCCCCAGCCAAAAAATGGTATCCATAATAATTCGCGCTTCATTACGTACACTTGCGCAGGAAAAATCAGTTGAAACGCCAGTGTTTCCCAAGCCGATTGATGTTTAGCGAGAATGACGCAAGGTGTAGTAGGAATATTTTCTACACCCTTCACCACAAAGCTAATGTTACAAGTAAGGCGTAACCACCAAAGCATACTACGCGCCCATAAACTAATGATTTGGTTGCGTTTTATGCGTGAAAATGGGAAGGTAAATAGCGCCAATAATGCAAAAATTGGCGTAAATAACCATTGGCCTGCGGCAAAAATAAGGGAGCGTAGCGTTAGCATAAATCTAATATTGACTTGTTTTTGTATTCATTAAGTTGGTATAGCGCGGCTTTTGAAAAGAGCAGCTTAAGTGTTTTGCGCATACTCGGCAATGATGCGTTGCGCGGCTTCACTTAAATCAGCACAAATCCAAGTATTGGCAGGTAAAGCTAGCTCAGGACTTTTGCTGGCATCTTTAGCTGCATCTAGCGTAGCTTGACCTTTGCCAGTCAGCACTAAAATCGGCTGACAACCGGCTTTTTCAAAAGCTTGCAAGTCACGTAAAGCATCACCCACGGCGGCTACTTGGTTTAACTCTACTGAAAAGCGTTTGCCGATTTCTTTAATCATGCCAGTGTTGGGTTTACGGCAATCGCAATGCTCTTCTGCCGAATGTGGGCAGTAAAATATTGCGTCTATGCGACCGCCAATTTGCGCCACTTCGCGGTGCATTTTGTCGTGTATGCTATTCAGCGTCACCATATCAAACAAGCCGCGACTTACGCCGGATTGATTGGTGGCCACAGCCACTCTAAAGCCAGATTGATTCAAAAGCGCAATCGCTTCTAGGCTGCCAGCAATCGGAATCCACTCATTTGGATTTTTAATGAAATTGGCAGAATCTTGGTTGATGACACCGTCACGATCTAAAATCACTAATTTCATGGTGTTTGCTCGCTTTGTTGATTAACTGGCTAGCTTAACTAACTGGCCAACTTAGATAAATCTGCAACACGGTTCATGGCTTGGTGCAAGGTGGCCAATAAACCTAAACGATTAGCTTTAAGCGCAGCATCATCAGCATTCACCATCACGTTATCAAAGAACGCATCAACTGGCGCTTTTAAGGCGGCGAGTGATTTAAGTGAAGTCGTATAATCACCACTTTCAAACGTGCTATCTGCTACTGGTTTTACTAAACTAAGCGCTTCATTTAAGGCTATTTCAGCTGGCTCTTGCAATAAGTTAGCGTTAACTTCGGCTTTTACTTCGCCTTCTACTTTCTTAAGAATATTACCTACGCGTTTATTGGCTGCAGCTAGTGCTGGCGCTTCTTCTAGGCTTGCAAACGAACGCACCGCGGCTAAGCGTAGTGGAATTTCGCTCAACAATTCTGGGTTAAGTGCTAGCACCGCATCTACTTCTTGCGGACTTGCTCCTTGCTCACGCAAGTTAACGCTTAGACGATCTAAGCAAAACTCTTTGATAGACGACACAACGCTTGCTTGCTCGCTCACTTCGGCATCAAACTCTTTATCAAACTCTTTAAGTACGGCAAGAATCAGGTCTTCAAATTTAAGCGGAAACTTGCTTTCAATTAACATACGAATAATGCCCAAAGCCTGACGGCGCAAACCAAACGGATCTTTATCGCCGGTTGGTTTTTCACCTATGCTAAATAAACCCACTAAGGTTTCAAGCTTATCGGCCAGCGCCACGACTATGCCCACTTGGCTACGCGGCAATTCATCGCCGGCAAAACGTGGTTTGTAATGGTCTTCAATGGCAAACGCAATGTTATCGGCTAAGCCTTCGTGTTGCGCATAATAGCGCCCCATAATGCCTTGCAACTCAGGAAATTCACCCACCATATCCGTAGGCAGATCAGTTTTCGCCAGCATTGCTGCTACATCCGCTTGCGCCATTAATGTAGCGTCGTTCAACGCATTTGCGATTAATCGCGCAATCGCCCGCACTCTGTTTGTGCGCTTACCTTGCGAACCTAATTTATTGTGGTAAACCACTTTATCTAAGCTGTCTAAACGGCTTTCCAAGGTCTTTTTACGGTCTTGATCAAAGAAGAATTTAGCATCAGCTAATCTTGGGCGCACTACGCGCTCGTTGCCACCAATCACGTCACTAGCATCGGCTGGATTAATATTCGAAACAATCAAAAATTTATTAGTTAATTTGCCGTTAGCATCTAACAGCGGAAAGTATTTTTGATTGGCCTTCATGGTCAAAATCAAACATTCTTGCGGCACATCTAAATAGATTTTTTCAAACTGGCCTAGTAATACATTCGGGCGTTCAACCAGTGCCGCCACTTCATCTAGCAAAGCTTCGTCGTCAATCGGTTTAAGATTCTGCTTTGCCGCCGCCGCGTTTAACTGGCGTTCAATTTCCGCACGGCGTTCGTTAAAACTAGCGATGACTGCGCCTTCTGCTTTAAGTTGCTCCGCGTAAGTATCGGCGTTTTTGAGTACGACCGGTGATATTAAGGCTTCAAAACGGTGACCTTGCGTTTGATTGCTGGCGCTTAAGCCTAGCGCAGTAATTGCAACCACATCGCTACCATGCAAAGCTACAAGACCATGCACAGGGCGCACAAAATTCACGCTAGTCCAGCCATCGGCCAATTGATACGTCATTACTTTTGGAATTGGCAATTTAGCAATCGCTTCGTTCAGCGCAATTTGTAAGCCATCTTTAAGCGCCACGCCCTTTTGCGTCACGTCTAAAAATAAAGCCTCATTCTTGCCATCCATTTGTTTGGTCAGTTGCGCTACCGCAGATTCATCTAAGCCCATGCCATTTAAACGTTTAATTAACGCGGGCGTAGCGTTGCCGCTGGCATCTAAGCCCACGCTCACTGGCATGAGCTTTTGCGTGATCACTTTATCTGCCGCTTCGGCCAATACTGCTACCACATGCACCGCCAAACGGCGCGGTGAAGCAAAGTCTGTCACTGCTGCTGTTTGTGCAGCTAAACCTTGCGCTTTGAGTGAATCGGCCAATAATTGTGCAAACGCCTCGCCTAGCTTTTTAAGGGCTTTAGGCGGCAATTCTTCAACAAATAATTCTACTAATAAATTTTGTGTGCTCATTATTATTTCGTCATTCCCGCGTAGGCGGGAATCCAGTCAGATAAGTTGATCATATAAATCTTGCCATTCAGGATTGAACTGTTCAATCAGGCGCAGCTTCCAGATTCTGTTCCATTTTTTCAGAGATTCCTCTCTGGATATTGCTGATTCCATATTTTCATGAGGTTCATACCAAACTAATTGATGAACCGCATATTTTTTGTAAATCCATCTACTGCATTGTTTTTATGTTGCCAAATTCTAGCTATAAGGTTGGAAGTAACGCCAATATAAAGCGTACCGTTTCTATCGTGTGCCATCATGTAAACACATGGGTGCAAATTCACGCTGCCTAGATTCCCGCATCCTCTCTCAGTACCCGCTACTTTGCAGCGACCTTAGAGGGACGGGAATGACGGAAGTTAAGCGGCTTCCTTTTTTTTGATTTCTGCTAACACTTCATCTGCCCAACCTTTTGGTGCCATCGGGAAGCCTAAGCGTGCGCGGCTTTCTAAATAACTTGCCGCGACAGCACGCGCTAAATTGCGAATGCGGCCGATATAACTGGCGCGCTCAGTAACGCTAATCGCACCACGAGCATCTAACAAGTTAAACGTGTGTGCGGCTTTAAGCACTTGTTCGTAGGCTGGTAATGAAAGCTGATTTTCAACTAAATGTTGCGCTTGTTTTTCATAGGCAATAAATGCCGTGAATAAAAAGTCAGCATCAGAATGTTCAAAGTTATAAGTACTTTGTTCTTTTTCATTTTGCAGATAAACGTCGCCATAACTCAAGCGCTCGCCATTTAAACCCGTTGTCCAAGTTAAATCATAAACATTATCAACGCCCTGCAAATACATGGCTAAACGCTCTAAACCGTAAGTGATTTCGCCGGTAATCGGTTTGCAGTTAATGCCGCCAACTTGCTGAAAATAGGTAAATTGCGTCACTTCCATACCATTCAACCAAACTTCCCAGCCCAAGCCCCAAGCGCCTAGCGTCGGATTTTCCCAGTCATCTTCTACAAAGCGGATGTCATTTTTTTTCAAGTCAAAGCCAAGCGCTTCAAGCGAACCTAAATAAAGCTCAAGGATGTCGGCCGGTGCTGGTTTAAGCACAACCTGAAATTGATAATAATGTTGTAAGCGGTTTGGATTTTCGCCATAGCGGCCATCTTTAGGGCGGCGGCTTGGTTGTACGTAAGCGGCTTTCCAAGGTTCTGGGCCTAGCGAACGTAAGAATGTGGCGGTGTGGCTAGTGCCGGCGCCCACTTCCATGTCGTAAGATTGTAGTAAAGCACAACCGCGTTCGGACCAGTAATTTTGTAGGGTTAAGATGATTTGCTGAAAAGTTAAAGCCATAATTCAAATCTATATTGGGCGAAAAGAGTGATTTTACTTTGTTTTGCGCTGGCTTACCAAAAAATTAGCGATGGATTTAATTGGCTTAGGGAATTTGTTTAAGCCTATAAATATCAGACCGATGAAACAAATCAGCAAAAATAGCCAGTTGCCAAAGCGTACATAAGGCGTAGCGCCGCTGTAGCCTTGCGCCATTACATTCAAGGTGGCATCGGTAAAATGTGGCGCATGTGCCAGCAATTCGCCGTGCGGATTTATCATGGCGGTTGCGCCAGTATTCGTTGCGCGCAATATGGTGCGGCCAGTTTCTAAAGCGCGTGCTTGAGAAAATTGCATGTGTTGATAGGCAGCTAGCGATTCGCCATACCAAGCATCATTACTGACATTCACTAACAATGTAGCCTGTGGTAACTGGCGGATGATTTCTTCACCAAAAACATCTTCGTAACAAATATTCACCGCGACTTTTTGGCCTGCGATAGGCATAGGTTGTTGGTGTATGCTACCTCGCGATAAATCGCTTAAAGGCATATTCAGCCAATCTCGGTATATCCAGCCGAGTGCCGATTTTAGCGGAATAAACTCACCAAAAGGCACTAAGTGTGATTTGCGATAAACGCTAGTTGGCGCGCTACCAATACTCATCATGCTGTTGAAATATTCGCCATTTTCCCGTTCAACTAAACCCATTAAAATATCGCCTTTATTCTTAATGGCATGCTGTTTCAGACGTTTTATTAACAGCTCGGGAAGTTCGCTAGATAAAACCGGCATTGCTGTTTCAGGCATAATAATCAGCTTAGCGGAGCTGACTTCAGCCATATCTAAATATTTAGTTAAGATTTGCTCAGCGACCTCGGGGGCCCATTTTATATCTTGAGAAATATTGCCCTGTAATAAAGCAACCGAAGTAGGCAGCCCTTTAGGTGCTGTCCATTCCACCATTTTCAGCAGGCTACCGCTGACCCAAATTAGTAATAAGACAGCAATAGCATTTCTACGCCAATTTAATGCGTGTGTTTGGTGAATAAACCGATTAGCCAGCCATAAACCAAGCAAGCTGGCGATAAAAACCGTAATGAGCGAAACACCGTACACGCCGACAATAGGCATATACCCAGCCAAAGGGCTGTAAGGCACTTGGCTATAGCCTATGCTGAGCCACGGGAAGCCAGTAAAAATCCAACTTCTAATCCAGTCTGTCAGCGCCCAAAATACTGGGATGGCGATCAGCATAGTGCGGCCCTGTTTTGCCGATAAACCTAGTTTAGCCGATAAGCTTACGCCCGAAACCCATACACTTAAAGCGCCCACTGCGGCCGGAAATAATGCCAAAAATGCGCATAATATAAAAGTGCAAAGCGCCGCCATCAGACTGGGCATGCCGCCAAACTGATACAGGCTAATGTAGATCCAATAAATCCCTGCGCCAAACATACCAAGGCCGTAAATAAAGCCAGCAAAGGCGGCCTGCTTAGGCGTATAGCTTAAATGCCAAAAATAAAACAGACCTACTAATGAGATGATGCTTGCAGGATAAAAGTAAAAAGGCGCAAATCCCAGCACGCTTAGCGCACCGAGTAGTAATAAAGCGACGGGCTTAATGAGTTTGTAGCGGTTTAATAATGACATGGCGTGAATTGTAGCGTGATACTGCATCGCCCAACAAAAATTAACGCATAGTCCTTATGAAATATAGCTTTCTGGATTGACTTAATAGTGAGCTAAGTTTTAATATCGAGCCTGTTGCAAGACTGGCCTTTTGGTTAAACAGCTAATAAAGCCCAGTGATTGCAACCATTTAATTAATAGGGAGACCGCAGCATGAGCATTGCATCAGAGTTTAAAGATTTTATTTCAAAAGGCAATGTGATGGACCTAGCGGTCGGTGTCATCATTGGCGCTGCGTTTGGCAAGATTGTAGATTCATTGGTAGGCGACATCATTATGCCTATTGTAGGAAAAGTTACTGGTGGCGTTGATTTTAGTAATATGTTTATCGCGCTGGCTGATATTCCAGCAGGCAATGCCGGCACTTACGCTGCACTTAAAACTGCAGGTGTGCCGATGTTGGCTTATGGCAACTTCATTACAATTTTGATTAATTTCATCATCTTAGCGTTCATTATTTTCACCATGGTAAAACAAGTGAATCGCATGAAAAAGGCTGAAACACCAGCGCCAGCAGCACCGGCAGCTACGCCAGATGACATTTTATTATTACGCGAAATTCGTGACTCTTTGAAAAACAGAGCGATTTAACTGGATTTTTATAAGCTGTCAGTGCAAATAAAAAAGGGCTTTTAAAAGCCCTTTTTTCACTTATCTTTCTTGTATCTATTGTGTAAAACAAGCTAATAATTTTACATCTGACGCTTACATGTCAGCCTTACCAGCAGGCATTTCATATTTTTGACCATCGTTAGTGCCTTCAGCGCCATCGTTATTTAAAAACACTACAGTGACGACTTTATCATCAATAAAATCCAACTCTGTGGTTTCATAATAAACGCCATCTACATTGGTATTAATAAAGTGATATTGCCAAATTGAAGCAACCACTTTGTTGGTGCCCTTAATTTTCACATCATCGGCTTTCGTTGGCTCTCCAAACTGCGCAATAATCTTAGCTTTATCAAAGCCGTTAATGGCGTTAACAAAGTCTCGTTCCACCGTAGGGATTTCCGTTTGTTGACTAGGCATATCTTCAGCCATAGCCAACCTTGTAAATAGAATTGGCGTTAATACCAAACCCACTAACGCTAAAAATTTCATAAAAAATCTCATGGCTTACCCCTAAAAAATATCAACTAATTATTGATCACTCAACTAACTTTTATCTATGAGTTAATCACTCAAAGTTAGTTCCACTTGTATGCTTTAACTCCAGTGGATAGCGTGAAAAATTTATGGGCAGTCTTTAATTTTCAGGGTAGTGAGTTTAGCGACGATTTAATCGTCCTCAGTAGCCACTACTTCTACCATCATGCTATGCAATTGCCGACTATCTGCGCGTAACACTTTGATATGTAAGCCATTAAAAGTTACTTCATCATTGCGTTTTGGTAAATGACCAAACTGATGCACGACCAGGCCGCCGATAGTAGAAAATTCTTCATCGCTTAAATTAGTACCAACAATGGCATTAAAATCGTCAATTTCTGTGAGCGCTTTTACGCGGTACTGACCATCGGCATTTTGAATAATATTGTCTTCATCTTCGTCGTAATCATATTCATCTTCAATATCACCGACAATTTGCTCCAGCACATCTTCAATCGTCACCATGCCAGCCACGCCGCCGTATTCATCGACCACAATAGCGATATGATTACGATTGCTACGAAACTCTTTGAGCAATATATTTAATCGTTTAGATTCTGGAATAAATACCGCCGGACGCAACATATCGCGCACTTCAAAGTCTTCACCAGCGTAGTAGCGCAGTAAATCTTTGGCAAGCAATATACCTATAACATCATTTTTATCGTCTTCAATCACAGGAAAGCGTGAGTGCGCGGTTTCAATGACATGCGGAATAAAGGTTTCTGGTGGGTGGGTGATGTCGATGACATCCATTTGAGAGCGCGGAATCATGATGTCCCGCACTTGCATTTCGCTTACTTGCAACACGCCTTCTATCATGGCGAGAGAATCTGCATCCATTAAGCTATTTTCATAGGCACCGTGTAATAACTCTACAAGTTGCTCGCGATCTTCAGGTTCGCGGAGTAAAAAGTGACTTAATCGTTCTAGTAAGCTTGGTTTTTCGGAGTCGACAGCCATTAGGCGTCCTATGCAATGAGATAAGGGTCAGCATACCCTAATTTGCAGACAATTGCAGTCTCTAAACCTTCCATTAGTTCAGCCTGCGCTTCAATTTCGTGGTCATAACCATGCAAATGCAACACGCCATGCACTGTTAAATGGGCGTAATGTGCACCTAGTGATTTGTTTTGTGCCAGTGCTTCTGCTGCTACCACAGGCGCACAAATAATAATATCGCCCATCAAATGCGGCTCTTCAGTCAGCGGAAAAGTAAGCACATTGGTTGCATAATCTTTACCACGATACATTTTGTTTAACGCGCGCCCTTCAATTTCATCTACCAGGCGAATCGTCACTTCGGTATCGACACGTAGCGTTGCCTTCGCCCACTTTCTGAACTGGGCTGGTGTCGGCAAATTGGTTTGATCTGAAACGTTTTGTAGTGTGAGGCTTAGTTTTGGCATGTAGTATGTTTAACGCATTTAGGTAGGGGTTGAGTCGCTAGCCGTGTTTAGTGCAATACGCCATTGAAGTGAGTTCAAAAAGCGCATCGCAACATCAATAAGATTCTGAATACTATTTTGACTGCGTAGGGCAATCTACATAAGGAAAGCGCACATGGCCGTAGCGAATAATTAAAATTGCAATTGCAATCAAAAAGATAGAGCTAGATAAGGCAATCATACGGAATGCATCAATTTCGGCAACATCTAGCACCAAGAAACGTGCCAAGGCGATGATGCCAATATAGAGCGGATATCTCACCGGCAAATTACCAGAACCCAAATAGTGGTTAAGCATAGACATGACTTCTAAATACAAAAACAGCAAAAGCAAATCGCCAACGGTAATGGCTTGTGCTTGCCATATATGTGCAATGGCCTGAAACACGGCAAAAATAGTCGCCATAGCAATGGTAATTAGCACCGCCTGCTCAACCAAACTAAGACCGCGTTGCATTAATCTACTGAATTTATTAGGGGTCATATTTGTTCCTGTTTTAACCGATTAATTGAAATTATACCTGAGAGCTTGCGCATGAATAGCCTTGAGGCTCTTGTGTTAAAAACGTAAACGATATTGTGTAAAAAAACCAATTCGTAGGGTGTGCAAAATGATTTAACTTGCACACCGTTGCAATATGGCTTTGGTGTGCAAATTAAAGCATTTTGCACACCCTACTTTAAACTAGCAACTTAGCCTTACTAGCCCATATACAAAGCTTAAGCTTTATTATTAAGCTCGTATTCTTCATACGCATTTACGATTTTTTGCACTAATGGATGCCGCACCACATCGGCCGATAAAAAGTGTGTCATGGCGATGCCTTTAATATCTTTTAACACTTTTTGCGCTTCGACTAAACCGCTTTTTTGATGTTTTTGCAAATCGATTTGCGTCACATCACCGGTAATCACGGCCTTTGTGCCAAAGCCTATGCGCGTTAAAAACATCTTCATTTGTTCTGGCGTAGTGTTTTGCGCTTCATCTAAAATAATAAAACTTTGGTTTAGCGTACGACCGCGCATATAGGCCAACGGCGCAACTTCAATCGCACCGCGTTCAAACATTTTATTCACCGTGTCATAGCCTGCCAAATCATACAAAGCATCGTATAAAGGGCGTAGATACGGGTCAACTTTTTGATTTAAATCACCGGGCAAAAAGCCTAATTTCTCACCTGCTTCAACCGCAGGACGCACTAATACAATGCGTTTAACATGGTCGCGCGTCATGGCATCTACCGCACTGGCAACGGCTAAATAAGTTTTTCCGGTACCGGCTGGGCCTATGCCAAAAGTAATATCGTGATCTTGAATTTGCTGTAAATAACTTATTTGCCTTGGTGTGCGGCCATGCAATTCAGTGCGGCGCGTCATTAATACAGGCGCGTTTGAGGTGGCGACATCTTCAGGTTTTAATTTATCTATTTCCACTAAACCCAACTGAATTTCATCTAGGCCGATGGGATTTTTTGCGCGTACATAAAAGTTTTCAAGTAGCTGAACAGCCAAACGCATATTGTGAATATCACCAGCAAACTTAAAGTGTGAGCCACGGCGAACAATGTTTAATTCTAAGGCATCGGCAATTTGTTTGATATTTTCATCAAGCGCACCGCATAAATTGGCTAACTTTAAATTGTCTTCTGGGGTTAAGGTGATTTCCATAGGGGTGGTTTACTGTCTTTCTATAAGGCTGCCACGTAGGCGTTTAGGGTTGCTCACATCGGTAATGCACACATTCACAAAATTACCAATCAAGCTTGCATCGCCAACAATATCTACAATGCGGTTGTTATCAGTTTTACCGGCAAGTTCAGCACTATCTTTCCAAGAAGCGCTTTCTATTAACACGCGCTGAACTGTGCCTAACATGGCCTCGCTAATCAGCTTGCCCTGCGCTTCGTTAATCGCTTGCAGCTTAGTTAAGCGGGCTAACTTTTCTTCTTGCGTAGTTTCATCTGCTAAATAAGAGGCTGGCGTGCCGGGGCGCGGACTATATAAAAAGCTGAAGCTGTAATCAAACCCTACATCTTGCATGAGTTTGGCGGTGGCTTCAAATTCAGCTTCTGTTTCACCCGGAAAACCAATAATAAAGTCTGAAGTAAAGGTCAGATTTGGATTAGCCGCACGTAATTTTCGTATGGTAGATTTGAACTGCAAACCTGTGTAATTGCGCTTCATGGCCATTAATACCCGATCTGCACCAGCCTGCACAGGCAAATGTAATTGCACTGCCAGCTTCGGAATGTTGGCAAAACAATCAATCAGTCGTTGATTCATTTCATTCGGGTGGCTAGTGGTAAAGCGTATACGCTCAATTTGTGGAATTTCAGCGATGTATTCAATCATCATGGCCAAATCGGCTTCTATGCCATTATATTCAGCGCGATATGCATTAACATTTTGGCCTAATAAGGTAATTTCTTTGATGCCTTGCTCTGCCAATTGCACGGCTTCGGTCAGAATAGATTCAAATGGGCGCGACACTTCTTCGCCGCGCGTAAAAGGTACGACGCAAAAGCTGCAATATTTGCTGCAACCTTCCATAATACTCAAAAACGCACTCACACCTTCTACACGCGGTGGCGGTAAATGGTCAAATTTTTCAATTTCAGGAAACGAAATATCCACCTGAGATTTGCCGCTGGCTTGGCTGTTTTTAATCATGTCAGGCAGACGATGCAAGGTTTGCGGGCCAAATACCACGTCTACATAAGGTGCGCGCTTGATAATGTTGTCGCCCTCTTGCGAAGCAACGCAACCGCCCACACCAATCACCAAATTAGGATTCGCTTTTTTAAGTGGAATAAATCGACCTAAATGACTAAATACTTTGTCTTCCGCTTTTTCGCGCACTGAGCAAGTATTCAGCAAAATAACATCCGCATCTTCTGGCGTTAGCGTTTCCACCATACCATCGGTCATCGCTAGCATATCCGCCATGCGTGATGAGTCGTACTCATTCATCTGGCAACCAAAAGTTTTAATGAACACTTTTTTTGGCGCGGCTGAAATGTCGCTAATGTCGCTGATATTGTCGGCAGGTGGTGTTAATTTTTCTTCAGTATGATTCAAGGCTAAGCTACAAATGGGTAAAACATAATTTTAGCGCATTTAGTCATGCGCTTCACGCAAACTTGCTTGGCGCAAGGTAAAATAGGCAAAAACATCAGTAGGTTATAAACGCATGCAAGCACTTCCAATTTTTATGAATATTACTAATCGCCGTTGTGTCGTTATCGGCGGCGGCGAAGTGGCTTCGCGTAAAGTGGCGATGTTATTAAAAGCTAACGCGGCCATTAGCTTGTATTCGCCAGAGTTATGCCATGAACTTCAAGCCTTGGCTGATTCAAAAAAAATCACTTATATCAACGCCAATTTTGATGGCAGCCAACTAATCGGCGCTTGCTTGGTCATTGCCGCAACGGATATTGAAGCTGTGAACATTACCGTTTCAAACACCGCCAAAGCGCAAAACATACCAGTCAACGTGGTCGATTCGCCAGCCTTATGCACGTTTACGATGGCTTCGATTGTAGAACGCTCTCCCATCGTCATTGCGATTTCAAGCGAAGGCAATGCACCAGTATTAGCGCGCTATATTCGCACCAAAATTGAGACTATGTTGCCCGCCGGCTATGGCAGAATCGCCGGTATTGCCGGTGAATTTAGAGATAAAGTGAAAGCTAAATTCACCACCACGCAACAGCGCCGTATTTTTTGGGAAGGGGTTTTGCAAGGGCCCATAGTTGAGCGTATTTTATCTGGCCAAGAAGCGGCTGCCCGAAAATCGCTAGATGAATTATTGGCAGACAACGCTGAATTGCTTTCAGATAACACCAAGCCTAGCCATCACGGCGAAGTGTATTTAGTCGGTGGTGGTCCGGGTGACCCAGACTTATTGACTTTTAGAGCCTTACGCTTAATGCAGCAATGCGATGTTTGCGTGTACGATAAGTTGGTCAGCCCAGAAGTTATGGAGTTAGTGCGCCGCGATGCTGAGCTCATTTACGTGGGTAAATCGCGCGACCAACACACGTTACCGCAAGAAGAAATCAACGATTTATTAGCTAAATTAGCCTTGCAAGGTAAACGTGTATTGCGCTTAAAAGGCGGCGACCCATTTATTTTTGGTCGCGGCGGTGAAGAAATTGAAACGCTGATGGAACATGGCGTGCCGTTTCAGGTAGTGCCCGGCATTACTGCCGCCAATGGCGTTTCTAGCTATGCAGGTATTCCTTTAACCCATAGAGATTATGCGCAAGCTTGCTTGTTTATTACAGGCCATCTTAAAAATGGCACTGTAGATTTAGATTGGGTGGCGATGTCGCGCCCCCGTCAAACCGTGGTAATTTACATGGGCTTGGTGGGTTTGGCTGAAATTTGCCAGCAACTGATTGCGCATGGCGTGCCGGCAGATATGCCGTGTGCGGTAATTCAGCAAGGCACTACGCAGCGCCAACGTGTAGTGACGGCAACATTGTTAGACTTGGCTGAAAAAGTTGCCGAAGCCGGCATGAAGCCGCCATGCCTGACCATCATTGGTGAAGTAGTGAAGCTACGTGAAAAATTAAATTGGTTTGAGCCTGGTGTTAATGAGCCTGTTATTGTGAAGATTGAAACTGATAATTAATCGCTGATTTTCTATGGCTTTTTAAATCGTTTGCAAGCTGTTTGAATAAGTCTTACTTGTATTAATTATTAATCGGCAAACTCAACCTAGCTTCTAACCCACCCTCAGGCCGGTTAATGAGCTCTAACTTACCACCGTGCAACTTGGCGATTCTCTCAGCAATAGCCAAACCCAAACCACTACCACCGGCATTACTTCTGGCAGTATCTAGCCGTTCAAAAGGGCGGAGCAACTTTTCAACATGCGTTTCAGGAATACCAGGGCCGTTATCAAACACGCTAATCACAATGGCATCTGCCATAATTTTACTGGCCACTCTCACCTCACCACGTCCATAGGCGTAAGCGTTACCGACTAAATTATCCAGCAATCTTTGCATTGCCAACGGCCTAATGGGGATAAAGTAAGTGTGTGCTAACTGCACTACCAAATCTCGGCCTGCACGACTTTGCCTATCATGCATCGCTTGCAATAACGTATTAATATCAATCATTTGCGTAGGCTCGCCTTCTACGCCACGCACAAAATCTAAAAACTGATTGATGATATTATTCATGTCGCTAATATCTTCAACCATGCCATTTTTCAAACTAGCACAACCGTCGTCAGGCAACATTTCTACGGCTAGACGAAGTCTGGCTAAAGGCGTTCTAATATCATGCGACACACCGGCTAAAATCAGCGTACGCTCTGCATCTAATTCAGCCAAGGAATCAGCCATTTTATTAAACGTGTTGTTTACTTCACGCAATTCCGCAAAACTGCCTTCTGGTAGTTTTTCAGGGCGTTCACCATTACGCAATCTATCTGCTGCGTTCATTAATAAGCGTAAAGGTCGATTAATACGTGCGGCAAGCAAGTAGCCACCTGCGAGGGATAGTAATAGCACTAACGCACCCCAACCTAGCCATTGCCATGGAAAGGGCCGCTCCACATGGACACGAGGAATTACCACCCAAAAGTCATCTTGGCCGATATTGAAGCTGACCCAAAGGCCTTGCACGCCATAGTGATTAACGGTAATAATGGTTTCCACGCCTAATCGCTGACGGATTTTATCAGCCACCATTCTAATGAATGGATCTGCTGGTAAGGGTTCAATTTCCTCCATAAAGTCTGCGTAATAAATGCGCACACCTTCTTTGCCGGTAATTTCTGAAAGCAAAGCCAAGCGTAAGTTATCTTGCGAGGCAATCAACGAAGCGCGCGTGTAGTTCACTACGGTAACCGCTTGCAAGGCAGTAGCTTCTGCGCGAGGTTCACGCTCAAAATACTCAAAAATCTGTAGCGATGCAAACTGACCAACCGCCAGTAGCACGGCAATCAGCAGCATCACTCTAGCGAGCAATGTTTTAGGTAAAATACGTAATTTCAAGGGGTGAGTTATCAGGTAAATATACGCTTAAGAATATTGAATGAAATGATAGCGAGATTGAGTTAATTAAAATTAAACCAAATAATTAAAATCTGACCTATTGATCCACTTCACCATCAGGAATAAACACATAACCAAAGCCCCACATGGTCTGTAAATAACGTGGATGTGCCGGGTCTGGCTCTATGAGTTTGCGTAAACGCGATACTTGCACATCAATACTGCGATCAAACACGTCCAACTCACGACCGCGCGCTAACTGCATAAGCCTATCGCGTGATAACGGTTGGCGAGGATGATCAACAAAAACTTTAAGCAGCGCAAACTCACCGCTGGTAATGGTAACAGCCACACCCTCTTTTGTGAGCGAGCGGGTAGATGTGTTAAAAACAAAGTCGCCTATGCTAACGCTATCGGTATTAATTGCCGGTGCGCTAGGTTGTAAACGTTCGTGCCTGCGAAGCACAGCATTAATGCGGGCTAATAATTCTCGTGGGTTAAACGGTTTTGGTAGGTAATCATCAGCGCCCATTTCAAGGCCTATGATTCTATCAACCTCATCGCCACGGGCAGTTAACATCACAATCGGCAACAAGGTTCCTGAGCCTCTAATTCTGCGGCAAATAGATAAACCATCTTCACCAGGCAACATTAGATCTAACACCAGCACATCGAATGGCTCTACGGCTAAGATTGCATCCATTTCTTTTGCATCAGAAACAGCCTTAACGTTAAAGCCTTGCTCGGTTAAGTAGCGTTGCAATAACTCTCGCAAACGAATGTCATCATCTACTACCAATATTTTTTTATTTTGATCTGTCATGATAAATTGAGCTCGCGTTTAAGAGTTTTAGAATGCTATTTTATTAATCGAAGTACTTTATAAATTGTTAATTTATAAAAGCTAAATTTATAAATTGGCAATTTATAGCCTAGGCATGTAATTGATAACTAACATTGAATTTAATTCAACTAAATTCCAATGTAATTTGTGTATTGTAATTGATGCAAATATTAAATGCTAACAAGAAAACTAAAGTTAATCTTTGAAGTCAATAAACATACAAAATGCAAACCTTACAATTGCTTACAAATTCTCTTACAAATGAAACAATCAATTAACAATATTACTTCATGCTTACTCACCTTAAATTTTCCGGCCAACCTTTATAAAGTTGATGCATTGAATCTAATTTCACCTAAAAACACTTCAATTGTAAAATGCACATACTTAGCCCTGTGTATAGGCATTGGATTGTCTTTTAATGTGCTTGCAGCTGGCAAAAATAGCATATTCACCGCGCAAGATAGCAATAGAAGAGTAGCCGAAGCCGACACCAGCGACGGCATGCAACAGACCTTAGAACTCAACTTTAGCCCAGAAAACCGTGAAAAATTACGCAGAGCCTTAGATGATTATGCAAAATCGATAGACCATGATCACGATTTAATTGAAGAGCGCCGTCGCGCCATGCAAGAAAGCATACACATTCGCTTTTTAGATGCAGATAACGATGGTGACGGCACGATAGACCGCCAAGAAGCAACCGAACGACTACCACAAATTGCGCGACATTTTAGCCAAGTTGACACCAACCAAGACAATGTAATTTCTCTTGATGAGCTTGAAGAGGCACAAGTACGCATTTTAGAACGTAGAAAAGCGGCTGAACTTGCAGTAGAAACAAAAAAACAACAAGATGCAGATGCCAATGCTGCAACTAAACGTAAAAGTAAACAAACCGCTGATAACACACGTAAGCGTTCACTTTAAAATATTACTGACCACTTCGGTCATTTCAAACTCTTTTTAAGGTTTTACTACCTTTTAAGAAAATATTTCCAACCACAACGTAAATTCACCACGCCACGCTATTAAACAAAATCCTGAGCACTTATCGTAACAGAATCCTGATTCCTATAATTAGGCATGCCTCACCAAAAACCTAATGCAACTTCCAAAAATACAATAGTACGATTGCGCCAAAAACAATACGATACCAAGCAAACACTTTAAAATCATGCGTGGCAACAAAGCGTAGCAACATTTTAATCACCATCAAGGCTGATATAAAGGCAGTGATGAAGCCAACGATAAACATTGGCGTATCACTTAACGATAAGAGCTTGTAGTTTTTAAGTAAATCGTAGGCGGTGGCGGCAAACATTGTGGGAATGGCTAAAAAGAAAGAAAATTCAGTCGCCGCTTGTCGACTCAGGCCAAATAACATGCCGCCTAAAATAGTAGCACCCGCACGCGAAACGCCAGGCACTAACGCTAATGCTTGCGCAAAACCAACTTGCAAGGCTTGCTTAGGGCTTAAATCTTGAACATTTAAGGTTACTGGTGGTTTAACATTATTTTCAATCAATAAAATTGCAAAGCCACCAACAATTAAGGCAATAGCCACGGTTATAGGCGAAAATAAGTATTGAATAATGTAATGATGGAATGCCAAACCCAATATCGCTAAGGGTAAAAATGCGATGAATAAATTAGCAACAAATCTTTGTGCTGACGCCTGTGTTGTTATTTGCGCCACAGTCGTGAACAGGCGTTTTCTAAATTCATAACACACGGCTAAAATCGCACCAAGTTGAATCACAATTTCAAAAATCTTACCTTTATCATCGTTAAAGTGCAGTAAATCACCCACAATAATTAAGTGTCCGGTACTGCTAATGGGTAAAAACTCAGTAGCGCCTTCCACTAAACCTAACAGAAATGCTTTCAGTAACAATATGATATCCATGTCTTTTTCTTATCCGATTTAATGTTTTTATTAGTTGCGAGATCCGTGCTGATAGTACGGCTCTTTAATTACAGCTTAACTACTTAATTAGCTAACTACAGGCTAAAGGGCTAATTACAATAAAGCAAAAGGGCAATTACTTGCCCTTTTTTTATGATCAATTTATATTTTTTTAATTGAATGCTTAATGTTCAATAATCTATTTAAGCATTCCTAAAACGGCACCCAGCAAACCCGCTGAGTTATTGCTGACAACACCATCCGGCGTCAATTTATCGACGACTTTAGGCAGGTACTGTGCAATTTGCTTGCTTAATTCGTCTGCTGGCATATCTAATTTGGCAGCCATTTCGGCAATTGTGCCAGCTCCTAAAGCAGTCACTATCTGATCTGCCGAAAGTGGTAGATTTTCACCTTTAGCCACCCATGAGGCGGCCTGCTCGGCAAAGCCACTGGCGTTAAATTTTTCCAAAATGCCAGATAAACCACCATATTGGTTAAACATTTCCATCGCCAGTTTCACCAAGTTACCCTGATCGCCGCCCATTTTTCCTAAAACCGCACCGGCTACATTATCAAACAAACCCATTATTAATTCCTAGTCATGCAGAAAATTTAAATAAATACTTTCATTTGCTAAAACAGTAAACTAAAAGCGTTCGTCGTTACGCAAATAACGCCACATACCAACGGGTAATTTACCCAAATTAACGCTACCAATCCGTACACGCTTTAAACCCACAACGTGCAAGCCAACCATTTCGCACATACGGCGAATTTGCCGTT
>CANFZA010000031.1 GCA_947451235.1 Methylophilaceae bacterium | reverse complement strand
TGACCGCATCTTCTCCTAACTCTTTGCGCACCATGCTCAGTGCTTCACGTGAGTTTTTGCCAAAAAATCGTTTTATGTTCATGTTGGACCTCCAATAAGACTAGTAACACGTATTGTTTTTGAATCTGGTAATTCGTCGTGAGATAACACACGCAGGTTTGGAACCGCGCGGCGTAAAAATTTTGACAGTGCAGCTCTGATTGGTGCTGAAACTAGCAACACTGGCGTCATGCCCATTTGCTCTTGCTGTTTAGCGGCAGCTTCGGCTTGTCTTGATAGCGTTTCTGCCATGCCAGGTTCTATGGCAGAACCACTAACACCATTATTTTGCATGGCTTGCGTCAATAAACGCTCTAAGTTGCTGTCCAGCGTCATCACTGTCACTTCATTGCCGACAGGGAATAACTGTTGCACAATGGCCCGGCCTAGTTGCACGCGTACTAAAGCGGTTAGCTCACTAGCATCTTGCGTTTGGGTTGCATATTCTGAAAGCGTTTCTACGATAGTACGCATATCGCGAATATGGACGCCCTCAGTGAGTAGGTTTTGTAATACTTTTTGTATCACAGATAGCGACATCAGTTTAGGCACTAAATCTTCAACCAGTTTCGGTGAATCTTTACCAATATGATCAAGTAGTTGTTGCACTTCTTGACGACCTAATAGCTCAGCGGCGTGCATAGAAATAATATGATTTAAGTGCGTGGCAATCACGGTGCCAGAATCAACAACGGTATAACCCATATTTTGCGCATCGTCTCGCATGCCACTCTCTATCCATACCGCAGGTAAGCCAAAGGCTGGGTCTGATGTTACTTGGCCAGGTAAAGTGCCGCTCACCATGCCGGGATCAATCGCTAAATATTGGCCGAAATGTGATTCTCCATTAGCGATATCGACGCCTTTTAAAGTGATGCGATAAGCTGATGGTTTAAGTTCTAGGTTGTCACGAATATGTACGGTTGGCGCTAAAAATCCAACTTCTTGGGCGAATTTTTTACGTAAGCCTTTGATCCGTTTTAGTAAATCGCCACCTTGGGCTTTATCAACCAGTGGAATTAGGCGGTAGCCAACTTCTAGCCCAACTAAATCCACCGCAGTGACGTCATCCCAGCTAGCTTCTTCTGTTTCTGAAATTACTTCAATTTTTTCTTCCACCACAGGTTCGGTTTCAAGCGCTTTTTTCTGCTCATCGATCATATAAGCAATGCCAGCAAGTACTGCTGCTAACATTAGAAACGCAAAGTGTGGCATGCCAGGAATAGCGCCCATACCACCAATAATGCCGGCTGTTACATAAACAACTTTGGCGTTGGTGAACAACTGTGTCACTAATTGGCCACCAATATCTTCATTATTGGCTACGCGAGATACCACCACACCGGCTGCGACTGAGATAATAAGTGACGGAATTTGTGCCACTAAGCCATCACCAATGGCTAGTAAAGTGTAGTTTTTAACTGCATCAGCAAACGCCATGTCGTGCTGAACTATACCTACAATCAGGCCACCGAAAATATTGATTATGGTCACCATAATGCCGGCAACCGCATCACCTCTTACATATTTACTCGCACCATCCATCGCGCCATAAAACTCTGATTCTTGGCTGACTTCAGCACGACGACGGCGCGCTTCATCTTCGCCAATCAGGCCTGCGTTTAAATCGGCATCAATCGCCATTTGCTTGCCTGGCATGGCGTCTAAGGTAAAACGCGCACCAACTTCAGCAATACGGCCTGCACCTTTGGTCACAACGGTAAAGTTGATGATCGTTAAAATGACGAATACCACGATACCGACCGTGTAATTGCCACCAATCAAAAAGTGTCCAAACGCTTCAATCACTTTACCGGCAGCATCTGGGCCGTTATGGCCTTCAGTTAACACCACGCGCGTTGAGGCCACGTTCAGTGATAAACGTAACATGGTCGTCATTAGCAGCACTGTTGGAAAAGCAATAAAATCCAGCGCTTTTTTGGTTTGCAGACCAATGAGTAGCACCATAATAGAAAGTGCAATATTAAAGCTGAACAACACATCTAAAACCACTGCCGGCAAAGGCAATATCATCATAGATAGCAGTAAGATAATAATTGTTGGCGCGGCAACATTGCGTCCAGCCAATTTATTCATCCATGCAGGTAGGTTAAGCGAGCCCATTAGGCGACTCCTAATTCAGGTGCGACATCCGTTGCTGTGCTAAGCGCTGGCAATAAACTGTGAGGATCCAAAGCATCTGGCACTGGTATTGCAGTTGGTATTTCTGGGCGATAGCCACCATCTTTTTTGAAAATACGCATTTGGAACACATAAGCCAATACTTCAGCGACAGCAGAATATAGTGTTGCCGGAATTTCATCGCCTAACTCGGTATGTGCATATAAAGCCCGCGCTAGTTTGGGAGATTCAATAATCAGCACTTTGTTTTCTGACGCAATTTCACGAATTTTTAAAGCGACGGCATCAGCACCTTTAGCCACTACAATCGGTGCACTCATACCTTCATCCTGATATTTAATGGCAACGGCATAGTGGGTTGGGTTGGTAATCACCACATCTGCTTTTGGAATCTCAGCCATCATTCTACGTCTGGCCATTTCACGTTGCTGTTGGCGAATTCTGGCTTTAATTTCAGGATTACCTTCAGATTCTTTAGATTCTTGACGAACTTCTTCTTTCGTCATTTTTAATTTATTGGCGTGATGGTAAAGCTGGTAGGGCACGTCAAGCGCCGCAATAAAAACCAAGGCGCTTACAATTGATAAAAATCCTGTGAGCATTAAGTGATGCACTTCTGAAATGCTAGTTTTAAGCGGATATAAAGACAGCGATAAAATAGGCTCAATATCATGTGACATCACAATGTAGGCTACTGATGCTACCAATAAAGTTTTAGCAATAGATTTAACAAGTTCAACCGCTGAAGTGCTGGAAAATAAATTGCCCAAGCCTTTCATTGGGTTTAAGCGGCCAAACTGCGGTATAAATGCTTTGCCGCTGAATACCCAACCGCCTATCATAATGGGCGCTGCAATGGATACTGCTAGTAAGATCAGGGCAAAGGGAGCAAAAGCTAGCAGCAAGTTATAGATACTATCGCTCATTTTCATGAGTAAAACGATAGGGTCATAAGCCGTTGTGCGGTCAAAACTTAAGCCCGCAGTTAGCGATGTTTTTAAGGCTTGATTAAGGTGGTCGCCCATCATCAGTAAAATCATGCCCGCGGTAAATAGCACAGTCACAGTCGCAAGCTCGCGTGAGCGAGGTACGTCGCCTTCTTCTCTGGCGCTTTCTAAGCGCTTGGAGGAGGCCTGTTCTGTTTTTTCTAGATCGCTATCTTCAGCCATGTCGATTCCCAGTGTGATGAAATCCAGAGCTTTGTCATTAAATTATTGTCGATTCAAATTATCTAATGACAAAACGCTTCTGGCGCCATATGTTCGCATCTTCCCAAACCTGAATTGCTTAGGTAATACGTTCGTTTATTACTAGGTATCAATTATTAAGCGAATAGATGCGATTGCATCTTTAGAATAAAAGGGTGAAAGCCACCCTTTCTTAAAGCCGAAGTCTGGAAATTAATACGTTTATGCTGAAAAGCGGAGGCTTTATTGAATTTTTTGTAATTATTTTAAAATTTATTAATAATAATTTATTATTAATAATCAATAAGATGGGAATTATTCAACATTTATTTCAGGTTTATTTGAATTTATTTTTCAATTTACCCTAAAGTTTACAAAAGTACTGCCGTTAACAGGACATTAGAAGAAGCCGACATTGTTTATTAGTAAACGTAATTATTGTGTGCAGCACGTAAGTAAAAGTATTAACGCTGCGATTATTAATGATTGAAATTGAAGCATTAAAGCGTTTGCACCGATAGTAATAACGGATTAACCATAAAAAACTTTAGGATATTTATTAAATGACATCAATTACCTAACGCAATTATTATTGCGCTTGATTAATTTTTTAAAATTAAGTGTATGAAAAATATCACTATTATCCAAGAATGTAGGTGTTTGTAAGACAAACACCTACATTGTCACGTCTATTTATCTTACCAAATAAACCGACAAACCCTAGTTGTAAACTTCTGTTGTTAAGCACAAAGTACGTCACATGCGCGACACGTATTGATAACAAAACGTTGGAATAGGGGAATTAAAATGAACGAAAACGAAATAATGGCTGAAATTAAAGATGCCAATTTAAATTACCTAATGCTAGCCCAACAACTTATTCGTTCAGATAAAGCCACCGCGATTTTTCGCTTAGGTGTCAGTAAAGAAATTGCAGATCTACTTGAAGGCTTAAGTAATTTACAGTTACTTAAACTTAGTAGCACCAATATGATGTTAGCGCGTTTTCGCTTTGATGACAGCGCAATTTTGGGCATGCTTACCAACTATACAAAAGATCGTTCGCAAGCACATTTGCATACCGCTATTTTAATGGCTGGACAAACTGCTGAGGCTTTGGCGTAAATTTAATTTTAAAAATAAATATTTATTTTAACTATATTTAATATAAATATAGTTAATTAAGTGCCGTTAAGATTAAAAGTCGGCGGACAAGCATTAGTAAATATAGTTTGATTCAACAGTAATCAATAATAAGTTAAATACTGTTGAGTAATAGGGGAATATCATGGAAAAGAAAAGCGTAGTCAACGAATCCGAGCAAATTCAGCTTGCCATGCAAATGATCAAGCTAGGTGCTAGATTGCAATTGCTTGAGTCACAAACTAGTTTATCTCGTGAGCGCCTCATTAAGCTTTATAAAGAGCTAAAAGGTGTCTCCCCACCTAAAGGAATGTTGCCATTTTCTACTGATTGGTTCTTAACTTGGCAGCCAAATATTCATTCGTCTATTTTCTATAATATCTACAAATTCATGGTGGACTATACTGATGAAAAAGGTATTCACGCCATCATTAAAGCCTACAGTTTATATCAGCAACAAGTAGAGCAAGATGATCAAGTTGAGTCCGTATTGTCGATGACGCGCGCTTGGACATTGGTACGTTTTGTAGAAAGCAAAATGCTCAAAATGCAAAGCTGTAGCTGTTGTGGTGGTAGTTTTATCGTTAATACTTATGATTTAAATCAAACGTATGTATGTAACTTATGCCATGTGCCATCTCGTGCAGGTAAAACTAAAAAAGCTAAAGAGCTCACTTATAAAATAGTGGCTATGCAAGCTTAATATTAAGGCTAGCTTAAGTTTTTATGATGCGTAGCAATGCAAATCAACACATGTTTATTTGCAACAGATGTTTCGTAGCTGATGATTCGCAGGTCATGATTTCCATATCCTGATTTACATTTGTCGGCGCAAAATCTAATAAAGTACGGTGTTTCGCCAGATATGTTAATCATGACCAAACCCTTCTTCAAAAAATATCTCCCTAAACTGCGTTTAGTCCCTTCCGCACTGGCAATGCTGGTGCAATGTGTTGCTTGCCTCACGGTTATTCTCTTTTCAGGCGCAGTTGGAACAGGCGCGGCAGTTTTCTTTAAGACTAATTTAGTCATCCCAATTTTTGTTTTGGTGTTACTGCAGTCATTGTTTGCCTGGCTATATTCCAAGTTGTTTGGCATGGCAAGTTGGTGGCGTTGGATACATTTAGGCTTCCCGCTAGCGGTGTTGGGGATGTCTAACTGGCATATTTCCAACGAAATATATTTAGCGGGATTTGTGATTAGCCTAAGCTTGTATTGGACGACATTTAGAACGCAAGTACCGTTTTTTCCTTCACGACCAATTGTTTGGCAAGAAGTCGCCAAGCTCATTCCTCAAGATAAACCAGTGAGATTGATCGATATAGGTAGCGGATTGGGTGATATGCCTATGCATATTGCTAAATTTAGACCAGACAGTCATATAGAAGGCATTGAAATAGCGCCTTTACCTTGGTTGATTAGTCTTGTTCGAGCCAAATTACGCTGCTCTTCAGTGGTGTTTAAGTTGGGCGACTATAGCGCGCTAAACTTTTCAAATTACGATGTTATTTTTGCCTATTTATCCCCTGTAGCCATGTTAGCTTTATGGGAAAAAGCACATCTTGAAATGTTACCTGGCAGTATGCTTATTAGCTTAGAGTTTGAAATTCCAGGTATTAAACCCAGTCTTTGTATAACACCTAATGTGCACTCACCTAAGCTATATGTTTGGAATATCTCATAAAACTCTAATCTAATAAGCGTTTGGGCTATTGTATTTTTTAAAAATACTTAACCTAAGCTCAGCTACGGTAAAAAATAGCAAACACATTGCAACCCTGCAAATATCCCTTTATTCCACAGATTGATTTTTGTCGCTGATTGGTATTCTTAAGTTAATTACTAAACCGTTGGAAATTTGGTTTCCTATTCTGGAGTACGCAAGTATGTTAGTTATTGTTGGATATATTTTAGTCATGGGCGCTGTTTTTGGTGGTTACGCGCTGGCTGGTGGTCATTTGGGTGGCTTGATGCAGCCTCTAGAATTATTGATGATCTTTGGCGGTGCATTTGGCGCATTTGTGGTTGGCAATGACATGAAATCAATTAAATCAACGTTAAAAGCACTACCAACTTTGTTTAAAGGCTCTAAATACAACAAAGCGCTTTATATGGATTTACTCGCGTTGTTGTTTGAGATTTTAGCCAAAATTCGTAAAGACGGCATGATGTCGATTGAAAATGATGTAGAAAATCCTGAAGCCAGCCCGCTTTTCAGCAAGTACCCAAAGTTATTACACGACCATCATTTAATCGAATTTATAACCGATTATTTGCGCCTCATGGGTTCTGGCAACATGGACGCGTTTCAGATAGAAAACCTGATGGATAACGAAATTGAAACGCATCATATGGAAGGTCATGTACCTGTGCATTGTATTGCTAAATTAGGCGACGGCTTGCCGGCTTTCGGTATTGTGGCAGCGGTGATGGGTGTGGTGCACACCATGGAAAACGTAGCTTTACCACCGGCTGAGTTGGGTATTTTGATTGCCCACGCGCTGGTTGGTACGTTTTTAGGTATTTTACTGGCTTACGGTTTTGTCGGCCCGCTTTCTGGTGTGCTTGAGCAAAAGCTGGAAGAGGGCACGAAAATGTTTCAAACGGTAAAAGTCACTTTACTGGCTAGTTTAAATGGCTATGCGCCGGCTATTGCAGTTGAGTTCGGTAGAAAAGTACTTTACTCAACCGAGCGTCCTGGTTTTGCTGAGCTAGAAACCTATGTTAAGCAAGCTAAAGGTAAATAAGCCAAAAGTAAATATGACAAAGACAAATAAGCTCGATTAAAGACAAAATAAATTGCAACGGAGTTTGTAATGGCAGAAGACCGCGTTAGACCGATTATAGTTAAAAAAATTAAAAAGACTGCGGCTGGCCATCATGGAGGCGCGTGGAAGATTGCCTATGCTGACTTTGTTACCGCAATGATGGCGTTCTTTTTATTGATGTGGTTGCTAGGATCAACCTCTAAAGCGCAGCTTGAAGGCATTTCAGAATACTTTAAAACGCCGTTAAAAGTAGCGTTAATGGGTGGAAGTTCAGTAGGCGCCAGCGACACTTTGATTAAAGGCGGTGGTGGTAAGGACATGACCAAAAAGCAAGGGCAAGTAAAGCCAGTTGACGGCCCTAATGGTAAGAAAAAAATGGTTGATATTGATGATGTTAAAAAAGCGGTTGAAAAAGCAGAAAAAATAAAACTTGAAGAACTGAAAAAGAAAATTGAAAAAGCCATTGAAGACAGCCCCACTTTAAGTAAATTTAAGAGCCAACTTTTGCTAGATATTACTTCTGAAGGTTTGCGTGTGCAAATTGTGGATGATAAAAATCGACCTATGTTTAACTCTTCTAAGGCAGAAATGCAGCCTTATGCCAAAGAGATTTTGCAGCAAATTGGTGAAATGTTAAATGGCGTGACTAATAAAATAAGTTTGTCTGGTCACACTGATGCAACACCTTATCCAAACGGCGAAAAGTCTTATAGTAATTGGGAGTTGTCATCAGATCGTGCTAACGCTTCTCGCCGAGAACTGATTGCTGGCGGTATGGATGAAACAAAGTTATTACGCGTAGTCGGGCTTTCATCGGCCTCTCTGTTTGACAAAGAAAACCCGTTTAACCCAAATAATCGCCGTATTAGCATCATTATTATGAATAAGCAGGCCGAAGAAAATGCGCTGAAGGACGATGGCGCCTTACATGTGGCTTCAGATGCAAGTAAAGAAGATATTAGTAATGTGGTGGCTGCGCCAGCATCACAGCAAACTAAAAAACTGAATTAATAAGTTTTATTGGTCATATTCATCTAATTGATATTAAGCGTTTTGGAACATGATTGTATGGACATGAAAACATTACCCACCACTGAATTACGCACTTTACTAGCTGCAGTCTCCGAGCATGGTAAGCAGCATCTCGTTGAGGTTGAAGCAGATTTGCTACAAACCACTTATTTATTAAGTGAGGCCATTGAGAAGCTTGGTGCGAGCTTTATGGCTGTGCACGAGATTGTGAGTGAGCAGCAGGATGTGATCGATCATTTAATTGCAGCACATCATTTTGAAAGTGAAGAGACTCAGCAGCTTGAGGCATTTAAGGAAAAAATTGGCGTAGAGGTGAATGCAGCCGTTACTGGTTTGCAGTTTCAAGATCTGACTAGCCAGTTATTGACCCGAACCATTAAGCGTGTCACTGGCTTAAAAGATTTGCTGCATGAATTAGGTAATCATAGTAATTCAATTGATGCAGAGCATGAGCATGAAGAAATTGCTAAGTTTCTTGATGAGATGAGTCGTAGTTTACACGTTGGAAGTCGTGCGCTTTCAGGTGGTTTGCTACGCTCGGTTGATCAGCAAGATATGGCTTCTGGCGATATTGAGCTTTTTTAGCGAATGCGCTCAATATTAAAGAATGTAAGCCGTTATAGAAGTGATGAGTTAAGCCTTAGCAGGCTTTAAGCAATGATCTGAAAAGTGTTAAGCCGCTTTAATTAACATGAGCACATCGCTCAATTTGGTTTTAGCCGCAGTAAAAGTAATTTATTAGTAACGAACTAGATTAACAACGAAAAAAGTGAGTGTATGAAATGGCAAAAACAATTCTAGCAGTGGATGACTCCGGTTCTCTTCGCCAGATGGTGGCATTTAGTCTCAAAGCCGCAGGTTACGATGTGGTGCAAGCGGTTGATGGGCAAGACGGTTTGAATAAAGCCAAGGAAAAGACCGTTGATCTTGTGCTTACAGACCAAAATATGCCAATTATGGATGGCTTAACACTGATTAAAAATCTGCGTGAATTAGGTTCATATCAAAAAGTGCCAATTTTAATGCTCACTACAGAATCTAGCGATGAAATGAAAGCCAAAGGTAAGGCCGCAGGCGCTAATGGCTGGTTGGTCAAACCTTTTGATCCAAAACGCTTGATAGAAGTCGTACAAAAAGTCATTGGATCTTAAGTATATTTGTACCACGGGCACTTTGATTTTCTACCCTCTTGAAAGACCGCTCCTACAAAGTCAGTTAACGTGGTAAGTATTTTAAAGTTATTTGCGGTGAATGCACTTGAAAAGACGTATGCCCCACAGTCATGCCGATTTTCTAACCGCAAGGGCATCACCACCAATCTAAGCCGCTAAAGCGACAAGATTGGTGCGATAAGAAATAAAATTTAGCAGCAGAATAAATACAGACGGAGTACAGCAATGACAATTGATATGAGTCAGTTCTACGAGGTGTTTTTTGATGAAGCAGAAGAGTTGTTAGCCGAGGCTGAACGACTGCTGCTAGGCATCGAAATTGAAGACCCTGATACTGAAGAACTCAATGCTATTTTTCGTGCAGCCCATTCTATAAAAGGTGGCGCTGCAACTTTCGGCTTTATGGACATGACGGAAATCACGCATGTGCTAGAAAATTTGCTGGATAAAATCCGTAAACACGAAATGGCCTTAACCGCTGAACACGTTGATGCCTTTTTGGCAGCAAAAGATGTGCTGAAGATGGAAGTTGATGGTCACAGGTTGGCGACACCGGTTGATCAAGATCAGGTGGCTGATGTGAAAATGATGCTGAATTCACTTTCAGAAGCGAGCGGCTTGGTGATTAAAACCTCGCCTAAGGCTGTTGCTAGCAGCGTTAAAGCAACTGAAGTTGTAGCGCCTGAAGTTGTAACACCAGCTGTTCAGGAAGTCGCGCCAGCAGTAATCGCGCGCGAAGACGGTTTGACGCAGTTTCATATTTATTTACCTGAAATTTCTGATAAAGACGTTGCTAACCTTAAAGATGAGCTTGGTTTATTAGGTGATGTGGTTTCAAGTAAAAATGAACATGGCCGCTCTGTGTTCGTATTGACGACAGATTCATCTCAAGATGACATTGTTTCAATTTGCTCTTTTGTGTTGGATCCAAATGATTTGGTCATTTCTTTAGCACCAATTGCAACTGCTTCAGCGCCAGTCGTCGAAAAAATAGAACCTATTATTAATCAAGCAACAACGAGCACTTCAAGTGCTACGCCTGAAAAATCAACTGTAGGAAAATCTAAAGTTGAAATTGAAGAGGAAGTCGGTTACGGTTTATTTTCTGAAGATGGCACAGATAATGTTGAAGAAGGCTACGGCTTTTTTGCGCCATTTATACCGCATGCCGATGCTGTAGCAATTAAGCTGATTGGTGATGATACGCCAATCACTGATGCTTACACTGATCATGCAGAGACTGCCGTTAAGGTTGAAGCTGATCACGTTGTTGAACATGCTGCTGAAGCTGTAGAAAAACGAAGCCCAGGCCGTCGTGACTCAGACAAAGCGCCGGTGAATGCAGAAACTTCTTCAATTCGCGTTGGCATCGAAAAAGTAGATCAGTTGATTAACTTGGTGGGTGAATTAGTCATTACGCAAGCCATGATAGAACAGCGTATTAGCCATTTAGACCCAGTATTGCACGAGCCGTTGATTAACAGCGTAGGCCAATTGACACGTAATACGCGCGACCTGCAAGAGTCAGTCATGTCAATTCGCATGATGCCTATGGATTTTGTGTTCTCACGTTTCCCTCGTATGGTGCGCGATTTAGCAGCCAAACTCGGTAAAAAAGTGGACTTTGTGACTGTGGGCGCTGCGACTGAATTAGACAAAGGTTTAATCGAACGCATTGTTGATCCGCTGACCCATTTGGTGCGTAATAGCGTGGATCATGGCGTAGAAACGCCCGACAAACGTAGAGCCGCCGGCAAAAGTGAAACTGGCGTATTAACACTTTCTGCAACCCATAAAGGCGGCAGCATTGTGATTGAAGTGACCGACGATGGTGCTGGTTTGAATCGTGCAAAACTGCTAGAAAAAGCCGTCAAAAATGGCTTGGATGTCAGTGAGAATATGTCAGATGCTGAAGTGTTTGCCTTGATATTTGCACCAGGTTTTTCTACCGCAGAAGTGGTCACCGATGTTTCTGGCCGAGGCGTAGGTATGGATGTGGTAAAACGAAATATTACCGCCATGAATGGTGCGGTTGAAATTCGTTCCGCACTCGGTTTTGGTACCACCATCTCAATCGCACTGCCGCTGACTTTGGCTATTTTAGATGGTATGTCGGTATCGTTAGGCGATAGCATTTATGTGATTCCATTAAATCTAATTGTAGAAACTTTACAGCCACGCGCTGAAGATATTAAAACAGTTACTGGCGAAGGTCGCATGGTGCATGTACGTGGTGAATATTTACCCATTATTGCCTTGCATAGCTTATTTAATCAGCACACTGAAATTACTGACCCAACACTAGGCGTATTGGTGCTGATTGAATCTGACGGTAAAAAATCTGCCTTATTTGTTGATCGATTAGTTGGTCAGCAACAAGTGGTGATTAAGAGCTTGGAAACCAATTATAGAAAAGTGCCTGGTGTTTCAGGCGCCACCATTATGGGCGATGGCGGAGTGGCATTGATTTTAGATGTAGCCGCATTGATACAAATGGGTCAATCGTCTAATTATCTGACCGGTGCTGCAACGTTTTCAAATAGCACTCACCAATCAACCCAATCAAGCAATGCCTAAGGAGCTAACAAAATGAGTACAGAAACTGCGAGCAGCACAGCCAACACACCAAGCAAAGCCAAAAGCGCTGCGGGTGAATATCTTACTTTTGTGTTGGGTGAAGAAGAATACGGTTTAGAGATTTTAAAGGTACAAGAGATTCGCGGCTACGATGCCGTTACGCAAATCGCAAATACACCAGAGTTTATAAAAGGTGTAGTGAATTTACGCGGCAAAATCGTACCAATTGTAGATTTACGGATTAAATTTCATCTAGGTAAAGTGGAATACAACGAATTTACCGTGGTGATTATTCTTAATCTAAATGGCCGTGTGGTTGGTATTGTGGTTGATGGCGTTTCAGATGTGATGGCGCTAAAAGATGACCAGATTCGTGACGTGCCGTCTTTAGTCACTAGTATAGATACGAAGTACATTGTTGGTTTAGCCACAGTAGAAGCGCAAATGCTTATTTTGGTGGATATTGAACAATTGATGAGTAGTCAGGAAATGGCCTTGATTGATAGTGTAGCCGTGCATTAATAATAAGAATTACTTTGTACGGTGCTATTGCACACTAAGTTTCAAAAAAGGGGTAAGGGGCCATGTTTTCAAATCTAAGTGTAGGTCAACGGCTAGTCGGTATGATTGGATTAGCCGTTTTGGTAGCAGCATCACTAACTGGATACAGCTTATCCAAAATATCAGATACACAAGAAGCATTGCATAATATTTATGTGAACAACTTAATTCCAACGACAGATCTTGATAATATATACCGCAATATGCTTGAGAATAGGGCGCAGCTTAGAGTTGCGCTAAGTGAAGTTGACATTGTAACAAGCCCAGAAAATAAAACTAGCCTAGCACTAAAGCCTGAAGAAGCCACAAAAGCGATTGATACAATAGTAAAAAATAAAGAAGAAATTAATCGGTTATTAAAGGATTACAACGCTAGCAATCTTAGCCCTGAAGAAAGAGCGCTTGCTGATAAGTTTAGTGTAAGCCGCACTCAGTACGTCACCGAAATATTAAACCCTGCACTCGTAGCACTCAAAAATAATGACTATGCTGAAACTATGCGTCTGGCAACTCTTGGCAGAGAAATATTCCATAGAGCTTCCAGTGATATGAATGCTTTATTTAAACTACAACTTGAGCAAGCCAATAATGCCGATATCAAAACCGCGCTAGCTTACAAAAGCACGCTAACAATGTCACTTGTTGCGCTAGCCATCGCCATTTCAATTTTGATTTGGTTAGGCATGCTAATGATACGTTCGATTAAAAACGCATTAGGCGCTGAGCCTAATGAAATTGGCGATGCAGCCACACGGATTGCTGCTGGCGACTTGAATTTTGCAATACCGTTAGCCGCAAATGACCGCAATAGCGCGATGGCCGCTATGAGCACTATGCAAAGCAATGTTAAATTATTAGTGTCTGATGCCACGATGCTGGCAAAAGCTGCTGTAGAAGGGCGTTTGGCCACGCGTGCTGATGCTACAAAACATCAAGGTGATTATCGCAATGTTGTGGAAGGTGTAAACGCCACGCTAAATTCTGTGATTGGCCCGCTTAATGTAGCGGCTAATTATGTAGATCGTATCGCTAAGGGGGATATTCCAAGCAAGATTACCGATACTTATAATGGCGATTTTAATGCGATTAAAATCAACCTTAACGCTTGTATTGATGCTGTTAATAATATGGTGGCAGAAGCGGTAACGCTAGAGCGGGCTGCTATTGATGGGCGATTATCTACCCGTGCAGACGCGAGCAAACATCAAGGTGATTTCCGCAAAGTCGTGGTCGGTGTTAATAATTGTTTAGACGCTGTTATTGGCCCTTTAAATGTTGCTGCTCAATATGTAGAAAATATCGCTAAAGGTAATATTCCAAGCAAAATTAGCGATACCTATAACGGTGATTTTAACACCATTAAAAACAATCTAAACCAATGTATTGATGCCGTAAATGCGCTAGTGGCAGACACAGTTACGCTGGCTGATGCGGCAAAACAAGGTTTGTTATCTACCCGTGCTGATGCCAGCAAACATCAAGGTGATTTCCGTAAAGTGGTAGATGGCGTCAACAGCACGCTGGATGATGTGATGCGCCCACTTAATGTGGCCGCCGATTGCGTAGATCGTATTTCAAAAGGCGATATTCCAGAAAATATTACCGATACTTATTATGGTGATTTTAATACCATTAAAAATAATCTGAATACTTGTATTGATGCGGTCAATAGATTGGTTAGCGATGTCAATATTTTAGCTGAGGCTGCCGTAGAGGGTCGTATCACAGCACGTGCTGATGCAACGCAACATCAAGGTGATTTCCGCAAAGTGGTGGAAGGTGTTAATGCCACTTTAGAAACTATCCTAGAGCCTATTCTTGCCGTAAAAATAGCGGTAGAAACCATCAATACCGCTGCCGGTGAAATTTCTTCAGGCAATAGCGATTTATCTAATCGTACCGAGCAGCAAGCTTCTACGCTTGAAGAAACTGCCGCCAGTATGGAGGAGCTAGCTTCTACGGTTAAACAAAATGCCGACAACGCCAAACAGGCGAATCAACTAGCGCTTACGGCCTCAAGTGTGGCTATTAGAGGCGGTGATGTCGTCGCTGAAGTGGTTGCCACCATGAGCGCAATTAACAGCAGCGCTAAAAAGATTGAAGATATTATCAGTGTGATTGATGGTATTGCTTTTCAAACCAATATTCTGGCACTTAATGCAGCAGTTGAAGCTGCTCGTGCTGGTGAACAAGGCCGTGGTTTTGCTGTGGTAGCGGGTGAAGTACGTAATTTGGCGCAACGTTCAGCTAACGCAGCCAAAGAAATTAAAGGCTTGATTAATGACTCAGTCACTAAAACGGCAGAAGGCACAGTTCAGGTTGAAAACGCCGGCAACACCATGCACGAAGTGGTGACTTCGGTTAAACGTGTTGCGGATATTATTAGTGAAATTGCCGCGGCTTCATTAGAACAAAGTCAAGGCATTGATCAAGTCAATAATGCAGTGACCAGCATGGATGAAGCCACACAACAAAACGCCGCCTTGGTAGAGCAAGCGGCCGCAGCTGCAGAATCATTGGTTGAACAAGCCAATGCTTTAACTGACGTTATCAGTGTATTTAAAATTGACAATAGCGGTAGTACTTTTGCCGCCAGAAAAACAACACCGCGCTCAACGCCTAGCCGTTCTCCAGCATTGTTGGCCGCTAGTGCAAAGCCTTTTAAACCATTAGCTAGGCCAGCCTTAGTCAAAGTGACCGCTAAGACAGGCACGAATGATGGCGATTGGGAAGAGTTTTAACTTTAAATAGAAAATATGCCCATAAACGTCAGCCAGCTTAGCTGGCGACGTATAGTGGACAAAATAGTAATTCATTACTTTATGTTGGCAAGCAATCCAAAAGTAAGTGTTTTAAATAGCTAAAAAATAGCATTATTCATTTGTAAATTAGAGAGAGTGTGTTGCCATGAAAATAAACATGCCAGTGAGCAATAATGAAATCATCTTTGACGATGCAGAGTTTATGCTGACCAAAACTGATCTCAGGGGTGTCATTACTTACGCTAACCAAGATTTTATCAAAGTCAGCGGTTTTAGTGAGGCAGAACTTATAGGTTCAAACCACAATATGGTACGTCACCCAGACATGCCCGTAGAAGCGTTTGAAGATATGTGGGTAAGCCTAAAAGAAGGTAAGCCGTGGACTGGCATGGTTAAAAATCGTACTAAAGCTGGCGATTTTTATTGGGTAATGGCCAACGCAGCGCCTGTCTATGAAAACGGTAAAGTTTCTGGCTACCTTTCAGCACGTAGAAAACCAACAAGGCAGCAAGTTGAGGCCGCTACTGAAGCGTATCGTATGTTTAAAAGTGGTAATGCCAAGGGCTTACGCATTGTTGATGGCAAAGTCATTGAAAATAGCTTGTTTTATAAGCTTAAAACACGCGTGTTAAATTTTAAGGTATCACAGCGTTTAACTGGCATTATTGCTTTGGCAGTTTCAGTGACTGTTGTTCAAGCCAGTTTAGGGCTTTATAACTTATCCATTGCCAATAAAAGCTTGAATGATGTTTATGAAAACCGCATGTTGCCTGTAGAGGATTTAGGCAAAATATCTAATTTGATGTTAGATAATCGTACTCACTTAAGAATTGCGCTTAGTGAAGTTAGCATTGATGCATCGGGTAAAGAGCCTGTCATTGTCATGAATCCAGAAGTCGCCGAACAATCTGCCCTTGCGATAGAAAAAAATATTGAAACAATCACTGGTTTATGGAAAAAATACCTAGCCACGTACTTAACGCCTGAAGAAAAAGTACTGGTAGCTAATTTTACTGAAAGCCGAGGACGCTTTGTTAAAGAGGCATTAAAACCCGCTTTATTGAGTATGCGTGCGCATAATTATGCAGAAACCAAAGTACATTCAATCGCTGCCCGTGATCTTTATAACGCGGCTGCACCTGATATTGAAGCGCTAATTAGCTTGCAAGGCAGAGAGGCAAACAAAGCTTATCAAGACGCTGTTAAACATTATGAAAATATACGCTTACTCACTTTTGCTGGACTGGCTTTAGCGCTTGTTTTGCTAATATGGCTTGGTTTTGTTGTAGCACGCTCTATTACTAAACCATTAGAAAAAGCCATTGTTGTATTTGGCGATATTGCTTCACAGAAGCTGGATACCCCGATTGATGTGCATGGAGATGATGAGTTAAGCCACGTGTTACAGTCTTTAAAAACTACCCAAACGATGCTCAATGTTAATCTTAACGAAGCTAAAGAATTAGCCGCTGATGTAAAAGAGCAATCAGCCCAATATGAAGGTCAATTGGCTGCTATCAGTAAATCTACCGGTGTCGTTGAATTTAGCATGGATGGCAAAGTGATTGCCGCGAATGATATTTTCTTAAAAGTGCTTGGTTACAGTTTGGCTGAGGCTGTTGGGCAGCACCATGGTAATTTTGTCGATGCAACTTATCGTACAAGTAACGATTACAAAACTTTTTGGGAAAAACTTAATCGAGGTGAAGCTATCACTGGCGAGTTTCAACGTGTAGGTAAAAACGGTAAAGATATCTGGGTGCAAGCTTCATATAATCCAATTCTTTGTGCCGCAGGTAAGCCATACAAAGTGGTTAAATATGCCACTGATGTGACTGAGCAAAAAAATAGAAATGCCGATTTTGAAGGTCAAATTGACGCGATTGGTAAGTCTCAAGGCGTGATTGAAGTGGCACTTGATGGCACAGTACTTAAAGCCAACGCTTCTTATCTAAATATGCTGGGTTATGCAGAGCATGAATTGGTCGGTAAGCATGTGAGCATTGTTTTAGATCCTACCTTTGCAAAGAGTGCCGCATACACGGAATTGTGGACTAAATTAGTCAATGGTGGCAGTGATGCTGGCCAATACAAACGTATCGCCAAAAATGGCAAAGAAGTGTGGATTCAAGCTTCTTACAACCCAATTTATGATTTGAATGGCAAGCCCTACAAAATTGTTAATTACACGATAGATATTACTGAGCAAAAACTACACGCTGCTGATAATGCAGGCCAAATTGCTGCTATTGACAAAATCCAAGGCGTAGTTGAATTTGACCTCACAGGCAAAATATCCTCTGTGAATGACAATTTTGGACGTGTCATTGGTTATAGCGAAAGCGAAATGATCGCTAATCACCACAGCATGTTCATCGCGCCAGTTGAACGTAGTAGTCATGAATATAAATTATTTTGGGACGCCCTCAGCCGCGGTGAAGCGCAGGTAGGTCAATTTAAACGCTTAGGTAAAGCGGGTAAAGAAGTATGGTTGCAAGCCAGCTATAATCCGATTATGGATTTGAATGGCCAGCCTTATAAAGTAGTTGAATACGCCACTGATATTACTGAGCAGCATAATAATGTGAAGATATTGGCTGATGCCGTTGAAGAAACACAAGTCATTATCGAAAGCGCAAAATCTGGTGATTTAACCAGCCGCGTTTCATTAGAAGGTAAAAATGGTGCAATCGCCAGCCTTTGTGACGGTGTTAATGCGCTGATGGATAAAATGACAGAAGTGATTATCCAAGTAAGAGAAGCCGGTGAAACCATCAACACTGCGGCTGGTGAAATTTCTTCAGGCAATAGCGATTTATCAAGCCGTACTGAACAGCAAGCTTCAAGCTTAGAAGAAACCGCGTCAAGCATGGAAGAGTTAGCCAGCACTGTTAAACAAAATGCTGAGAATGCTAAACAAGCCAATCAATTAGCAGCAGCAGCTTCTGGTGTTGCGATTAAAGGTGGTTCAGTGGTGACCCAAGTGACCAGCACTATGGTTGATATCAACGCTAGCTCACGCAAAATTGTAGACATTATCAGCGTGATTGACGGCATTGCATTTCAAACCAATATTTTAGCGTTGAATGCAGCGGTTGAAGCGGCAAGAGCAGGCGAACAAGGCCGTGGCTTTGCAGTAGTGGCAGGTGAAGTGCGTAACCTAGCGCAACGTTCTGCTAGTGCGGCTAAAGAAATCAAAGAACTTATCTCTGACTCAGTAGCAAAAGTAGAAGTGGGTACTCGGTTGGTTGAAGATGCAGGTAGAACCATGGGCGAAATCGTATCTTCTGTGCAACGCGTGACTGATATTATGGGTGAAATTTCAGCCGCTTCGAGTGAGCAAAGCGCCGGTATTGACCAAGTAAACGACGCGATTACCAGCATGGATGAAGTGACACAACAGAATGCTGCTTTAGTTGAACAAGCAGCTGCTGCGGCTGAATCTTTAGTAGATCAAGCGGTTAGCCTAATGGATGTGGTTAGTGCGTTTCAGTTATATGGTAACACCTCAAGCGCTACTACTAAGCGCTTGGCGCCACCAGCCGCAATGCGCACTGTAAGCCGCAGTATTTCAAATACTTCATCATCAAAATCAACAGTTAAGCCGGCTTTAGCCAAAGTGGCAGCTAAAACGGGTACTGATGATGGAGATTGGGAAGAGTTTTAACTCAATCTAGAAGCCGTGAGTGGATTCATATTTCATTAGATTTGTATGGTAGATGTAAATAAATATTTAATGTTATAAACGTTTAAAGTAAGTTAAGAAAAAGCCGTTATGCAAATAACGGTTTTTTTTGCATAAAATCTATGAAATTTCAATTCGTTTAATTACATGGCAAATACCCACTTTAACCACCAATTAAATGATGAGGTATTGGCTTGATAATAGCTTATGGAAATTATGGGTATTGATTTGCTTTTTATTGGCTATTAATTGTGATGGAAATGCTGGAAAATTTTATAAATAAAGAGATTTTTACTAAAACTAATAGCCAGTTTTCTGTGGCTATTACTTGGTTCTGTGTTGGTATTTGGGTTTTATATAGTGGTTTTATGCTTTGGCATTTTAATCAACAAGATTCTACCCAGTCTAAAATTTGTAGCACGCGTGTACTGAATAATTCGAAATAAGGAGTTGGAAATGAAGGCTAACAAGACTGAAATGATTGATTACCAAGCTATCAAAGCAGATAAGCTGATGTTGGGTACCTTAATGGGCTTGTTTATTTTATCGCTTGCAATCGCTTCGGTAGATGGCACATGGAGCTTGGCATTAATGTTAGGTTTACCAGCACTTATAGTGCCGGCCATATTGATTATGCTTAAGCCGGGTTCAGTGATTAACCGTATTGCAATTGCAATTAGTTTTATGTTTTTTTCTGCACTCTACATTCAACAAACGCATGGCATGATTGAGTCGCATTTCTCTATTTTCATCTTGTTAGCATTCTTGCTCTATTACCGTGACTGGAAGCCAGTTTTTGTCGCAAGTTTAGTGATTGCAGTCCATCACGTCGCTTTTAATTTTCTGCAAGCGGGTAATACTGGTCTTTATATATTTGTGCAGGGCGCAGATCTTAAAATGCTGATTGTGCATTCGCTAGCGGTAGTTTTTGAGTCAGCATTATTAATGTTTATGGCGATTAATTTGCGTACTGAAGCAAACTTGTTAGGAGGCACTGCCAGTGAAATGGTTGAGATTGCTCGCAAAATGGCTAATGGTGATTTGGCTGTGCAAATAAACACACAAGCCAATGATAAAACCAGTGTTAAGGCAGCGCTAAAAACCGTGGTTGAAAATTTATCTACCCTAGTAACTGACATGAAAAATATGAGTGCTGGCCATGATAAAGGCGACATTGATATTGTAGTTAATGATGCAAAGTTTAATGGTTCTTTTAAAGAAGTAGCGCAAGGCGTCAATAACATGGTGGCTGGGCATGTTGATCTTAACCGTAAAGCAATGGCTGTGGTTAAAGCGTTTGGTGAAGGTAACTTTGATGCGCCTTTAGAAAAATTCCCCGGTAAGAAAGCCTTTATTAATGAAACAGTTGAGCAGGTCCGTAGCAATATTCAAGCCTTTATTGCGGACATGGAGCACATGTCTAACGAGCATGATGCGGGTGATGTAGATGTTGAGATCGACGAGTCTCAATATCAGGGTGCTTATGCAGAAATGGTGCATGCTGTAAATTCTATGGTGCATGCACATGTGTCAGAAAAAGCTCAGATGATTCAATTAATGAATGCATTGGGTGATGGAGATTTTGATATAGAAATTAAGCAATTCCCAGGCAAGAAAGCTGAAATCAATAAGAACCTTGATAGATTGAAAGGTAAGTTAAAAGGGATTACTGATTCAGTAAAATGGGTGACGGCTGAACATGCTAAGGGCAATATTGATATGACCTTACATGCACATATGTTTAAAGGCGGCTTTTCTGAAATTGCGGCTGCGGTCAATAATATTGTTGCTGGGCAACTTGAGTTAACCGAAAAAGCCATGGCCTGTGTACAAGAATTTGGTGTGGGTAACTTTGATGCAGAGCTAGAAACTTTTCCGGGTAAAAAATCCTATGTTAACGAGGCGATTGAGCGAGTACGCAGTAACTTAAAAGCGCTTAATGATGATACGCAAATGCTTGCTGAGGCCGGCCGTGAAGGTCGCGTTTTAGTAAGAGCCGATGCCACTAACCATCAAGGTGATTTCAGCAAAATAGTGCAGGGCATGAATGAAACCTTAGAAATGATCGTGCAACCTATTATTACGGTTAAACAATCTGCTGAAGCCATCAATACCGCAGCCAAAGAAATCGCGCAGGGTAATGCCGATTTATCACGCCGCACTGAAGATCAAGCGGCTAACTTAGAAAAAACTGCCTCTAGTATGGATCAGCTTTCATCTAATGTTAGGCAGAATGCTGATAACGCAAAACAAGCGAATCAACTAGCTATCGATGCCACTGAAGTCGCGCTTAAAGGCGGATCTGTGGTCGGCGCGGTGGTTAGCACTATGAGTGCCATTAATCAAAGTGCGCGCAAGATTGAAGACATTATTTCTGTGATTGACGGCATTGCTTTTCAAACTAATATTCTTGCATTGAATGCCGCTGTTGAAGCCGCTCGTGCGGGTGAACAAGGCCGAGGCTTTGCCGTGGTTGCGGCAGAAGTACGTAACTTAGCGCAGCGTTCTGCTGGTGCTGCTAAAGAGATTAAATCGCTCATTAATGACTCAGTTACCAAGACTACTGAAGGCACCAAACAAGTGCAAATGGCTGGTGAAACCATGCAAGAAATCGTCAATTCTGTCAAACATGTTTCTGACATTATTGGTGAAATAGCCGCCGCAAGTAATGAGCAAAGTGCTGGTATAGCGCTCATTAACGATGCCATTATGAAAATGGACGATGTTACGCAGCAAAATACCGCATTGGTTGAGGAGGCTGCCGCGGCTGCTGAATCACTGATGGAGCAAGC
>CANFZA010000030.1 GCA_947451235.1 Methylophilaceae bacterium | reverse complement strand
AATTTGGTAAAAACACCATTTATTTTGGTGGCGCACATGATGCGCTAAAAGATGCGCCAATGCGGATTGCTTTTGGCCATATTCCTGATTTGGTGGTGGAGGGTGACGTTTAATTTGATCTAACAAATTAACCTTCCGTTCCGCAGTCATGTCTAGTGGTTCGCACGTATTCACAATTGATATGGCTGTGAATTATTATTTGTCATGCGCATTATTCATAAAAACATCATTCGGATGGCTAGCTTCCTGTTTTTGCTGGGATTTTTCCTAGAGGCATTTTCTGCTAATCAGACTTCTGCAACTAAACCTTATTACGTGAATGAAGGCGTTAGTTTTGCCTGCGATGCCGCTAGTCTTAGTCAAATAAAATTCGACATGAATGCTTATTTGGTGTCGCTTGGAATTGCAGCTAAGCTGGTCGTCACCAATGTGGATATTGCTAATAGTCGGCTGACATTTACCTTAAATACGCCAACCCATGATGCGGATACGCTGCAATTAAAGTCTAAATCCGAATATGCCATTCGTCACGGCATTGTGCGCATTCCTGATGAGCACGGTAAATTACAAAGAATAATCACTGTTTCTAAAAAAGAGATATTACTGGCCTTACTTCAGCATGGGCGCCTCACTGAATTTAGTGGTAGCAATTGCAATGTAAACGCACTAAAAGAGCAGGTGAATCTTCGGCAAAATATAGTGGCTTGGGCAGAGCGTTTAAATTGGATATGGCCAGATGGCGAGGCCGCCGAATGGAATGCCAAGTATTGGCATAAAGGTACTCCGCACGCTAAAGTAGCGTTGCATATTGCTTTCGGCGATGCTTTTAAGCATCAGCGCAAATATGCCATCGGTTGTTATACCGCCGCAAAGCTGGTGATGGTGCAAGGCGTTTTAGATTACTACCGGCGCATTAAACAAAATAAATATCAGCAAAATTTAGTTGAGGCGCAGCTTCTTTTAGATAACGAGCCGCTGGTGAATATCGAGCCCGGCGAAATGTGGTCTTTTGAATCAGACTTTGACCCGCAAAAGCGGATGCAACGCGGCAAGATTTTAACCATACAATACAAGGTTGCACCGCTCAATTTTGTGCCGGGTGATTGGGCTTATGTATTAAATACTGATCCGGTATCTGCACAAAAAACTGGTTACGAAGGCTCTAATGCCATTTATTTAGGGCGCAATAAATTTGTCGATTTTTACAATGATAATCACCACGCTTACAGCTATAAACAAAAACTGGATGAAGTATATCAATGGCGTAATGGTGTATTTAGCCGGCGCAGAGATGCGGCCAAAATTAAACCATTATCCAGTGAAGATTATCAGCGTTTAGGCCAGTCTCCGGCAAAAAATGGGCTAGTGCAAAGCTTTAGAGTTTTTCCTAAAAACTTTGAAAATTTTGTTTATTAGCGGCCTATTTAATACCGCATATTGACTTCTAGGTAGCTCCTAAAAGCAATTGCAATGCGGCCAAATAGCACTTTTCAGGTACTATCTACCTTCGCCAATTTAATAGCTAGTAATCGTCACATGCAAAAAGAAGTCAAAGAGCAACCCAGATATGCCGCTGTGGCTGCGGTTCAACTACCAAACGTTACCGATCTTGAGTTTGAAGCCTCCTTAAACGAGCTTCGTGAGCTTGCAAAAACCTTGGGTTTTGAGGTGGTCAGAACGTTTGTACAGAAGCGTCCAGGCTTTGATGTGACGGCTTATCTTGGCGCTGGTAAACGGCAAGAAATCAGCAGTTTTGTGAAGAGCGAATACGAACACAGCGAACTTGAAGACATTACTATCAGCCCGAATAATCCTGAAGGCTGGTACATAGAAACCCTGTTGGTTGACCACGAAATATCGCCCTCACAAGCGCGTAATCTTGAGCTTGAAGTTGGCTGCATGGTGATGGATCGCACCATGGTGATTCTTGAGATTTTCCATCGCAATGCGCGTTCACGCGCCGCCCGCGCGCAAGTTGAAATCGCCCGTTTAGGTTATATGGCACCGCGCATGCGCGAGGCGGCAAAGTTGGCTGGTTCGCAAGGCCGTCAACGTAGCGGCGAAGGTGGTCGAGGCGCAGGTGAATCACAAACTGAGTTAGATCGCCGTAAGATTCGTGACCGTATTGCTGAGCTACAACAAGAAATTGTCGCTATGGATGTGGAGCGTAAAACACAACGTGCGCGCAGGCAAGAACGCCAAGGGGTTGCTGGTGTGGCGCTGGTGGGTTATACCAATGCAGGTAAATCTACGTTAATGCGTGCGTTGACCGGTAGCGATGTGTTGGTGGCAAATAAACTTTTCGCCACGCTTGATACTACGGTGCGCTCACTTTATCCAGATAGCGTACCGCGCATATTGGTGAGTGATACTGTTGGTTTCATTAAAAATCTGCCGCATGGTTTGGTCGCTTCGTTTAAATCTACGCTAGATGAAGCCTTGGATGCCTCATTATTGCTACACGTAATTGATGCCAGTGATCCCGGTTTTGAGCGCCAGCTAGAAGTGACTAACGAAGTGCTAGACGAAATTGGTGCCGATGAAGTGCCGCGTATTCGTGTGTTCAACAAAATTGACCATGTGGGCGATGAAGCGGCGCAAGCTGAATGCGAAGCGAATTTACGTTTACGCTACCCAGATTGTGTGGTGATGAGCGCCCGTAGACCTGACGATGTAGCCAAGCTACATCAAAAAATTGTCGCGTTTTTTCAGCAAGATTTAATAGAATCTGAAATTTTTCTGCCTTGGTCTGCTCAGCAATTGCGCGGTAAAATTTACGCCAGTTTTCAAGTGCTAGAAGAACGCTCAGATGAAGAAGGCGCTTATTTTATGGTGCGCGGCGAGCCTGATGCTATTTTTAAATTGCGTGAGCAGTTAAGCTAATTTTAAGTCTATATCAATGTGCCCGTAAGTATCTGTCAGCTTCACGTAAGCAAAGTCCGCTAATCTCTGCCCATGTAATCGCATTATGCTAATTACATGCGGCAACTGTTTTGGCCATAGATTGAACATGCTTTAATAGACCTAACTCATGAAAATCATTAGTTACAAATATTTAACAATTGTTCAGTAATCCAAATTTAAATGTGCCGCGTTAAGTGTCTATCTGCAAAATAAATAACCGTAGCAGAAGATAAGTTCTACAAAAACAGGAGATTTAAAAATGAGTATGGTAAAAAGTATGCAAGTAAAAACGCAACTTAAGACGTCGCTTAAGACGTCGCTAAAAATGCTAGTCCCGGCTTTATTGTCTGCTGTATTTACTTTGCCAGCGATGGCTAGCGATCAATATAACGATTCTGCACGTGTGCTTTCATCAACACCACAAACTGAGCGTGTGAATATGCCACGCCAAGAATGCCGCACCGAATATCAGCAACAAAGTGTTAGTAATGGTGGCAATTCAGTGGCGGGTGCATTAATCGGTGGTATTGCTGGTGGTTTACTTGGTAATACCATAGGCCGAGGAAATGGCCGTGTTGCCGCCGCCGCAGTGGGCGCTGGCGTTGGTGCGCTTGCCGGTAATAGTATTGCGAACAACCAAAATAGTGGTGGCACGCGTTCTGTACCAGTGCAAAATTGTTACCAAGTGGATAACTGGCAAACTGTGAATGCTGGTTATTTGGTGACTTATGAATACAATGGCAGAACCTATACCACGGTGATGAATAACCAACCGGGTCAATATATAGATGTGAATGTTGCGGTTGCACCTAATAGCCGTAGTAGCTCACAAATTACTTATATTGAGCCGATTCGTTTTAATAATGGTGGCTGGAATAATGGCGCTAACCGTTTTGATCGCCGTGATGATCGTGGTGAGCACCGTGGTTGGGATAATCGCCGTGATGATGACCACCGTGATGGTCGTGGTGAGAATCGTAGTGAAAATAGAGGCGAAAATAGAGGCGAAGGCCGTTACTATTAATACTTTAACCATATAAATAGTTATTAATATTAAAAAACCTAGCGCGCTGAAAAAGCCGCTAGGTTTTTTTATTAACTTAAATTTACCATAGGCTTAAGCTTGCAAGTAAAATCTAGGCTGACTATTTTTAACTAAGAACTTTCCGTGTGGAATTAACCGTAGATTGTGTTTTAACGCCAGAATTATCAAACTTGCCTTTTAATAGCGCCTTGGCGCAGCTATTGTCTAAAGGGCTGGTCTCGCATATTGAAGCGCCCTTAGAGGCTTTAATCTGCGAGCAATTCGGCCAGCAATCTAGGCCAGATTTTCCTATTGCTGCAATATGTGCTGGGGCTGATGGTTTGGAAGTGGACGATGCTTATTGGCTACGGGCGGATCCTGTTCATTTAGTTTTGCAACGCGATTGCTTTAGTTTGCATGAAGCCGTGCCTTTGCCTATAGATGCAGCGCATGCAAAAACTATGGTCGCCAGCTTAAATCAGCATTTTAACCAAGATGGTTTAATGTTTTTAATCGGCAATTCCGGCGCTTGGTATTTGCGTACCGATAAAAATCTAGACATTAAAACTAGTTTACCTAGCGTGGTTGCAGGTAAAAATATTCATCAGTTTATGCCGCAAGGGCTTGCTGCATCAAAGTGGTTGGCGGTCCTTAACGAAGTGCAAATGTTGCTGTTTGAACATCCTGCCAATGTTGCGCGTGAGTCGCTTGGCCAGCCTGCCGTGAATAGTATTTGGCTTTCTGGTGGCGGAAAAATGCCACAAACTTTACCCTTATCAAGCAAGGTCGATTTAGTGCTAGGTGATAGTATCTTTTACCAAGCTTTAGCCAAATGTACCGGTGCGCCTTGCCAAGAACTGCCAATTAATCTGAGCAATGTTTTAAATCAGCAAGCACAACAAGTAAGATTACAACTGCCGAATACCAATACTTTAGCTTGGTTTGAGCACTTATTAATTGCATTGAAAACCAAAAAAATCACACAGCTCACTATGAATTTAGGCTTTTACGAAAAAAGCTTAATGATTACGATTAAACCTATCGACACCTATAAATTTTGGCGCGGTAACAAGCCGGTGATGGATTATCTGCAATGACCAAAATTGTACAACGCAATACCCAACCGCAAGCAGAGCAACATTTAATTGCCACTGGCGTAGCGCCGCTAATGGCTAGATTGCTGGCAACACGCGGCGTCACTGAGGCAAATCAACTGAGCGCCAATTTGAGCCAATTATTGCCGCCCAACACCCTTACCAACAACACCACAATGGCAAAATTATTGGCAGATGCCATTGCCGCCAATAAAAAATTACTAGTGATAGGCGATTACGATGCCGATGGCGCCACGGCAACGGCGGTAGCGGTTAAAGGTTTGCGTGCGTTTGGTGCCAACGTTGATTTTTTAGTGCCTAATCGCTTTGAATATGGCTATGGCCTGACGCCGGAAATTGTTGCGCTAGCCGCCACATTAAATCCTGATGTGATTATTACCGTAGATAACGGCATTGCCAGTGTCGATGGCGTAGCAGCCGCCAATGCGCTAGGCATACAAGTGCTGGTGACAGACCATCATTTACCTGGACAGGAAACGCCGCAAGCCGCTTGTATTATTAATCCTAATCAGCATGGTTGCACTTTTGCCAGTAAAAATCTGGCTGGCGTAGGCGTTATGTTTTATGGTTTGTTGGCTTTACGTGCCGAGCTTCGTGAACGCGGCGCTTATGCGAATAAAGCCGAACCTAATTTAAGCGAGTTACTGGATTTAGTCGCGCTAGGTACGGTGGCCGATTTAGTTAAATTGGATGACAATAACCGTATTTTAGTCGAACAAGGTTTGCGTAGAATTAGAGCCGGCGCTTGCTCGCAAGGCATTTTAGCGTTGTTGCGCGTGAGTGGACGCCAAGCGCCAGCCACTAATGCACAAGATTTAGGTTTTTATGTAGGCCCTAGGCTAAATGCGGCTGGTCGGCTAGATGATATGACGCTAGGCATACAATGTTTATTGGCTGAAAACGAAATTGAAGCGACTAATATTGCCCAACAATTACAAGATTTAAACGCGCAAAGGCGTAGCATTGAAGCCGATATGCAAGACAGCGCCAATATTTCGCTAGACGATATTAATGTCGCCAACCAGTTTGCAATTACTATGTTTCAGGCCGATTGGCATCAAGGCGTGATTGGCATTTTGGCCTCGCGTATTAAAGAGCGTTACCACAGGCCGGTGATTGCTTTTGCCGATGCTGGCGGCGGCTTACTTAAAGGATCAGGTCGCTCAATTGCCGGATTACATTTGCGTGATGCGCTTGATTTACTCAGCAAACATCAGCCAGATTTGATTTTGAAGTTTGGTGGCCATGCGATGGCGGCGGGGTTAAGTATCAAACAGGTAGATTTTGAGCGCTTCAACCAAAGTTTCGAAGCGGTAGTTAAAAGCTTGATTACAGAAGCAGATTTAGAATCAATACTTGAAGTTGATGGCAATTTAAGCGCTAACGATATGACGTTTGCCCTTGCGCAAACTTTAGAAAATCAAGTCTGGGGGCAGGGCTTTGCACCGCCTTTGTTTTACGATGAATTTGAAGTAGTCAACCAACGCGTGCTGGCGGAAAAACATTTGAAACTTAGCTTGAAAGCGGTATCAAATTCGGTGTCAAATCCTGCATCAAAAGTTGGCTTTAAAGGCACAGACTTAATCGTAGACGCTATTTATTTTAACCATGCCGATTTGCTGGGCAGCCACATTCAAGCGGCCTATCAATTGCAAACAAATAGTTATAACGGCTCGCAAAAAGTACAATTAAATGTGCGCTATATTGCGCATTAAATTTCATTAATTTTAGGCAGACTTCATCATCAACTCCAAGCAAACCAAATCAAATCTGCTGGTAAAAAGCATGTTTCAGCCGGCATTAGCCGCTCGTAAAAATGATGCACATAAAGGCTCATTTGGTAGTGTGGCAATTATCGGTGGTGATACTGGCATGTTAGGGGCGGCTTTTTTAGCGGCACGCGCGGCTTTGCTCAGTGGTGCAGGTCGAATCTACCTTGCCATGCTCGCTAGTGATGCGCCAAATCTCGATATTTCACAGCCAGAAATCATGATGCGCACACCTGTAGCATTGGTCCAATTAGCCCAGCTTAATTGTGTAGTCATCGGCCCGGGCTTGGGGAATTCTGCAGCGGCAATCGGTTTACTTGAATATTGGCTTGCGCAAAATGTGCCCCTGCTAATTGATGCCGACGCGCTTAATTTAATAGCGACACACCCGCATTTAGTCAGCCTCACTCAAAATCGTAATGCGGAAACTGTCATTACCCCACACCCCGGCGAAGCGGCCAGATTACTAGCCAGCAATACCGATGTTATCCAAAAAAATCGTACCGAAAACGCGCTTAATCTCGCTAAATTATTACACGCCACTTGCGTACTGAAAGGCGCTTTCACCGTTTGCGCGCATCATGATGGCGCTTGGTTTATTAACACCTCCGGCAATCCTGGCTTAGCCTCTGGCGGTACTGGTGATGTACTTAGTGGTATTATCGGCAGCTTAATGGCGCAAGGTTTGAGTGGTTTAGAGGCGGCAAAGCTAGGCGCATTTGTACATGGCACTGCCGCAGATTCATTAGTGGCGCAAGGCATAGGCCCAGTTGGTTTGACGGCCTCTGAAGTAGCAAAAGAAGCGCGCAATATTATTAATCAGCTTAATAGTTTTAAGTTGTAGTCCTGAATAGTAGTTTTGAGTGACAGTTCTGTGTAATGGTTCTGTGTGATTTAAACGCAAGTAAAGCCTTAAACCAGTTAAATTGACAGAATGCGTGCACAAAAGGGTAAAATTACAGCTGTAAATATAAAAAGTAAGGTTCACATGCGTCAAAAATTAATGGTTGCCAACTGGAAGATGCACGGCAACTTAGCCACTAATAAGCAACTTTTAGAAGCTTATATTGAAAAGCTATCACCACTAAATTATCTGCAAGTGGTGGTGTGCGTGCCTTATCCTTATCTAGCGCAAGCACAATCTATGTTGCAAAACACCAATATTGCCTGGGGCGCACAGAATATCAGTAAAGATGCCGTGGGCGCATTTACCGGCGAAGTCAGCGCAGCAATGCTCAAAGATTTTGGCGCTAGCTATGTGGTAATCGGCCACTCAGAGCGTGCAACCGCTTATTGTGAATCAGATGAAAATATCGCCACAAAATTTATGCAAGCGCAAACGCATGGTTTAATCCCCATTTTATGCGTAGGTGAAACGCTCATAGAACGCGAAGCCGGCGTCATGCAAATGGTAGTAGCCAAACAATTAGATACCATTATTAATTTATATGGTGCAGCTGTGTTTGCCAATGCGGTGATTTCTTATGAGCCAATTTGGGCGATAGGTACTGGTTTAGCTGCAAGCGCAGAGCAAGCGCAAAGCATGCATGAGTTTATTCGCGGCAGAATTGCTAAGCTTGATCAAGCCGCAGCTGCTAGCTTGAAAATCCTCTACGGAGGAAGCGTAAATCCGCAAAATGCGGTACAATTACTGGTTATGCAAGATATAGACGGTGGTCTTATCGGTAAGTGTTCGTTAAACGCGCAAGAATTTGAAGGGATATGCCGCGCAGCAGCTTAAAAACTACCATTTGAAATGATATTTGTTTGATTTAGATTAGTTCTATTAAATAAGTATTTTGAATAGGTTTTTAAAATAAGTTGCCACCAAATGTGGCTTTAAGGTAAAAATGGAAAAATTAGTCTTAGTAATTCATGTGTTAGCCGCTTTAGGCGTTATCGGTCTAGTATTGTTGCAACACGGTAAAGGTGCTGACATGGGCGCATCTTTTGGTAGCGGTGCTTCTGGTAGCTTGTTTGGCGTATCTGGCTCAGCTAACTTTATGAGCAAAGCAACCGCAGTATTTGTGATGATATTCTTCACAACTAGTCTAACGCTGGCGTATATGTCCAGTCATAGAACAAGCGGTAGTGTGATTAAAGCAAACGCGGCAACGGTAGTGAACAGTGCAAAAAGTGCACCAGTCGTAGCAGCGCCAAAAGCCCCTGCAGGCTCTGAAGATATTCCTAAGTAATTGAATTCTAAGTAATTCAAATTGTAAGAGCGATAGCTGAAATAAATGCCGTCGTGGTGGAATTGGTAGACACGCAACCTTGAGGTGGTTGTGACTTAGGTCGTGAGAGTTCGAGTCTCTCCGTCGGCACCAGTGAATCGTTCTTCTTTAATTACTCATTTTCTTTGGTTTTATTTAACGTCCAACTTAAGTCTCCTAATTTAAAAAGTCTCCTGCTTTAAAAAAGTCTCCTAGTTTTAAAAAATCTCCTAGTTTGTAAGTATTCCATAATTTAAAACAGCCATGCGTTTATGGCGTTTCTTTATAGAATTTCTCAGTGACTTGCTCACCTCGGTTTTCTCCAATATCTCATGTAATGTGCTGTGTCTTTCAGGGTTTTTTGCTTCCGTGTATTTTATGTTTTTCGCTGTAAAAATATAGTTGATCGAAAATCAAATTTACATGTGCAAAACACACAAAACTACTTAATTGTGGGGATATTTCACCTAATATCGGGTAAAATGTCGATTTAATTGCTCAGAACTTACTCATGATCAGTCTTCGCGGTAGCTCAGCGCTTTCTCCTTTTCGCTTAGAAAAAATTCTTGCGACTTTACAAACATCAGCGCCACAAATTAGCCATCTGCATGGCGATTTTTGGCATTTTGCTTGGAGCGATAGCGATTTAAGCGCTAGCCAGCAAGAAACATTACAAAAAATCCTGACTTACGGCCCCAAAATGACGGATGAAGCTGCAGAAGAAGCGGCGGTTGGCGAACTGTTTTTAGTGATTCCTCGCCCCGGTACCATTTCTCCTTGGGCTTCACGCGCGACCGATATTGCTAAGCATTGCGGCTTGCCTAGCGTGCAGCGTATTGAGCGCGGCATTGCTTATTATGCGAGTAAAAAAGATCACTCAGCTTTAACTGATGCTGAAAAGCTGGCGGTTAAAGCGGCGATTCATGATCGTATGACTGAAGCGGTTTTTGCTAATTTAGACGATGCCGCAGCGCTTTACCACAAGGCTGAGCCTGTGCCTTTGAGCACTGTGGATGTGTTGGGCGGCGGTCAGGCTGCGCTTAACCAAGCGAACGCTGAATTAGGCTTGGCTTTGTCGCCAGATGAAGTGGCTTACTTGGTTGAGAATTTCACTAAAATCGGCCGTAATCCTTCTGATGTTGAGTTGATGATGTTTGCGCAGGCTAATTCTGAGCATTGTCGGCATAAGATTTTTAATGCCGATTGGGTGATTGATGGTGTAGCACAAGCGCAATCATTGTTTGGCATGATTCGTAATACGCACAAATTGCATCCGGGCAAAACTGTAGTAGCTTATTCAGATAATTCTTCTATTGTGGCTAGTGGCGCGGTGGGCGAAAAAACCAAGCGTTTTTATCCGCAAGCAGATGGCGCGTATGGCTTTGTCGAAGAAGAAATGCATTACCTGATGAAAGTGGAAACGCATAATCATCCAACGGCAATTTCGCCATTTGCAGGCGCGGCAACTGGCGCTGGCGGCGAGATTCGTGATGAAGGCGCCACCGGTAGCGGCTCTAAACCTAAAGCCGGTTTAACGGGTTTTTCAGTGTCTAATTTACATGTGCCAGGCTTTGAGCAACCTTGGGAGCAATCTTACGGCAAGCCTGCACGTACCGCATCGCCATTACAAATTATGATAGATGGTCCATTAGGCGGCGCGGCTTATAACAATGAATTTGGTCGGCCGAATATTGCCGGTTATTTCCGCACTTTTGAGCTTGAAACCGCTGGCGAAGTGCGCGGTTATCATAAGCCAATTATGTTGGCAGGTGGCGTGGGCAATATCTCTGCCAAGCATTCTAAAAAGAATCCGATTCCAGCAGGCGCGGCTTTAGTGCAGTTGGGCGGTCCGGCCATGTTGATTGGTCTTGGCGGTAGCGCCGCTTCTAGTATGGATACTGGTAGCAATATCGAGAATTTGGATTTCGACTCTGTGCAACGCGGTAATCCTGAATTAGAAAGACGCGCACAAGAAGTCATCGACCGTTGCTGGCAGCTTGGTGATGACAATCCGATTTTAAGTATTCACGATGTAGGCGCGGGTGGTATTTCTAACGCTTTTCCTGAGCTAGTGAACGATGCCGCTGTGGGTGCGACTTTTCAATTACGCGATGTACATAATGAAGAGCCGGGCATGTCGCCGCGTGAACTTTGGAGCAATGAGGCGCAAGAGCGTTATGTGATGGCGATTGCGCAAGCAGATTTGCCGCGCTTTAAGGCGATTTGTGAGCGCGAACGTTGTCCGTTTGCCGTAGTGGGTATTGCAACAGAAGAGCGTCATTTAACCGTGGCGGATAGCCATTTTGACAATAAACCGGTCGATATGGATTTATCGGTATTGCTTGGTAAACCGCCAAAAATGACGCGTGATGTTAAAAGTGCCGCGCGTGTTTTAAGTGCTTTTGATACTAGCAATATTGATTTAAAAGAAGCCGCAGCCCGTGTTTTAAGATTACCTGGCGTGGCCGATAAAACATTTTTAATCACCATTGGTGATCGCTCAGTGACTGGCTTAGTTGCACGCGAGCAAATGGTTGGCCCTTGGCAAATCCCAGTGGCTGACGTTGCGGTAACGCTTGCCGGTTACGAAACTTATAAAGGTGAAGCGTTTGCCATAGGCGAAAAAGCGCCGCTTGCGTTAGTGAATGCACCAGCTTCAGGCCGCATGGCTATTGGCGAATCTATTACCAATATTGCCGCGTGTTTAATTGATGATTTAAGCGATTTAAAATTATCTGCTAACTGGATGGCGCCAGCCGGACATGCTGGCGAAGATGCAGATTTGTTTGACACTGTAAAAGCCGTTGGCATGGAACTTTGTCCACAACTAGGCGTTAGTATTCCAGTGGGTAAAGATTCCATGAGCATGAAAACCGTGTGGAACGATGATGGCGTTAATAAAGCGGTAACTTCGCCGATTTCATTGGTGGTGACGGCCTTTGCTGAAACATCTGATGCGCGTAAAACACTGACGCCACAATTGCAAATGAACGTACCTAGTAAATTGATTTTGATTGATCTTGGTGCAGGTAAAAATCGTATGGGCGGTTCTAGCCTGGCGCAGGTTTACGGTGCGGTGGGCGATGTTGCGCCAGATGTAGACGATGCGCAGCAATTAAAACACTTCTTTAATACGATACAGCAATTGAATAAATCCGGAAAACTATTGGCGTATCACGATAGATCTGACGGCGGTTTATTCACGGCATTGCTAGAAATGAGCTTTGCCGGTCATTGCGGCTTGCAGATTGATGTTTCTGCTTTAAGTCAGCAAGCGGATATTGCCAGCTTGTTGTACAACGAAGAGTTGGGCGCTGTCATTCAAGTAGAAGCGCAACAATCGGAATCAATTGCCGCGCAATTTAATGGTTTGGCGCACGTGGTGGCCGATGTTGTGGCGGGTAATCACATAGAAATCAAGCAAAATGGTAACGTAGTATTTGCGGATACGCGCATTAATTTGCATAGGATGTGGTCAGAAACGACTTACCAAATGCAAAAATTACGTGACAATCCAATCTGCGCGCAACAAGAATACGACCGTATTTTAGATGATAGTAATCGTGGTTTATTTTCTGAGCCTACGTTTGATATTAGCGAAAATATCGCAGCGCCTTATATTAGCGCGCCTTACTTAAATACAAACGCACGTCCAAAAATGGCGATATTGCGCGAGCAAGGCGTGAATGGTCATGTAGAAATGGCGGCTTCGTTTGATCGCGCAGGTTTTGCTACTTTTGATGTGCATATGAGCGACATTATTGCCGGACGCGTATCGCTAACAGATTTTGCTGGCGTAGTGGCTTGCGGTGGTTTTTCTTACGGTGATGTATTAGGCGCGGGTGAAGGTTGGGCTAAGTCGATTCTATTCAATTCACGCGCACGCGATGAATTTTCAGCATTTTTTGAGCGTGGCGATAGCTTTGCCTTAGGCATTTGCAACGGTTGCCAAATGATGAGTAATCTACGCGAACTTATCCCAGGTGCGGCACATTGGCCACATTTTGTACGTAATAAATCAGAACAATTTGAAGCCAGATTAGCGATGGTGGAAGTTTTAGAATCGCCTTCATTATTCTTTAATGGTATGGCAGGCAGCAAAATGCCAATTGCAGTAGCACACGGCGAAGGTTTTGCTGAGTTTGCTAAAGAATCTTTTGCAGAACCTTCTGAAGATAATGCGGTCAATGACTTGATAGCTAGAAAGTTGGTCACCATGCGTTTTATTGATAACGCGTCAACACCAACCGTTAGCTATCCGTTTAATCCAAACGGTTCACCGCAAGGTGTGACTGGATTAACCAGCACAGATGGGCGTTTTAGTATTATGATGCCACATCCTGAACGGGTAATTCGCAATGTGCAAAACACATGGCAAGCGTGTGGTGAAGCTGAAGATAGCGCTTGGATGCGCATGTTCCGCAATGCAAGACGTTATATTGGTTAATGTTTAGATTGGTTAATTTTTAGATTAGCTAATGTTTTAGAGTGTGTTGTTTTTAAAAGAAGTACCAATTAAATTTAATAAATGGGGTAGAAAATAATGAGCATTAAATTTTTTAAAATGTTGTTAGCGGTAGTGGTTTTAGGTTTTTCTATCAATACAATGGCGGCAACACAGCTTACCGATGATCAATCTGTTGAATTTACTGATGCGGTTGGTAAAGGCGATATGAAGCTAATTAAAAAATACATTGATAGTGGTGTAGATGTTAATGCAACTTACTTTGCTTGGTCTCCAGTGCAAATGGCGGCAACTAAAGGCCAGTTTGAAGCAGTGAAATACTTAGCTGAAAAAGGTGCTGACTTGAACTACCAACACCCGATGACAAAAATGACAGCGTTTCATTTAGCGGCGTATGATGGCTTTGATAAGATTGTAAAATATCTGGCTGAACATGGCGCTGACGTAAATATTAAAATGCGCGCTGACGTTGATATTATTCGTGTAGTACGTGACACTGGTAATATTAAAATGGTTGATTTATTAACATCTCTAGGTGTTAAAAATGATGGCTGCCAAGATGAGAAATGTCTGTAATAGCACACTTAGAATTTCAGTAATATTGTAAGATTGTTCAACTGAAATCATTTTTTAAAGCACCTTACTTTGAAAATATTGTGTCATATTATGTTTTTAATAGTCACAACTATTGGGTTTTTAAGCCCAATGGTTGTGAGTGCTGAAGAACTAAAAAATGAATCAGTAAATGTTGCCTCAAGGCAATTACACACTAGAAGTTTAGCTGCCTCATGCGCGGCATGTCATGGTACTAACGGCAATAGCGTTGGCGATAATGCAAAGCTTGCCGGCAAAGATAAAGTAGATTTTGTCTCAAAGATGTTTGCATTTAAATCTGGGGAGCGAACCGCAACGGTTATGCATCACCATGCAAAAGGCTTAAATGCGCAAGAAATTGCTGATTTAGCTGAGTACTTTAATAAACAAATCCCACATGCCACAACTGCTTTAGCGCCGCAGAATTTATCGGTCGGCGGAAGCAATTGACCATTATTCCTAAGCAATAATCTTCTCTATTTAATTGCGTCTACCAATAATCATGAAAATAAATCGCCGTAATTTTGTGAAATTAGCTGGTTATGGGCTTGGTTTAAGCTTAGCTAACGCCAGTTTCCCTGCATTTTCCAGGGCGAGCAAGCCGCCCATTGGCCGCGTAGTCATTATCGGAGGCGGGTATGCTGGGGCTACTGCTGCAAAATATTTACGCTTGTGGAGTTTAGGCGGTATTGAAGTGGTTGTGGTAGAAAAAAATAAACAGTTTGTTTCGTGCCCATTAAGTAACTTAGTGCTAGGTGGCAGTAAATCAATCAACGAGTTAACGTTTGGCTATGACGCACTAAAAGCGAATCATGGTATTCAGTGGGTGCAAGATGAAGTAACGGCTATTGATGTCACGTCGAAAAAAGTTACGATGTTACGCGGTAGCTTAAGTTATGACAGATTAATTATCGCGCCAGGTGTTGAATTTATTTATGACGATTTGCCTATGCTGGCGAGTGCTGAGGCGCAACAGAAAATCCCTCATGCTTGGAAAGCTGGATGGCAAACCGTTAATTTGCATCAACAATTAGCAGCAATGCCTGACGGCGGCGTGTTTGTGATGAATGTGCCCAAAGCACCTTATCGCTGCCCACCCGGTCCTTATGAGCGTGCCGCGCAGGTTGCGTATTATCTTAAAAACAATAAGCCAAATTCTAAAGTCATCTTATTGGATGCCAATGCGGAAATAATCTCTAAAAAGGGCCTGTTTACCAAAGTGTTCAATGACATGTACGCTGGTATCATCGATTATCGACCGAACAATACTTTGGTTGATATCGACGTTGCGACTAAAACAGTTAAAACCGAATTTGATACTGTGCGTGCCGATGTGCTGAATATTATTCCGCCGCAACGTGCCGGCAAACCAGCACAAATAACGACGATTAATGGACAGCTTATCGGACTTAATAATATTGATAAACGCTGGTGTGAGGTTGATTTTTTAAGCTACGAATCTAAGTTGGCGCCCAACGTGCACGTGATTGGTGATGCGGTTTCTGCGGCCTTGCCTAAGTCTGCACACATGGCTAGCAACCAAGCTAAAGTTTGTGCAAGCGCGATTGTGCAATTAATGGCAGGCCAAGCACCAGAACCTACACCAGTGTTTGCTAATACCTGTTACAGCTATGTTACGGATAAATCGGCCATGCATGTGGCTAACGTTTATCGCTATGATGAAGCTAAAAAAATAATGGTTTCTGCCGAAGGTGGTGGAGTATCTGTTAGCCCTAGTGAAAAAGAGGGTGCTTACGCCGTGGCTTGGGCGCAGAATATTTGGGCTGATACGCTAAGCTAGTCACTTTCTTACGCTATTTACTGGCGCTGTAATCCACATATTTGTTATTAGCGCACGTTTTACAACAGGTTTTAATCAAAAAGAATAATGCATGCCAAATATTGTTTTAATCATAGGCAGTGCGCCAGATGCAATTAGAGCCAGTCACTGGAATAAAACAACTTTCAGCAAGATAATCGCCATTAATAATGCCTGGAAAGTCCGTGATGATTGGGACTTTTTGATTCACCCTGATGACTTTCTCGCCTCAAAAAGACCTCAAGTTATTTCAGAAGATCAAGCCATTATTACCGCCAACGATTATGTGCCGATTCAAAATACCTATGGCGGTTTTGTCTATGCGGGTGGAACAATGGCTTTTACCTCGGCCTATTGGGCATTGGGTGCTTTAAAGCCGGATATTTTAGCTTTTATTGGCTGTGATATGGTTTACCCAACCACAGGTGAGGCCACGCATTTTTATGGAACTGGGGTTGCTGATCCGTTAAGAGATGATGTCACTTTGCAATCCTTAGAAGCTAAATCAACAAGGCTATTTTATATAGCGTCGCAACAGCAATGTTTATGTATTAATTTATCTATTGCTGAGGAATCTAGAATGATATTTCCGAGAGTCTCTATTGAAGCGCTTGAGCAGTTTAATCAGGATGATTATCAACGGCATACAAATAATTTTAACCAAATGTTTGATATGGCGCATATTAATCAGGCTGTTAAGCGAGAGCAGGACTTAGCTTTTTATATAGAATCAGGCCATTATTGGAAGCACTTGGATACTATTTGCAGCACCGAATTGTCTGCTTTGGATAATTTGTGGATGAATGCACTAGTTTTTGATGCCTAAGACTCAATATCGTAGGTGCGGAATTTTTTAGTAATCAATTAATTAAATGTCTATAAGGTGAATATGATGATATACATAATCAAAGTAATAACGTATTTATTTGTTGGTGTAATGTCTTTATCAGCGAACGTGCAAGCTGAAGGAGTAAAGTCAAATACTCTGCTTTATATTAGCCCAAACGATTACAACTACAGCGTACATTTATTACATCCATATTATGACTATTGGTTCGAGCAAGGGCCATTGGTGGCACCTATCGCTTTGGATGCGCTTAAAGCTAAATTGGGTGCGGTTGCGATGTGCACTGCAAATGAAACTGCGGACACGATTATCAAAATAAAGCCGCATTTATTTTACAATCCCCAATTACGTGTTTATCACAGTAAATTAGTGGCAACGGTTTATTCCGGTAGTGGCAATCTTTTAGGCCGTTATGTGGGCGAAGCGCAACAGCAAGGTTTTAATAGTGTAGATACCGTGATTAAGTATCACTTAAATAAAGTTTATGGTTTAGCTATGCAAGAATTAATCAAAAAATTACAGTTGAACCAATTTGCTGAAAATTCTGAGCCGCAAAAAAATCTACCTTGCGGTATGATAGGTGCACAAGAAGATAGCAAAATTAATTTCTATTAAGGTAACAATAATTTAATATAAGATTGCTTATGTGAAATAGCTGCTTTGAAACTACGGTTGTAAAATAACGACCTAATAATGGTTGTGCTCTATTGATTAGTCTGCTGGAAACCTTGATATAAGTATTCTATGCGATTTAATTTTCAGCTTGTTTAGATGTTTTATTTATCAGATCAATCAGTTTTAAAAGACTTACGCTGAAGTTTATTGCGCTTATACTAGTGTATAGTTAGTCCTACGGTACATTTTAATGATGAATGTCTCGCAGCGATGGTCATTAATCCTAATCAATATTGTCTAGCCCGCATATGGATCTTTCAGTGATATCTTTAAGCACCATAACCTACTTTCGCTGGATAGAATTACTGACACTCGTGCTCACACCTTCTCTCATGTTGGTGCTGGTTTTGCTCTGGAGGCAACGAAATAAATCTCAGCGCATTGAGTTTCAGTCGCTCAAAAGTAAAGATAATCAACTCATTCTTACCCTGGCAGATAATTCAACAGATGCCATTTATGTCAAAGATCTTGATGGCCGTTACTTACTGGCCAATAGAGAAACCGCACGGATTTTAGCTAAAACGCCTGAACAAATAATAGGGCAGGATGATTCTGCTATATTTTCACCAGCAGAAGCGGCAATCGTACGTACTAATGACTTACGAGTGATTGCCGAAAATAAGATCATTACTCACGAGGAAACTGTAACTACCGTAGATGGTGAACGGACTTATTTGGCGACTAAAGGGCCTATGCGTGATGGTGAAGGGCTTGTCATCGGCATTTTTGGTATATCTCGCGACATTACAGCACGTAAACAAGCTGAAAATACCGTTCGGCAATCTGAGGAGCGACTGCAATTAGTGTTACGGGGTTCTGGTGATGCGCCTTGGGATTGGAATCTTGAAACTGGTGAACTCTATTACTCACCACGCTGGTGGGCGATGTTAGGATATGAAACAGACGAACTGCCGACAGGTGCAAGTCTGTGGGAAAATATCGTACATCCAGATGATCAGTTACGGGTCAATCAGACTTTCGATAACGTGGTTAAATCTGGTTCTGAAACTTATGATATTGAATTTCGCTTGCGACACAAAGATGGTCATTATGTGCCAGTATTTTCCAGAGGTTTTATTCTGCGCGATGCCACAGGTAAGCCTGTAAGGGTATCTGGCACCAATACAGATCTCACAGAGCGCAAGCAAGCTGAAGCTAAGTTGCAGTTATCTGCAAGCGTATTTAGTCATGCACGTGAAGGCATTATGATCACAGACGCCAATAGCATTATTATTGAGGTTAATGAAGCGTTCTCTAGGATTACCGGCTATAGCCGTGAAGAAGTGCTAGGAGAAAATCCACGTATCCTAAGCTCAGGCCGTCAAAGTGCAGAGTTTTTCGAGCTTATGTGGAAAGAGTTACTTGAATATGGACACTGGAACGGTGAGCTTTGGAATCGTCATAAGAGCGGGCAGATTTACGCGGAGACTCTCACCATAAGTGCCGTGCAAGATTCTCAAGGTAACACTCAACAATACGTGGCTTTGTTTTCAGATATCACCACACTTAAAGAACATGAAAGTCAGCTAAAGAATATCGCTCACTTCGATACACTGACTGGTTTACCTAATCGTGTGCTACTGGCAGACCGCTTACGCCAAGGAATGACACAGGCACAACGTCGTGAACAAAAGTTGGCGGTAGTGTTTCTCGATCTAGACGCTTTTAAAATTATCAATGACACACACGGTCACGCGGCTGGAGATCACTTGTTAAAAACAGTGGCTAACCGTATGAAAATGGCCTTGAGAGAAAGTGATACGCTAGCTCGTATCGGCGGCGATGAGTTTGTAGCAGTATTGCTAGATTTAGATAATACTGATGCCAGCGAACTCATGCTTAGTCGGCTGATTGAGGCTGCCGCACAACCTGTACATTTTGATGGTTTAGTGCTTGAAGTGACGGCTAGTTTAGGGGTTACTTTTTATCCGCAGGCAGAAGATGTCGACGCTGATAAGCTTTTACGCCAGTCTGATCAGGCGATGTATCTAGCAAAACAAGAGGGTAAAAATCGCTATAAAATATTCGATGCGGAACAAGATCGCAACGTGCGAGGGTATAACGAAAACTTAGAGCGTATACGTCAGGCTTTAAATAATAGTGAATTTGTTTTGCATTACCAGCCCAAAGTGAATATGCGTAACGGCACAGTGATCGGTGTTGAGGCTCTTATCCGCTGGCAGCACCCTGAAAAAGGATTGCTAGCCCCTTTAATCTTTCTGCCATTAATTGAGGATAATCCCTTAGCTATTGAGGTTGGTGAGTGGGTGATAAGTGCTGCACTGACACAAATTGGACTATGGCAGGTGGCAGGCTTGACTATACCAGTGAGCATTAATCTTAGCGCATCACATTTGCAACAGGATAATTTTGTGCAACGCCTGAGTGGGCTTCTAGGCGAGCATCCCAATGTAAATGCCGCTGATCTGCAACTAGAGATATTAGAAACCAGCGCTTTGCAAGATGTTGCTAAAGTTTCTCAAATCATTAAGGCCTGTCAGTTGCAGGAAATTAATTTCGCCTTAGATGACTTTGGTACTGGCTATTCATCACTGACGTATCTAAAACAATTGCCAGTTGCTTTGCTTAAAATTGATCAAAGCTTTGTGCGGGATATGCTAGATGACCCAGATGATTTAGCTATTCTAGAAGGTGTAATTAGTCTTGCTGCAGCATTCCGCCGTGAAGTGATTGCCGAAGGCGTTGAGACAATAGAGCACGGCACCGTATTGCTACAACTCGGTTGTGAGCTCGCCCAAGGTTACGGCATAGCGCCGCCTATGTCCGCGCAAGATATACCAAATTGGGTAGCTACATGGAAACCAGCGGAAGTATGGATTGAGCAGGCGACGGTAAGTCGTAATGATTTGTCTCTGGTTTATGCGGCTGTAGATCATCGCGCCTGGCTATCGGCAATTAGCCACTATATTAAGGGGGGAGCTTAGGTCGCGCCCATCGCTAAATCAGCATGATTGCCGGTTTGGTAAATGGCTAGATGCTGAGTTGCTTAGTCCAAGTGCTAGCAACCCTGCCTATAAGGCTATTGAAAAAGTGCATTTGAATATACATGCACTGGCCGAAGAATTGCTAGCACTTAAACATAATGGCAACGAAGTTGAAGCACTTGAGCGGCTACATGAACTCAATAGCCTACAAGACGACTTTCTACAAAAACTGAAGTATTTAAGGCAATAACGTTAAAGTTAAAGTTAATGTTTAACGTTCAACTGAAAAAATGATCTATTTTTGGTTGCTAATAGACTAAAGTTTATAATCGTAGTTAACGTAAATTAAATCCAAATTAAATTAAACTCAAGAAGGTAAATGATGAAAAAAAATCTAGTAGTGAGTGTGCTTTTGCTTGCATTGACGAATGTGGCTTGTGCCCAAGATGTCAAAAGCCCGCAACCTGTAATGCAGAAAATTACCGGCCTTAAAATGCCAGAATCAGTAGTGCAGGCCAAAGACGGCAAAATTTACGTATCTGAAATTAACGGTTTCGGCAAAGATGGTGACGGCCAAATTACAGTGATTGAACATGGCAAGGCCAGCATATTTGCAACTGGCTTAGATGACCCAAAAGGCTTGGCGATTATCGGCCAATATTTGTATGTGGCAGATAATAAACGCGTGTTAAAAATAGACTTGGCGGGCGCAAAGCAAGGGCGTATTGAAGTGTTTGCGGCGGCGACTGCTTTTCCTGAAATGCCACTATTTTTAAATGATTTAGAAGCGGATATTGCCGGCAATTTATATGTAAGCGATAGCGGCGATCTAAAAGGGGTTGGCGGTGCCATCTATAGAATCAATGCGCAAGGTCAAGTAGCTTTAGTGATTAACGGCAAACAAGATGCGCGCATATTAGCGCCTAATGGCTTGTTAATGGACGATTCTGGTGAAGTGCTGATGGAAGTCGATTTCGTTTCTGGTGTTTTATACAGCTACAATATGAAAACAAAAGTGCTTAATGATGTGGCTGAAGGTTTTGGCGGCGGTGATGGTTTAGTCCATCATGCCAACGGCAGTATGTTTGTGAGCGACTGGAAAAACGGCAAAGTGTTTAGCGTTAATCTAGCAGGTGAAGTGAAAGAAATCAAAGCTGGTTATCAAGCCGCAGCTGATATTGCACTGACCAAAGATGAAAAAACGCTGATGGTGCCAGATATGAAGGCGGGCGAATTAGATTTTATTTCTTTGCAATAACTGCAGCTTTTAAATAAAACCTAAACTAACAATTTTACAATGACTACAGCTACATTAACTTTAGAACTCCGCCAATTAAGCTTGGATTTATTGGCGGAAACTAGCCCGGCTATTAAGGCTAAGGCCACCGCTGCGCTAGCTTTGGCTTGGCTAGCGGGTGAAATTAGCTTAGATACTCAGCAGATAATCACCACCGTTGCTAACATCCCCGGCATTCCTGAAAAGCCGATCTTAATTGCGCCGTTATTAGTCAAACGTCGCGCCATGAATACTGTTGAAGGTCGCGCAGCTTTAGTGCATGCGCTGGCGCATATTGAGTTTAACGCCATTAATTTGGCCTTAGATGCTATTTGGCGCTTTAACGAGATGCCTACGCAATATTATGCCGATTGGCTGAAAGTGGCTGCTGAAGAAGCGAATCATTTTAATTTGCTCAATGCACATTTGCAGTATTTAGGCTTTAATT
>CANFZA010000029.1 GCA_947451235.1 Methylophilaceae bacterium | reverse complement strand
TTTTAATCAGCTCACTGATTTCTGATGTAGATAACTGCATTGTTGCTCCTAATTTTCTTTGCCTAAGTTAAGTCATTGACTTAAGGCGAATGGCCTTATGCCGAAAGCGTGTACGCTAAACTCTGTAACTGACCTTTGACGGACGCGTCTATCACGGTATCGCCAACAATAATTTTAATGCCACCAATGAGTTCTGAATCAACAGAAACTTTGGCTTCAATTTTTTTACCAAACTTAACTTCTAAACGCTTAACCAAATCTTTAACTTCTGCCGCGCTAGGCTTAGCCGCCGCTATGATTTGTGCATCTAACACGCCTTCATCTTGCGCTTTCAACTCTTCAAAAGCAGAAGTGATGGCAGGTAAGATATCCATGCGGTTATATTCAACCAACACTTTAATCAAATTTTGGCCATGCTCATTAAGTTGATCGCCACACACTTGTAAAAAAGTGTTTTGCAATTCACTGCTGATGACTTTCGGATCTTGAATAAAAGCCTGCATCTGCGCGTCGTTTGCGACGGCAGCTGCAAAGCCTAACATTTCAGACCACTTGGCTAGTGCATTTTGCTCTTTGCCAAGGTTGAAAGCAGCAACAGCGTAAGGTCTTGCGATGGTTGATATTTCAGCCATGTCGTGTCCTTAAAGTTCTGCAGCGAGTTTAGCTAACATTTCGCTGTGTGCATTTGCGTCAATTTCTTTACGCAATATTTTTTCAGCACCGGCAATTGCTAGAGCAGATACTTGCGAACGTAAACCTTCTTTAGCACGGTTAACTTCTTGGTCGATTTCAGCTTTAGCACCCGCTAAAATGCGATCACCTTCAGTTTTGGCTGTGCCTTTAGCGTCTTCAACGATTTGTGAACCGCGTTTTTCAGCTTGTCCAATAATTTCGCTCGCTTTTTGCTTGGCTTCGTTCAAAGTAACTTCTGATTTTTTAGCGGCAACTTCTAAAGCACTTTTGCCTTCTTGTGCTGCAGCTAAACCATCAGCAATTTCCTTTTGGCGTGTTTCTATCGCTGTTAATAGCGGTGGCCAAACGAATTTCACTGTGAACCAAATCAACACAGCAAATGCGATTGCTTGTGCGATCAGTGTAAAATTAATGTTCATTTTCGATCCATTGTTAATAAGTGATAAAAATCTTAAGTCGTTAAATAGAGCTCAAAAACTTTTTTGGACTTTTATTTATGCCGAAAAACTTAACTGAGCTCAAACTAAAACTTAATTATTTAGCAACTACAGTAACAGCGCTTAATAATGGGTTAGCAAATGCAAACATCATTGCTAGACCAACACCAATAATGAATGAAGCATCGATAAGACCTAATAGCAAGAATACTTTACCTTGCAATTGTGGAATCATTTCTGGTTGACGTGCAGCGCCTTCTAAGAAGCTAGCACACATAATACCAATACCGATACAAGCACCAGCAGCGCCTAGACCAATAATTAAGCCAATACCAACGCCTGTGTAGGCTTGAATCATTGCAAAAAGTTGTAAGTTATCCATTTTATTACCCTTTAAAAAATTAAAAAACTACCACAAACTATAAAAACAAAACTGCTGAAACAAACTACAAAAACTAATGTGACTCATGCGCCATGGCCAAATAAACGACCGTTAACATCATGAAAATAAACGCTTGCAATGCTACGATTAAAATGTGGAAGATTGACCAACCAGCACCTAAAATCGCGCCAAAAATCGTACCAGTTAAACCTGTAGCTGCCCACAAACCGATCAGTAAGAAAATAACCTCACCAGCATACATATTACCAAATAGTCGTAATGAGTGTGACAGTGGCTTAGAAACGTACTCAATGATGTTGAAGGCAAAGTTAGCAACAAACAGTAGAGGACTTAATAGCAGGCCAACAAAACCTATAGCGCTTTTTGGTTTAAAGAATTTAGCGCCACCGAATGGTGCGTAAAACAACTCATGAATCCAACCGCCCAAGCCTTTTACTTTGATTGAAAAGTAAATCATCAATATCCATACTGCTAGAGCTAACGCGAATGTAGTATTGATGTCAGACGTTGGAACACTGCGCCAGTGCTCTAGGCCTAGAGGCGCATAGACAAAATGATGCATCACATCTACAGGCAAGAAGTCCATCGCGTTCATGGCTAATACCCATAAAAACACGGTAAGTGCTGTTGGTGCAATAAAGCTGTGACGATTGCCGTGAAAAATGTTTTTGACTTGCTCATCAACAAAACTGAAAATAAGCTCTACAAAGGCCTGACCCTTGCTTGGAACACCAGTCGTTGCACTACGAGCTACCCACCAAATTAAACCCATAACAACGATACCTAGCAATACAGACATAATAAAACTATCGTAATTGAGCACCCAAAAGCTGCCGTCACCAATAGGTTTAGCGTTAAAGCTTAGGTGATGCGTAATGTAGCTTGATGGGGTCAGGGCTTGTTCTGCGTGTTCTGTAGACATAATCTAATTTTTACTCTAACTAAAGTTTACTTTACGTCATTTAACTGACAAGAATTTTTGATTACACTTTTAACTTACTCAATGCAGCACCAGAAAACAGTGCTGCAGCGGCTAAACCGGCAATAAGCGCAAATGGCACTAACTGCGTGTAGACTTTAAACACAATGATTAACAAAATGATAATCATAATAATTTTTACGGCTTCAGCTTTTAACAAATTCACCAAAATTGCGGTTGGATCTTCATTTTTAGCACCGCGTTTTGCGATTAATGATGCAACAGAAGCGCCTATTAATACTGCTGAACCACCTAACATTGCTGAAATACCAGCATGCAAACCTGAAGTAGCGAGTAAAACAAGCGCTACCGCAACTGTTGCGATTAGCTGAATTTTAAGCATTTTACTAAAAACATCTGCGGTGATGGATGCTGACAATGTCTTAAACCCAGTTAATTTAAATGCGGTTACTTAATACTTTTTAATGCTTGATGCTGCAAAGTCCGCGATTTTGAATTATTACCACTTTTTAGTCAAGGGGTAAGTTTAAGCAAAATGAAACACTTAGCGCATTATTTTCGTGATTTCTTGTTATATTAATATGTCTTTTATATGATTTTAATGTGACATTAACGTGAAATTCTAGCGATGATTTCATCTAACTGATCTAAGTTAGCATAACTAATTTTCAGCAATCCGCTGCCATTTGCAGCAGATTTAATATTAACTACTGCACCTAATTTATCACTTAACGCCTCCTGCAGCCTTAAAACGTCAGGGTTTGTATAGGTTTTAGGTAAAACTTGTTGCGTAGTATTTTGAGTTGAGTTTTCCGTACTATTTTCTTGCCAGGTAGCCGCTGGTCCATTGTGTGATTTAACTAAGTTTTCTGCTTCTCGCACTGAAAAATTATTTTGCATAATTTGTTCAGCTAGCATCACTTGTTGAGCACCTTCTAAGCCAATGAGCGCACGCGCATGACCCATATCGAGTTTTCCATGCATCAACATTTCTTGTACAGGTGCGCATAAGTTTAACAATCGCAACAAATTAGAAACCGCTACGCGTGAGCGACCAACTGCTAAAGCCGCTTTTTCGTGTGTCATAGCAAATTCATCGACTAAACGCTTAATCCCTTGCGCTTCTTCTAAAGGATTTAAATTTTCACGCTGAATATTTTCTATCAACGCCATGGCTAGCGCGGCTTCATCTTCTATTTCACGCACTAAAACGGGCACATCTTCTAAGCCGGCCATTTGGCTAGCGCGCCAACGTCTTTCACCAGCGATGATCTCGTAATTTTGCTCGTCAGATAAGCCGTCGTTTAGCTGCCGCACCAAAATTGGCTGCATAATGCCTTGTGCTTTGATTGAATCAGCCAAAGTTTGCAAAGCCGCCTGATCCATATAGCTACGTGGCTGATATTTACCCGGACGTAACTGCGTTAGTTTTAGCATCAAAAGCGAATCCGCCTCGCCAACGCTGCCCATGTCGCCAGCTAGCAATGCATCTAGGCCGCGACCTAGACCTCTATTCAACCCCTTTAATTTAACCATTTTGGCTCTCTCTGCTTAAATTTTGTTTATCGTTAATCTCGTGTGCTAAATCCATATAAGCTTGCGAGCCTTTAGAGTTTTTATCGTAACTAAGCACAGGCACGCCATAACTTGGCGCCTCCGCTAAGCGAATATTGCGAGGAATAACGGTTTTATAAACTTTATCGCCAAAATGGCTAATTAACTGATCAGAAACCTGGTTAGCCAACATATTCCTATTATCAAACAGTGTGCGTAGCAAGCCTTCAATTTCTAAGATTGGATTCAATCGCGCACGTACTTTTTTGATGGTACTAACTAAATCAGACAAACCTTCTAACGCGTAATACTCGCATTGCATCGGTATCATTACCGCATTGGCGGCGGTTAAAGCATTTACTGTGACTAAATTGAGTGCAGGCGGGCAATCTAGCAAAATGTAATCGTAAACGGTCGCGCCATTAATATTCACCAACTTAGCAATTGCTGCTTTCAGGCGAGTTTCGCGCGCCAACTCATTAACTAAATCTACCTCGGCACCGGCCAGTTCACGGTTGGCTGGTGCAATATCAAAACCACCTTTTTCACTGGTTAAGATTACTTCGGCCAAGGTTTTTTCACCAATTAAAACATGGTAAATACTATGCTTAAGATGCGCTTTATCAATGCCGCTTCCGGTGCTGGCATTGCCTTGCGGATCCAGGTCTATGAGTAGGACTTTTTTGCCCAAACTAGCCATGCTGGCGGCCAAATTGACGCAGGTAGTGGTTTTTCCTACACCGCCTTTTTGATTGGTAATGGCTAATATTTTCATATTCACTTTAGTTTTAATTATTTTTAAATGCGGATTTAAGAACGGTCATTTTTTATAAGTTGCCATTTTTTCAAGTTGCCATCGTTACAAAGCGCTAAGCTTGCAAAAACACTAAATGCCGCTCTGCGTCTAAGCCGGCTACCTTAAGCACTTCAATTTTACTGGGCGTTATGCCCAGTTTCTTAAAATCTTGGTTTTCAAATTCATGGCTAGGCACTACGCCTTTCATCGCTAACCACAGCCCACCTTCAGCCAACACATGCTGGGTGAGTTTAATAAACAAAGCAATTTCTGAAAACGCGCGTGAAATAATCACATCAAACGGTTGTTTTGCTTTTAAAACTTCAACGCGACCATATTCAACCTGAAAGTTAGTTAACGCTAACTCACCTTTTACTTGGCGCATAAAACTGGTTTTTTTCAGCACAGAATCAATCGCCGTCACTTGCAAATCTGGCAAACAAATCGCCAAAGGAATACTAGGCAAACCAGCACCCGCCCCAACATCTAACAAGGTTTTTGGTGCTAAGGCTTGCACATGTGGCAACACGCTTAAACTATCCAACAAATGCAGGGTGACCATCGTTAGCGGGTCGCGAATGGCCGTGAGGTTATGCACTTTGTTCCATTTATCAATCAGCAATAAATAGGCAATCAGCTTTTCTTGCTTATCATCGCTAATATGCAAGCCCATTTCTAACAAACCAGCTTGTAGCTTGGCCTTTAGTGTTTCTTGTAAAGTCATGCGGCTTGTTCTATTGGCTTGCTGCGTGATTTACGTTTTAGGTAAACCAATAATAGCGAAATAGCCGCTGGCGTAATGCCAGAAATTCGACCAGCTTGACCTATGGTTTCAGGCTTTTGTGCATTGAGTTTTTGTTGCGCTTCGATGGGCAAGCCATGAATTTCACGGTAATCTAAATCTTCCGGTAATTTGGTATTTTCTTGGCCGCGACTACGTGCCACTTCATCGGTTTGTCTATCAATATAACCTTGATATTTAGCGGCAATTTCTACTTGCTCACGCACTTCTGGTGCTGCTTCGCCTAAACCATCTTCGCCTAAAGATAATACCGCCTCATAGCTTACTTCTGGGCGGCGCAATAATTCAAATAAGCTATATTCATGCTCTAGCGGCTTGCCAAATAAGGCGGTCATTTTTTCTGCATCTAAATTAGCCGGTTGTACAAAAGTCTTTTTAAGGCGCTCTTGCTCACGCACCACGGCTTCTTGTTTGCGGCTAAACGCTTCCCAGCGCACATCGTCTACCAAGCCTAATTTTCGACCAATTTCTGTCAGGCGCATATCGGCGTTATCTTCGCGCAATTGCAAACGATACTCTGCGCGAGAAGTAAACATGCGGTATGGCTCAGTTACACCACGAGTAATTAAATCGTCCACCATGACGCCTATGTAAGCTTCATCGCGGGCAGGGCACCAAGCGTCTTTACCTTGGGATAAAAGTGCAGCATTTGCACCCGCTAATAAACCTTGCGCAGCCGCTTCTTCATAACCAGTGGTGCCATTAATTTGCCCGGCAAAAAATAAACCTTTAACCGTTTTAGTTTCTAGTGAGTTTTTTAAGCCACGTGGATCATAGTAATCGTACTCAATGGCATAACCCGGACGCATAATATGCGCGTTTTCCAAACCTTTAACCGAGCGCACTAAAGCCAGTTGAATATCGTAAGGCAAGCTGGTTGAAATACCATTTGGATACACTTCGTGCGTGCTTAACCCTTCAGGCTCTAAAAATATCTGGTGCGAATCTTTATCCGCAAAGCGGTGAATTTTATCTTCTACGCTTGGGCAATAGCGCGGACCTACGCCTTCAATCACGCCGGTATACATAGGCGAGCGATCTAAACCGCTGCGAATAATGTCATGCGTGCGCTCGTTGGTGTGGGTAATCCAGCACGGTAGTTGGGCAGGGTGCTGCGCAACATTACCTAAAAATGAAAACACAGGCACAGGATTATCGCCAGGTTGCTCTTGCATCACAGAATAATCAATACTGCGGCCATCAATACGTGGTGGCGTACCGGTTTTTAAGCGACCAGCTGGCAAACCGATTTCGCGCAAGCGCGCAGCTAAAGAAATTGACGGAGGATCACCCGCACGTCCAGCGCTATAATTTTGCAAGCCAACATGCACTAGGCCACCCAAAAAAGTACCCGCTGTTAACACCACGGTTTTTGAAGCGAAGCGCAAGCCAATTTGCGTCACCACACCAGCGGCACGTGGCGAATCTGTATCGCCGTCTAAAATAATATCATCTACCGCTTGTTGAAAAAGCCACAAGTTAGGCTGATTTTCCAGCTTGTGTCGTATTGCCGCTTTATACAAAACTCTATCAGCTTGCGCGCGCGTGGCACGAACAGCAGGGCCTTTGCTTGAATTTAATATGCGAAACTGTATACCGCCAATATCGGTAGCGGCAGCCATTGCGCCACCTAGCGCATCAATCTCTTTAACCAAATGACCTTTACCAATGCCGCCTATGCTTGGGTTACAAGACATTTGGCCCAGCGTTTCAATGTTATGCGTCAGCAATAAAGTTTTTTGCCCCATTCTTGCGCTGGCAAGTGCAGCTTCGGTGCCGGCATGACCACCACCAACCACAATCACATCAAAAATATCTGGGTACTTATGTTCTGCTTTTGACATCATTTAACGCTTATATTTCAAAGAATTAGATTTTACTGGAATTGCCTAGTTTAGTCATGCAAAAGCTTGTTTTAACAGTTGATTTATTACCTACTTTACTGGAATAATTACACACTGAAAAATGATATACATAATTCATTAACAAAGCTGGCATAATATTGGGCATCACTCAACTTTAACCAATTACCTTAACCAACATTTTTAACCTAGAAACGGAGCATTAAATGAAAACATTAAACATTGCATTAGCAGTATTACTTGGCCTTACAGCCTTTTCTGCACAAGCTAGCGTTGCAAACGCAGAAAAACTAGCGGCCATTTACACTACAGTTGCAAAAGGTGGCAACCCAGATTTCGTTGCTTCAGCGGCTGACGGTAAAACATTTTTCAATGAAAAAGTAAAAGCGGCAAGCGGTAAAGAAGTGGCTTGTGCATCATGCCACACAGCAAACCCAGCTAACGTTGGTAAACATATTGCAACAGGTAAAGCGATTAAACCACTTTCACCAGTGGTTAACGCTAAACGCTTTAGCGATTACGATAAAGTTGAAGGTAAATTCACTAAGCATTGTAATGACATTTTAGGTGTAGATTGCACGCCAGCACAAAAAGCAAACTACATTACTTATTTGCTAACTGAATCAACACCAACAGCAAAAGCAAAAAAATAACGTTTAGCAAACCTTACGCGCTCAGTAGCGCGTGGTTCGCAAAATAAAAAAGCAGTGTTTCACGTGAAACACTGCTTTTTTTACGTCTGAATTTTATGTAGGCGCGAATTTATTCTTGATAGATTTAAGCGTAGGAAAATATTCGAGCGTTTAGCATCATTGCATTTCGCGAATGAATTCGCTCCTACAACGCTATTGAAAGCTTTATGATTTTACGTAAAGTATTTAGCGGCATTTCGCGTAACAACATAAATCTATGTTCCACGTGAAACATAGCACTAATTTAAGCATGCGCTTTTGTAGGCGCTAATATATTCACGATGATCTTTGTTGATAGTTAATATTTTAGCGCCAAGCCTCTTTGCTTATCGCGAATAAAATCGCTCCTACTTTATTTTTTAAGTTTTTTAGGCTTAAGCTGTATCGGCAATAAACTAGTTATTTCTTGATAACGCTCAAACAAAAACGCCACACGTGCGGCATCGGTATTTGCGCCTTTGTAATCGTAAGCGGCATCAACGGCTTTATCTAATTGCTGATGCGCTTTGAATAAATTAACTGGCATGGTGAGTGGGTCGTATAAATCTGCCAGCGAAGCTTTGGCATGAATAGCACGTGCATCTAGTACCCTCTGTGCGGCAACTTCAATGCTTTTGTAGGAGCGATCTTCAGATCGCGAAGGGGCGGTTGTGGTTTTATCCATTGCTTTCGCGATCTGAAGATCGCTCCTACAATCTGGCCACGGGAAGTTGTTGTAAGTTATTTTTGCAGAATATTGATAACGACTTTCGAGCCTACCAGCTGTTGTGCGCATCCAAGCCATATGCATGCTGCTGGTAATTACCCCAAATTCAAACAAGGTGGCATTTGGAATAGTTTGTAATTTATCGCCTGCAATTAAATCTGCACTTGCATAAGCAATTGGAATATACAAACGCCTTTCTGATGAGACTCTAGGTAATGCTAAATAATTGGATTTAGGCTAACGTATTTTTTGAAACAATGTCGGCGCTGAAGCATCTTTTCTTGTTGTGGTATCTTTACTCGCCAATCGCATCACTTTTACAGCCTCAACCCGCTTGAGTACTTCTGGCATGCTACGTAGCGTTTGCGGTGGACAATCAACCAACCATAAACAATAACGCGCTACGCCGTTAATAAATTCATCACCCATCGCAAAAGACTTAATCCATTCTTTAGCCAAAGGTTCTTTAGTAATCAAATCAGCCATATCTTGCGCTGATAAAATTAAATTTCCACCATCCGTCGGCTTGCTTCCATTCACCATCGGCGAAACTTGGCATATCGGATTTGTACGAGGTAGCATTACTAAGTTTGGCGCGTCAGCCAAATACGGATTAATGTTAAAAACCTTAACCGCATGCGGTTCGCCTTTAATATCATCATATTCATAAATAACTTTATCCGCAACATCCTGCAAGCCAAAACCAATAATCACGCAATGCACGGCGGCTTTACCTCTGGCTTCATTACTCCAACTAAAAGTGCGATGCGCAAAATGAATCTTAACGCCTTGCGCTAACATCCAACTCGATAACACACCAACTTGCTCACCCTGAGTAATGCTATTAGTTGAAACAAAGGCTGCCTTAATGGTAGGAGCGGCGCCCTCGCCGCGATTAGCGCCACTACCTTTCGCGGCGAGGGCACCGCTCCTACATAAATCCATGTATCGAGCAGTTTTTACATACCAAGCGGACACGAAATCTAGTAAACCAGCATTTTTAATATCGCCGCAGACCAATTGCATATCCACTTTTTGCACCGAAGATTGGTTACTCTTACCCAAAAACGGCGGATTACCCAAAATATAACTACACTTCTCTGCTGGTAAAACCTCAGCCCAATCTAACTGCAAAGCATTGCCACACACAATATGCGGCGTAGCTTTTAGTGGAATTCTGGCAAAATAGGCACCAAACTCTTCTGATACTTTCATGTTCATTTGATGGTCGGTTAACCATAGCGCCACCTGTGCAATTTGCGCGGGAAAATCTTCAATCTCTATGCCATAAAACTGATCCACATCCACATTAATCAGCGTTTGAATATCCAACACTTGCTGACCAGATGCTCTGCCAGCACGCAACACAGCAAGTTCTAACAACCTTAGTTCTCTATAAGTAATTACCAAAAAGTTACCGCAACCGCAGGCTGGATCAAAAAATGTGAGGCCGCGTAGTTTCACGTGAAACTCTAGCAAGCGATTTTTATTACTTTTAAGCTTTTCAAACTCCGCCCACAACGCATCTAAAAATAACGACTTAATCAGCTTTAATATGTTTTCTTCACTGGTGTAATGAGCGCCCAAATTGCGCCGTGCCTCGGCGTCCATAATGCTTTGAAACAAACTACCAAAGATAGCGGGGGAGATTATGCTCCAATCCAGCGCGCATAAATCCAGCAACACTTCGCGCATTTTGCTATCAAACTGCGCTGGCGGAAGCGGCTCAGCAAACAAATTTCCGTTTACATACGGAAAAGCAGCAATGCTTTCGTCTAAATTGGTCAGGCGCTTTTCAGGTGCTTGGTTAAGCACGTAAAACAAACTGTTGAGATGATGAGCTAAATCGCTGCCATCGGTGTTGGTTTTAGTTTCTATGTAATCTTGAAACAAACGCTTTTCAAAAATAGTAGTGTCTTCAGCAAATAGGCAAAATAACAAGCGCACCAAATACACTTCTAAGTGATGCCCATTGTAGCCAACGGCTTTCAGCGCGTCGTGTAACTTGCCCATGCTTTCGGCAGCTTTGATGTTAATAGGGTCTTGGGATTTGATAATTTGCGTGGTGTAACCAGCAATAAAACCAAATAATTTAACGTTCTTATATAAGTCTACGAGTAAAAATTCAACTTGTTCGTTGGTTTCTAGGTTGTAAAGTCTGAATTTTGAGAAGTCTGATACTAGAATAAACTTAGGTAAATCACGTTCTTTAAGCCCAGGAAAGTATTCTAAAGCTTGGTCAAAAGCACGATCTAAACTTTTTCCACGGGATTTATGTTCAACCAATAATTGGCCGCGCCACAACATATCAATAAAACCACCTTTGCCGTCAGACTTTTTAACCGGTGTTTCAAAGCTGGCAATGCGTCTGCGAGTGATGCCAAATACATCAAAAAATGCGTCCCAAAAGGATTTAGCTTCGGCATCTTCACGGCTTTCATCTTGCCATTCTTTAGAGAAGACCGTTGCGCGTGATTTAATTTCGTTCCATGAAAGTGCCATATTTACCGCTTATTTGTTTTTATAATTGGCAGAAAGTATACACCGCAAGGCTTAATAAGTAGGTGAAACTTATGAGCTTGCGCCCATATTTGTTTCACGTGAAACAATAATTTAGCAATAAAAAAGGTGCTTTGAAGCACCGAGTAAAATAACTAAATAATATTGACTAGATAAAAATTACTTACCAATACAAAACTTACTGAAAATCTCGCCCAATAAATCATCAGGCGTAAATTCTCCGGTAATGCTGCTTAAATATTCCTGAGCAATTCTTAACTCTTCAGCCACCAATTCTGCAGATTTTATTTGCTCAGCCGCAATATTCAAATGCTGCTCAACTAGTAGCAACGCTTCTAAATGTCTGGCACGTGCCATAAAAACGCCTTCAGAATTATCTTGATAGCCGGCTAATTTTAGCAAATGGCTTTTTAATAAATCTAAACCTTGCCCAGTTTTAGCAGAAAGATAAATATGTGTCGCATGGTCTTTTTCTTCAACAAAAGCGGCTTCATTGGCCACATCGATCTTATTATGCACCCAAATTTTTCTTATTTCTTGCGGCAAGCGGTCTAAAATCGCATCTTCTACATTGGTGATACCGTGAGCTGCATCTACCAATAATAATGCGATATTGGCCGTTTCTGCAGCTCGCCAAGTACGCGCAATACCAAATTTTTCCACTTCATCGTCAGTTTCACGTAGGCCAGCGGTATCAATAATGTGTAAAGGCACACCATTTATTTGAATGGCATTTTTGATAGTGTCGCGTGTGGTTCCGGCGATGGGTGTCACAATAGCAATTTCTTCGCCGGCCAGTTGGTTCATCAAACTAGATTTTCCAACATTGGGCTGGCCAACCAAAACCACGCTGATACCTTCACGTAATAAACTGCCTTGTTTGGCTTTTGAAAAAACCGAAGTTAATTCAATAATAATCGCGGCTAACTTTTCAGCCACACGACCTTGCGTAATAAAATCAATTTCTTCTTCAGGAAAATCCAAGCAAGCTTCAACAAACATGCGTAAATCAATCAGCTTAAGAAGTAGGGTGTTGATGCGCTTTGAAAACTCGCCAGACAATGAACGCACCGCACTTTTAGCAGCTTCTGTGGTGGCGGCGTTAATTAAATCAGCCACGGCTTCAGCTTGGGCTAAATCAATTTTATCGTTTAAATAAGCGCGGCGGGTAAATTCACCTGGTTCAGCTTGTCGTGCGCCTAAGGCAATACAGCGCGCAAGTAAAATCTGCATAAGCGCAGTGCCGCCGTGTGCTTGCAGTTCAAGTACATCTTCGCCAGTATAAGAGTGTGGATTTGGGTAATAAATGGCAATGCCGCGATCAATAAGCTCGCCATCGACTTGCTTAAAGTCTAAATAAGCGGCGTATCGTGGAGCAGGGCAGGCGCCCAAAATGCTAACAGCGATTGCCTTAGCCGCACTGCCTGAAACTCTTACAATACCGATACCGCCAGCGCCAGAGGCGGTGGCGATAGCGGCAATGGTGTCGTTAGACATAAGCTGTGGATTAGTGCTTTCCACCAGATTTTTTAAGTACAGTTTCTGCATGGATAGTTTTGTTGATGTACCACTGCTGCGTGATAGATAACACGTTGTTTACTAACCAATATAATACTAATCCAGCTGGGAAGAAGAAGAAGAATACGCTGAATACTACAGGCATAATCTTCATCACTTTAGCCTGTAGTGGATCTGTAGGCGGTGGGTTTAAATAAGTTTGAATAATCATGGTTGCGCCCATCAAAATAGGCAAAATGTAATACGGGTCAATCGCTGATAAGTCATGAATCCAGCCAAAAAATGGCGCATGGCGTAGCTCAATCGTGCCCAACAACATCCAATACAGCGAAATGAACACTGGAATTTGCACCAAGATAGGCAAGCAACCGCCCATAGGATTAATCTTCTCGGTTTTATATAGCTCCATCATGGCGGCTTGCATTTTTTGCTTGTCGTCGCCAAACTTTTCTTTCATAGACTGCAAGCGTGGCGCTAATTCACGCATTTTTGCCATGCTACGATAGCTAGTAGCTGAAAGTTTGAAGAAGGCCGCTTTAATTAAAACGGTCAGTAGAATAATGGCAATGCCCCAATTCGACACCAAACCTTGAATTTTAGATAGCATCCAGAATAATGGTGACGCAACTATGGTCAGCCAACCATAATCAACAGTAAATTCCAAACCAGGCGCAGCCGCTTTTAAGTCTTTTTCAGTTTGTGGGCCGGAGAATAAACGCGCAGGTATCGTTAAGCTTGCACCTGGTGCTACCGTGCTTAAAGTACTTTTAGTACCGATAATATACATGTGCTCATTTAGCTTTTTAGTATAGAACTCGCGCGCTAAACCGTCTTTAGGAATCCATGCACTTACAAAGTAATGCTGTAACAAACCAACCCAACCATCATTAGTGGTCAGTTTTAAGGGTTCTTTTTCCATTGCTGAAAAGGCTAATTTTTTGAATTTAGTTGCGTCAGTAAAGTAAGAACCGCCCGTAAATGTAGGCATTAACTTAGAACCTTGGTTAGAATCTTTATCATGCACAATTTGATAATAAACAGCTGGGGTAATCGCTGTTGCAGAACCGTTTTTAACTTCATAAGTAACATCAATAACGTAATTATTACGATGGAACGTATAAATTTTATCCACAGTAACGCCATTACCAACCCAACTTAGTCGCACTTCTAAAGAATCTTTACCGTCCTGCATTTGATAGTTAGTTGCAGTAGTAGTAAATAGTGATTTGTGTGAAGGTAAATCGCCACCAATTAAGCCAGACTGAGCTACGTAAGTCATAGGCTTGCCGGCATCATCTAACAAGATGAAATTAGTGGTGTCATTTTCTGATGAACGATGTTTAAGCAATTCTAATTTGCGTAAATCACCGCCAATAGTTTCGATGTTAGCTTTAAATAGATCAGTAGTAACGGTGATGCGCTGGCCAGTTAATAACTTATAGTCATTATTGTCAGCAATATCAGTTTTAGCAGCGCTAGTAACAGTTCCGCTAGCTTGGCTAGGAACACTAGCATCGACCGCGACACTAGATGTTTGCGGAATAAGCTCCACAGGGGCGTGCTGACGTTGCCAAGCTTCCCACAACATTAATATAGACATTGAAAAAATAACAAATAGAACTAAACGTTTTGTATCCATAATTGATTAGCAGTCTTATAAAAGTGTTGGGTATAAAGTTTTAGGATAAATTTAGAGTATGTAGATATTTACGGAATTGGGTCGTGACCGCCAGCATGCCAAGGATGGCAACGTGACAAACGCCGAACACTATAATAAGCACCCATTATGGCGCCGTGCTTATTAATTGAATCTAAAGCATATTGTGAACAAGTTGGATAGAAGCGGCACTGCTGACCAAAATAGGGGCTTAACGTTAACTGATAAGCTTTGATTATCCAAATGAGTAATTGCGCCATTATGTTGATCACTAATTTTAAAGTGTGTATCAGTTAAATAATAAATCAATTAGCGGGTGGACTGAGTTTATCAGTAAGACCCACACGTTGATTTAATTTACGAATTAAGCCATCAAACTCTTGTTTAATTTGAATAAAATCACTTTTAGTAAATTTTTTTTGCACGCGAACGATCAAGTCTACATTGCAAATATCATATTGCTGCAATCTAAAAAACTCGCGCAAAACACGACGCATATAATTTCTACTGACTGATAATTTAGCTACTTTTTTACCAACCACCAAACCCAAGCGTGGCCGTTGATGAATGTTTGGCTGATAGTGTAACGCTAAATACTGCGTAGAAATACGTTTGCGGAAATTAAAAACGGATGAAAAATCATCCGTTTTAATCATTTTAGCTTGTTTAACAAGCTTGTATGTTTTCGCCATTAGTCAGATTCGCAACCGTTTTATATGATATTAAAAACTATTTCTGACAATCCGGAAGTGCCATCGTAAAGCTCTTTTATAAGAGCCTTAAAATTACAGACCTAAGCGTTTACGACCTTTAGCACGACGACGAGCAATAACTGCACGACCACCTTTAGTAGCCATACGAACTAAAAAGCCATGTGTAGTGGCGCGACGTGTTTTAGAAGGTTGATATGTACGTTTCATGTAATACTCCAGCAAGCTTAAAGCTATAAAGGCGACTATTAGACCCGATAACACACCATGTTGTCAACGTTTATTTAGTTTTACAAACCTTGCATATGCCTGTGGATAAGTTGTGGTAAACAAGCTAAAATACGAAGCTTGTTATTGAGATGTTCTAGCCAAATTAATTACAGCTAATAGCGCAAGATTAAGGCTAATATCTTTTAAGTAAAACAAATAAAATCATATAGTTAACATTAACTATATACGAATTAGCACTAATTCTAAGGTAAACCATTGCAGATGGAAAATTTCTGGTCCACTTGTCTCAGCCGTCTTGAGATTGAGCTTTCAACGCAACAATTTAACACTTGGATCAAACCTTTACAATCAAAAACTGAAGGCAATAATCTGTGCATAATCGCGCCTAATCGCTTTGTAATGCAGTGGGTAAAAGAACGATTTCTGAAAAAAATTGAACAATTTGCCGATGAATTAGAATTAGCCGATATTAAAATAGAATTCACATTATCTAACTCATCTACTGAAACTGCGGTAGATACTAAGGTAACGCCTAAAACTAACAGCCCAAAAGTTGCGATAAATCCAGTAATGGAGCACATTGAAACAAGATTTCAAACCAAGGCAAGTGCTATTGTTAAATCAGCACAAAATAGTGCTGTAGACGTTTCGGGCCTAAACTCATCTTTTAATTTTGACAATTACGTTACCGGCCGCGCCAATCAGTTGGCACGTGCGGCAGCGATTCAGGTTGCTGAAAACCCTGGTACCGCTTACAACCCATTATTTATTTATGGTGGCGTTGGTTTAGGTAAAACACATTTATTACAAGCAATTGGCAATGAATTAAAGAAAAATAATCCAGACGCAAAAATAAGATATTTACATGCGGAACGTTATGTTTCTGACGTTGTAAAAGCTTACGAAAACAAAGCTTTTGACGAATTTAAACGCAAATATCACTCTTTAGATCTTTTATTAATTGATGATATTCAATTTTTCGCCAAAAAAACACGTACACAAGAAGAATTCTTTTACGCTTTTAACTCTTTGATTGAAGCTAAAAAGCAGATTGTGATTACTTGCGACACCTACCCAAAAGAAATTATTGATGTAGATGAACGCTTGCGCACGCGCTTTAGTTGGGGCTTAACGGTAGCTGTAGAACCACCAGAGCTAGAAATGCGTGTAGCCATTGTGCTTAAAAAGGCTGAAGCGGTTAATTTAAATCTACCAGAAGATGTAGCGTTTTTTATTGCTAAACAGATTCGCTCTAGCGTGCGTGAGTTAGAAGGTGCTTTAAATCGTATTATTGCGATGGCTAAGTTTACTGGTCATGCCATTGATGTGCATTTAGCAAAAGATGCTTTACGTGATTTGATTGCAGTGCGCGGCAGGCAAGTAACGATGGAAAACATACAAAAAACCGTCGCTGATTACTACAAAATTAAAGTGGCTGAAATGTATAGTAAAAAGCGTACTCGTAATTTTGCCCGGCCACGTCAAATTGCAATGGCTTTGTCTCGTGAGCTAACCAATCATAGTTTTCCTGAAATTGGCGAAGCTTTTGGCGGCAGACATCACACAACGGTGATGCATGCTTGTGATGAAATTGATTTATTAAGACAAAATGATCCTACATTTACTCGGGATATCGCCTTTTTAGTACAAGTTATTAGAGATTAATTTAAAAGTAATAGCTGTAATTAACCAAAATTTATCTAAATTTAATTAAGTAAAGTTCTGAATTTGTTGTGGATAGATTTAGTATAAGTACGGGTTTAGGAAAATTTAAAAATTTAGTCAACAATTGACCCACAGTAGATTATTGCATTACCAAGACAGCAATATAGGTTATAACAAGCTGATTTTATTAATAAATAAGCAGTTATCCACAAAAAAATTCAACATTATTATTACTATTATTTATATATATGTAAATTAGTTAAATAAGAAGAGTTATAAAATCTTTTAAATTCTAAAATATTATGAAAAACATGTTTTGGGATAAAACTGGTGATAGTAAGTGTTGAAATCTAAGATTTTAGATTTAATTTGCTGAATTAATATTGGCGCTAAAACTTGAAAGTAATATTAATAAGAAGATTTAAATAATATTAAAAATGAATCTGAGATAATTCAAAGTTAAATTATCTAAACTCTTTTTGTTTTCACGCTAGATAATTTAAATATTGATTGTAGTAAGGACCAAATTAAGATTTAAAAGTAAAATTGAACAGATTAAGTTATGAATTTGTTGTGGATAGAATTAGCATAAGTACTTGTTTAGGAAAAATTTAAAATTTTCCCAACAATTAATCCACAGTAGATTATTGTATTACTAAGACAGCAATATAGGTTGTAACAAGCTGATTTTATTATTAAATAAGCAGTTATCCACAAAAAAAAGCATCATTATTATTGTTATTATTTATATATATATTATTTAGGTTATAAAGATGAATATACAAATCAACCGCGAAACATTATTAAAACCATTAAATTCTGTTGCCAGTATTGTAGAAAAAAGACATACCCTACCAATCCTTTCTAATTTATTGCTTGAAGCTAGAGAAAATAAAATTTTCCTAACAGCTACCGATTTAGAAATGCAAATATCCTTATCTGTGGATAGTGAAACAGAAGGTGATTTTTCAACTACTATTGCCGCTAAAAAATTGCTTGATATTTGCCGTTCGTTGCCAGATAGCTCACAAATTAATATGGCCACAAATGAAAGTCGCATTACCTTAAAGGCTGGAAAAAGCCGTTTTAACTTACAAACATTGCCAGCAGCGGATTATCCAGTCATGACTAAAACTCAAGGCGTGGGTACCTTGGTTGCGATTGGCCAGCGTCAATTAAAAGATTTATTAAAACAAGTTGAATTTGCAATGGCGCAGCAAGATATTCGCTATTATTTGAACGGTTTGTTGTTTGAAGTGATTGCTAATCGCCTAAATATCGTTGGTACCGATGGCCATCGATTAAGTTTTACGTCTACAGAGTTAAAACAAAATTATGAAAAACAAGAGATAATTTTGCCGCGTAAAACTGTGATTGAGCTCATTAAATTATTGGATGATAGTGAAGAAGACGTACAGGTAGAAATGACTAGTAGCCAAGTGAATTTCAGTTTTGGCAACATTAAACTTATTTCTAAAGTAATCGACGGTAAGTTTCCTGATTACAACCGTGTAATTCCTACCGGGCATCAAAATACATTTACTATTGAGCGCGTCAATGTGTTGTTGGCAATGCAACGTGCCTCTATTTTATCTAACGAAAAATACCGAGGCATACGCATGGTATTAAGCGCAAATAATTTAAAATTAATCAGCACGAATAGTGATCAAGAAGAAGCAGAAGAAGAATTAGAATTAGATTACGCAGGTGATGCTTTGGATATTGGTTTTAATGTTACCTATTTAATTGATGTGTTAAATAACACCAGTAGCGAAACCGTTAATTTTTCATTTGCAGATGCTAATAGCAGTTGCTTGATTACAGTGCCAAATAATAATCACTACAAATATGTAGTGATGCCTATGCGTATATAAATTAAAATACTTACAAATTAAATAGTTAGATAAAATATTCACACTAACAATATTTATACCGCAAATATTAATACCAAAAATATTTATACAAAAAGATATTCATACAAAGATAAACCACATAATGACTAATGGCATGGCTGAAAATCAACCGGTATCGACCGATTACGATTCATCAAGTATTAAAATCCTAGAAGGCTTAGATGCGGTACGTAAGCGCCCAGGGATGTATATTGGCGATACGTCGGATGGTTCTGGTCTGCATCACATGGTGTTTGAAGTGTTAGATAATGCCATTGACGAAGCCTTGGCTGGTCATTGCAATGATATTAAAGTGACTATTCACCTAGATAACTCTATCAGCGTGACTGACAATGGCCGTGGTATTCCAACAGATATTAAATATGACGATATTAAAGCGGTAAAACGTTCAGCAGCAGAAATTGTAATGACTGAGCTACACGCTGGCGGTAAGTTTGACCAAAATTCTTACAAAGTATCTGGCGGTTTACATGGTGTAGGCGTTTCTGTGGTAAATGCTTTGTCAGATTGGCTACGCTTAAAAATTTACCGCAACGGTGAGGTGCACCAAATGGAGTTTCAACGTGGCGTGCCAATGGCGCCCTTGGCTTTAACCGGTAAAACAGAAAAACGTGGTACAGAAGTGCACTTTTTAGCCTCTGTTGAAACATTTATTTTAGTTGAATATCACTTTGAAATTTTAGCTAAACGTATCCGTGAATTATCTTTCTTAAATAACGGCGTAAAAATTGAGTTGGTCGATCAACGCAATAATAAAAGTGAAAACTTTGCTTATTCAGGCGGCATTAAGGGCTTTGTGGAATACATGAACCGTACTAAAACGGTGCTGCATCCTAAGACTTTTTACGCGATGGGTGAAAAAGATGGCATGATTATTGAAGTGGCCATGCAATGGAACGATTCATACACTGAAACAGTACAATGTTTCACCAATAATATTCCACAACGCGATGGCGGCACGCATTTAACTGGCTTACGTACTGCCATGACGCGTACTTTAAATCAATATATTGAACAAACAGATACTGCCAAAAAAGCCAAAGTAGAAACCATGGGTGACGATATGCGCGAAGGTATTTGCTGCGTATTGTCCGTTAAAGTGCCTGATCCAAAATTTTCATCACAAACTAAAGATAAACTAGTATCAAGCGAAGTACAACCGGTTGTTTCAGAAGTGGTTTCTGCTAAATTAGCTGAGTTTTTACAAGAAAACCCAGTGGATGCAAAAATTATCGTTGGTAAAATTGTAGATGCTGCACGCGCTCGTGAAGCTGCACGTAAAGCCCGTGAAATTACGCGCCGAAAAGGCGTAATGGACACAATGGGCTTACCAGGTAAGTTGGCCGATTGCCAAGAGCGCGACCCAGCAAAATGTGAAATTTATTTAGTCGAAGGTGACTCAGCGGGTGGATCAGCTAAACAAGGCCGAGATCGTAAATTCCAAGCGATTTTGCCGCTTAAAGGTAAAATTTTAAACGTAGAAAAAGCGCGTTTTGATAAATTAATCGGTTCACAAGAAATTGCCACACTAATTACCGCGCTAGGAACGAGCATAGGCAAAGCTGATTTTAATGCAGAAAAATTACGCTATCACCGTATTATTATCATGACCGATGCCGACGTTGATGGTGCGCATATTCGTACTCTGTTGCTGACTTTCTTCTATCGCCAAATGACGGAATTAGTTGAACGCGGCCATATTTATATTGCTCAACCACCACTTTACAAAGTCAAACAAGGTAAAGACGAACGCTATTTAAAAGATCAGCAAGAGCTGGATCAATACCTATTGCAATCTGCTCTAAAAGGTGCAGAACTGACCACTAAAACCGGTGGCGAAATGATTACAGGCGCGCCACTAACAGAGATTGCCAAACAAATGGTGGTAACAGAAGCGGTGATTCGTCGCATTGCATCACATTATGACGAAAGCGTATTACGCGCCATGCAAGATCTAGGTGATATTAGCCTAGCGACCAAAGAAAGCACTGAGGCCGCCGCTGGTAAATTACGCCCAATATTAGGCGCTATTGGCAGTGAAGTCATCGTAGGATTTGATCAGGAAGCCAGCGCTTATCGTCTGGAAATCAATAAATTTGTACACGGAAATTTACAATGTTGCGTCATTAATGCTGAATTCTTAGGTTCTGGTGACTACCGACAAATTAGCAAAATGTCTGTGATGTTGCAAGGTTTGTTAGGCGAAGGCGCAGTCATCAAACGCGGTGAAAAAGAAAGCGCAATTACCACCTTCAAACAAGCTTTAGATTGGTTATTAGAGGAAGCAAAACACAACCTCAATATTCAACGCTATAAAGGCTTGGGCGAAATGAACCCATCGCAATTATGGGAAACAACCATGGATCCAACGGTGCGTCGTTTATTAAAAGTACAAATTGACGATGCGATTGCAGCAGATGAGATTTTTACTACGCTAATGGGTGATAACGTAGAGCCTAGGCGTGCGTTTATTGAAAGTAATGCGCTGGGGGCTAATAACTTAGATATTTAGGTTTGTGTAGGTTCTCACTGATTTCTAGATTTTTCCCAATTTTCTAGATTTTCTTACATCCATAGATTATCTATAAAATCGACATAATGCGAAAAAGTCAGAATTGAGTGGATTTAAAAAAGCCCGTAAGGGCTTTTTTATTGTTCAAAGTATTTTAAAATTTGAATATAGAATTAGTTTTAGTTTGAATTGGTGTTATAAACATATAAGAAGTATTAAAAATAATAATGGAGTACCTGCTTGGATAAAAAGAAGCTTTCAGAACGCGACATTTGTTCCAAGTACATCACACCAGCCGTTATTTCAGCAGGGTGGGATTTACACAGTCAGATTCGCGAAGAAGTCAGCTTTACCAAAGGTCGCATCATTGTGCGCGGCAAGTTGCACACTCGCGGTGAACAAAAGCGTGCAGATTACATCCTGTACTACAAATCCAATATTCCACTCGCAGTCATCGAAGCTAAAGACAACAATCACAGCGTCGGTGCGGGAATGCAGCAAGCACTAAACTACGCTGAAACCTTAGCCGTGCCCTTTGTATTTAGTTCTAATGGTGACGGTTTTCTATTGCATGACCGCACCGGACTAGCAGCAATAACCGA
>CANFZA010000028.1 GCA_947451235.1 Methylophilaceae bacterium | reverse complement strand
TTGCCGGCCCTTTGGCGCGAGAAATATTAGCGACCATTACCGATCTTGATCTTTCATACGAATCATTTCCTATTAGCAGCGTGCGCGAACATAAAGTGGCTGGTGTTGAAGCTAGATTGATTCGTGTGGCATTCGTCTCTGATATGGGTTACGAAATGCATATTCCTACGGCGCAGGCACCTCATGTGTGGAATGCATTATTAGAAGCTGGCAAAAAACAAGGCTTACGACCTTTCGGCAGTGACACACAGCGGTTGTTGCGTCTTGAAATGGGCCACACGATGCCGGGCATCGATACTGATGGCTTAACCAATCCTTTTGAAATTGGTGCTGACTGGGCGATAAAAATGAGCAAGCCTTATTTTATCGGTCAACGCAGCCTCGCTATTTTAGCCAAGCGGCCATTAAGAAAACAGTTAGTACCATTTGTTTTAGCTGAGAATTTTAAAGGTGAAATGCCTATGGATTGTAACTTGGTGGTTAATGGTCGTGAAATTTTAGGCCGCTTGACCAGTATTGCATATAGCCAGTTTTTAGATCGTTGCATAGGCTTTGCTTATGTGACACCGGCTAAAAAAGAGGTCGGGTCAACTTTTGAAATTCGCACAGATAGCGGTTCTTTGGTCACGGCTACTGTCGTTGCAACACCGTTTTTCAAAAATCAAATCCAAAATCAAAAAGGAGCTTGATATGCAGTCATCTGATACTAAATCAATCGCCCAAAGTTCTCCAGTGGCGCTTGCGCAACTAAAAACAACCGCCAAATGGAATGTAGTGAACGGTATGAAAACTGCTGTCTCGTTTGCTAGTGCAGAAATTGAACAAGCCAGAAAGAAAACATTAGGCGTGACCGATGTAAGTTGCTTTTCACGTTATGGCGTTAAAGGGCCGCACGCCTCGCAATGGTTGGCTGAACACGCAATAGCGATTCCTTCTAATCCTAATTCTTGGACTTTGTGCGATCAAAAAACGCTGGTGCTGAGATTAGGTGGCAGTGAATTTTTGATTGAAGACCAATTAGGTGGTTTGGCTTGTAATAAGTTAGCCAGTGATACAAACCGGGTGCCTAGCGTTTACAAAGTGCCACGTGCAGATGCCTCTTTTATTTTAAGCGGTAGTGAAGTGCTAAACATGTTTTCTGAATTATGTGCTTTAGATTTACGTGAAAAATCACTTCCAGCTAAAGACGTAATCATGACGCAAATCGCCGGTATTTCAGCAATCGTGCTTAGGCAAACCTTACACGGTGAACCCATTTATAGAGTTTGGTGTGATGGCACTTATGGTCCATACCTTTATGAAGTAATGCTAGAAATTGCGACTGAATTAGGGGGTGGTGCCGTTGGAATTGATTGTTATCAGACTTAGATAACTGTGATGGTTAACTGCGTTAGTTAGCAGCGTTATTTATCGACCCTAATTATAAAAATGATATCGGGGTGACCAGAATATCAAGGTCGATAATTAATGTGGATGGCTTATTACAAATTTTTAAATATTTTTATGGTTGCGGATATTTTGAATTTTCAGGGAGAAGTGGATGAAAACGTTAGAGGAAGCAAAAAAGTTTTTAAAAGATAATAATGTTAAATATGTCTTAGCTCAGTTCGTTGATATTCACGGGGTAGCTAAAGTGAAATCTGTCCCAGCGGAGCATATTGGTAGCATTCTTAAAGGCGGAGCCGGCTTTGCAGGTGGTGCAATTTGGGGTATGGGTATTGCACCTAATGGCCCGGACTACATGGCGGTAGGTGATTTATCAACCTTAACACTTATGCCTTGGCAACCTGGCTATGCCCGTATTATTTGCGATGGTCATGTAGAGGGTAAACCTTACGGTCACGATTCTCGCGTGGTACTTAAAGCACAAACAGATCGATTGGCTAAAAATGGTTGGATTCTGTACACAGGTTTAGAGCCAGAGTTTTCTTTACTACGTAAAGATGAAAAAGGCGGCATTCACCCTTACGATGAAACCGACACTTTACAAAAACCATGTTATGACTACAAAAGTATGTCTAAGCAATCTGAGTTCTTGGAGCGCTTGACTGAAACTTTAATCGCTGCCGGTCTTGATATCTACCAAATCGATCATGAAGATGCGAATGGTCAGTTTGAAATTAATTACACCTACGCAGACTGCATGAGAAGCGCAGATGACTACCTCATGTTCAAAATGGCGGCTAGCCATATTGCCAATGAATTAGGCATGATCTGTTCGTTTATGCCTAAGCCTTTTGGTAATCGCCCAGGTAACGGTATGCACATGCATATGTCGATTGGTGACGGCACAAAAAGCTTGTTCCAAGATGATAGCGATAGCACAGGTCACGGCTTATCAAAATTAGCGTATCACTTTATGGGCGGTATTCTTGCGCATGCACCAGCCATTACCGCGCTGGCTTGCCCAACCATAAACTCCTACAAACGATTGGTCGTCAGTCAATCTTTAACAGGTTCAACATGGGCGCCGGCTTATATTTCATACGGTAATAACAATCGCTCAACAATGGTGCGTATTCCATACGGCCGTTTAGAGCTACGTTTACCTGATGGTAGCTGTAACCCATATTTGGCAACGGCTGCTGTTATTGCCGCAGGGCTTGATGGTGTTAAACGTGAGTTGCACCCAGGTGCTGGTCATGCCAATAATTTATATGATTTATCGCCAGCGCAAATGCGCGAGCAAGGGATTGGAATATTGCCACAAAGCTTGGGCGAGGCGATTGATCAACTTGAGAGTAATAAAGTGATTCGCGATGCTTTAGGTGACTCTCTATCAGAAGAATTTATCAAAATCAAACGTGCAGAAGCGATGGAGTTCCAGCGCCATGTTTCTGATTGGGAAATTAACCGCTATGTTGATTTTTTCTAGATTTTTGTTCTAGATTTTATGTGGATTTTTATAGTATTTATTTGTAAATACAGCGCTTAATAAATACAGAGCTTAACTTTAATTAGTAAGGAGAAAAGTATGTGTGGAATTGTAGGATTATTGGTTAGAAATCCAAAAATGCGTGACTCGATTGGCGAGCTGATGCTGCCAATGTTAATTGGTATGACAGAACGTGGGCCAGATTCTGCAGGCTTGGCCATGTTCGGTGCACCGGTTGGCGCTGATGAAAGAAAATTCAGTCTTTATTCAGGTGTTGCGGATTTTAATTGGACTAAATTAGGCCATGACTTTGAAAAACATCTCAGCATCAAAGCTAAGGTTGAGCCAAAAGCCAACCATGCGGTGCTAACGACGACTTTAGAGCCAGCAACAGTAAAAATTTGGTTAAAAGAGCATTACCCACAATTGCACCTGCTTTCAGTCGGTCAATTGATGGATATTTACAAAGATGTGGGCACCCCAGCACAAGTTGCAGAGCGTTACGACTTTAAAAACTTTAAAGGTACGCACTTAGTGGGTCATACACGTATGGCGACTGAATCAGCCATTACGCCAGCCCATGCACATCCTTTTACCGCTGGTGAAGATTGGTGCTTAGTACATAACGGTTCTTTATCTAATGCCAACAGTTTGCGTCGTAAATTGGAATATCAAGGCATTGAATTTGAAACCGACAATGACACTGAAGCAGCTTGCCGTTATTTGCAATGGCGTATGCGTGAAGGCGATGATCTTGAAACTGCGTTAAACCACGGCTTTGAAGAACTTGATGGTTTTTATACCTTGTTGATGGGTACTAGCAATCAATTAGCTTTAGTGCGCGATCCCTTTGGTTGCAAGCCAGCCATTATTGCTGAGCATGACGACTATGTCGCGATTGCTTCAGAATTCCGCTCATTGGCGCATCTGCCAGATATTAAAAACGCGAAGGTTTTCGAGCCTTCACCTAAGGAGATGTATGTATGGAAACTCTAAAATATAACCCAGATATATTCGATTTGGACGTCACGCCATTACGTGAAGTGAATCAGTTCCTTCACGGTGATGCAAGCGGTCTAAACGGAAAATCAGTGGTGATTGAAAACCCAAATGGCGCACATAACATTGCCGTGGGCTTGAAGTCCGATATCGACGTAACGATTAAAGGCCACGCTGGTTATTACGCAGCTGGCATGAATCAAATTGCAAAAGTGACGATTGAAGGCAGTGCTGGTAGCGGTGTGGCAGAAAACATGATGTCTGGTGTGGTGCATGTCAAAGGTTTTGCTTCTAACGCGGCAGCAGCCACAGCTAATGGCGGATTGTTGATTATTGATGGCGATGCTGGTTTACGCACTGCGATCGCGCTAAAAGGCGCTGATGTTGTGGTTGGCGGCTCTGTAGGTAGTTTTTCAGCGTTTATGGCACAAGCTGGAAATTTTGTGATTTTAGGTGATGCTGGTGAAGGTCTTGGCGATTCAATTTACGAAGCTAAGATTTTTGTACGCGGCACAGTAAAAAGCCTAGGTGCAGATTGCGAAGAGAAAACCACTAGTCCAGAAGATAGAAAAATTCTAGCCGATTTATTGGTTAAATCTGGCCATGCTGATGTAAACCCAGATAGTTTCCAGCAATACGGTTCGGCGCGCACCCTTTACCACTTCCATGTCGATAACGCAGGAGCATACTAAAATGAGTGACGACAAAACAAAAGACGCAGTACACAAAACGCCACAAACAACGCCGCGTTATTCAGCTACGTTTGATGAATATACCAATTCTGAAATTAGGCGTGCTGCCGCTACGGGTATATACGACATCCGCGGTGCCGGCTCTAAACGTAAGTTGCCGCACTTTGATGATTTGTTATTCTTGGGCGCGTCAGTGAGCCGCTATCCACTAGAAGGCTACCGTGAAAAATGTGGCACCGATGTAGTGTTAGGCACACGTTTTGCTAAGAAACCAATCCATTTGAAAACACCAGTGACTATTGCTGGTATGAGTTTTGGCTCACTTTCTGGCCCAGCTAAAGAAGCGTTAGGCCGTGGTGCAACTGCTGCAGGTACAAGCACAACCACTGGTGATGGCGGTATGACGCAAGAAGAGCGCGGCCATTCAACTACATTAGTTTATCAATATTTACCTTCACGCTACGGCATGAACCCTGATGACTTGCGTAAAGCCGATGCGATTGAATTAGTGATTGGTCAAGGTGCTAAACCAGGCGGTGGCGGTATGTTGCTTGGTCAAAAGATTACTGCACGTGTGGCTAAAATGCGCTGCTTGCCTGAAGGCATCGACCAGCGTTCATCATGCCGCCATCCAGATTGGACCGGTCCAGATGACTTGGAAATTAAAATTGCTGAACTGCGTGAAATCACTGATTGGGAAAAACCAATCTACGTAAAAATTGGTGCAACTCGCCCTTACTTTGATGTGGCACTTGCAGTAAAAGCCGGTGCAGACGTTGTTGTGCTTGATGGTATGCAAGGTGGTACGGCGGCTACGCAAGAAGTGTTTATTGAGCATGTAGGTTTGCCAATTCTTGCTGCCATTCGTCCAGCGGTAAAAGCATTGCAAGATTTAGGTGTTTATCGTAACGGTAAAAATAGCGTGCAGCTGATTGTTTCTGGCGGCATTCGTAACGGTGCTGATGTCGCTAAGGCGATTGCTTTAGGTGCCGATGCAGTAGCGATTGGTACGGCTGCGTTAATCGCTCTTGGTGATAATGACCCGCATTTAGAAGCTGAATACCAAAAATTAGGTACCACGGCAGGTGCTTACGATGACTGGCATGAAGGCAAAGACCCTGCTGGTATTACCACGCAAGATCCTGAGTTGATGAAACGCTTAGACCCGATTAAAGCTGGCCATAGGTTAGCCAATTACATTGCCGTGATGACGATGGAAGCGCAAGTGGTTGCACGTGCTTGCGGTAAATCTCATTTGCATAATTTAGAGCCAGAAGATTTGGTCGCGTTAACCATAGAAGCTTCAGCTATGGCGCAAGTACCGTTGGCTGGTACTAGCTGGATTCCAGGAGTTACAAAATTTTAAAATAGTTTAAAGTTTTCACCCCACCCAGAATTTTTGGGCTTTATGAGGGTATGCGCAATGAATGATTTATTTTGCTTGAAGTCGGATTTGACCTCCAACTACCGGAATAAGGTAAAAGAATCATTGATATTAAATGCGCATGCCCTCTATTTTTATTCGCATCCGATTTACGCACATCCGACTTACGCACGACAGGCTTACTCGCCTAACTATTTGATTTCTTCAAATAGCAATTCATTTTTCACCGAATTTTTTATCGAATTTTTCAGCCGTCGTTTCATCAAAACTTTCACCAAAATTTTTACCAATCAAGCAACGGCAAAACCAAGTTTTTCAATAGCGACATATACGTCATCGCCTCGGCGTTATTTATTGTGCCTGCCATTCTGGTGACTACTTATATTGTTTCAATGATTTTCCATTTTATTAAGAGATAGGGAGAGCTTTATGAGAAACGATATAACTAAAAGAATGAATGATATGTATCAGCGAGATTGTTTAATGGCCTGGTTCGATGTTGGCTTGTTATGGGCGGCTGTAATTTTTGTATTGATTGCCATCCTTGGCATCGTACAGGAACCTAATATTCGTCTAGTGCTTTACGTTGCCAGCTTTATGTTGATGCTTTTTAATACGGCCTCAGTATTTGCCATGACCAAGCATTTTAAAGAAGATAAAGATTATATCTATGGCTTAGATCTTAAGCATTTAGATGCTAATCGTGCCGCTAAAAATAATCGCTAGGAGAATGTTATGAAGAAAAACTATACCCCGCCCAATCAGGGCATGTTTGGTCAAATCTTTGACACAATTTTAGTGTTGGTATTAGTGTACGCAAGCTTAATGGTGCCTTTGCTTTTTAAAGCTGCCGCTAAAGCTGAAAATGCAGCAGCAGTTGCGGCTGCCGCAGTAAAAGCGACTTGGGAATCTTTAGGCCAAAATGCAATACAACAGGCGCAATGGATAAAACTAGGTTACGACCCAGAGAAAGCAGCCACCTTAATCAACAGCCGTTTTGACTACACCATAGATCCTATGATGCTAATCATCACGATAGCGGTTGTGGGAGGCTATTTCTTTTTCATGTTAACCGTATCTGATAAGCAATACCGTGAAGTCATCGCGGAAAAATTCGATAATAAATAGAACGTTGCTCACATCAAGGGAGAGAGATCATGGGATTTTGGGATATTTTAGTGTATGCCGCATGGAGCCTGTCGGCGGCTATGTTGGTATGGATGTTAGTCGATGCATTTATGATTTCTTCGCAATATGACGAAGAATATTTAATGAGCTCACGCGAAGGTGCTGAAGATGATGTGGTTCACGGTGTGCATCTAGAAGAGGAGAGCAAATAATGGCTAGCGAAAAAATAACGAGTGGCGGCAAGCCTATTGCGATGCTTAAAGTGCTTAATCCATTTCATATATGGGCGTTAGGCGTTGGCATTGTGTTAGTGGGTGAGTTTATGGGCTGGAACTTCACGGTAGGTAAGGGCGGCGCATATGCTTCTTTAATTGCCTGCTGGGTAATTGGCCTACTTTACACTTGCGTGGCAATGATAGATTCTGAAGTAACTTCAACGGTAGCCGCAGCGGGTGGGCAATATACACAAGCTAAACATATTATTGGCCCATTAATGGCTTTTAATGTGGGCTTGTATCTTGTGATGGCGTACACCATGTTGTGTGCCGCCGATGCGCTGGTGGTGGGCGATTTAATGAAGTCAGGTGCAGAAGTAATGGGCTATGCGAATCTCGATACCAAGCCTTTTGTGGTGCTCACTGTAGCCTTTTTGGCATGGCTAAATTACCGAGGTGTATTTGCCACACTTACGCTTAACTTAGTGATTACTTTTTTAGCATTCTTGTCGTTAATCGTCTTATTTTTTGCAGTGGATCCACTGCATCAAGGAGTTGTGCTTCAGCATCAAGGTTTATTAACCGAACTACCTTACGGCTGGATAGGCGTCATTGCTTCGCTACAGTTTGGTATGTGGTATTACCTTGGCATTGAAGGCACTTGTCAGGCGGCGGAAGAAGTGCGTTCTGCCGGACGATCTATTCCGCTAGGCACAATGGGCGGTATGATGACTTTGCTAGTGGCAGCGACTATTACTTGGTTTGTGGCAACAGGCTTAATGCCTTGGCAATATTTAGGCCAAGCGGTAACGCCTATGTATGACGCTGCAACGCTACTTGGTAGCAGTCAATTGCAATTGATGTTGTTTGTGGCAACCGCTTTTGCTGCCATCGCTTCAGCCAATGGCTGTATTAATGATGCCTCACGCGCTTGGTTTTCATTAGCACGCGATCGTTATATGCCAGTGTTCTTTGGTGCTATTCATCCAAAATACCGTACGCCTTACCGCTCAGTACTGTTTTTAGTGCCAATTGCCGTATCGTTTGCGTTTACAGGATTATTGGACCAAGTCATCACGTTCTCTATTTTATCTGGCTTGCTTGGTTACACCTTTATGACTTTCAATATGATCAAGTTCAGAAAAATGTGGCCATTAGGTAGCATCCATCGTGGTTACATTCATCCTTTCCATCCTATCCCCGCCATTACTTTGCTAACGCTATGTTGCGCTACTTATTTTGCGACTTTCCTAGGTTACGGAGCTTCACTATTATCTATTATGGCGTTCTATATTTTGGCCTCAATTTGGTTCGTGGTACGTCGTTACAAATACGTAAAACGTGCCGATCAATTTACGATGCCTTGGCCACGTCCCAAAGGATATTAGATTAATGGCGGTATTAGATTAAAGGCTATATTAGTTTAATAACTTGCTACTAAAAAAGCCTTTAAACAAGATTGGCAACGGTGTAATCACCGTTGCCACATGTGGAGTTCAAATGAATATTTTGGTGTTAATTTTACTCGCGGCGATGGTCGTGTTTATGTATCGGAAATACCAGAATGACGTCAGTTATAAAATACAGGCGCGTAGCCAAGTATTTGCTGATTGCTTCACCTTATTTCAACAAGCGCAGTTAAAGCAAGATAAAGCACATTTGCCTGTGCTAAATGGTATTTATGACGGATACCAAGTTTCGCTTAGTATTGTTGAAGACACGCTAGGTTGGCGCAAGATTCCACCATTATGGTTACTTATCAAGGTGGCCGGCAATAAACCAAGTCATGGCACTTTAGACTTTATTGCAAGACCTGCCAACAATGAGTTTTATAGCCCTTCGTGGCAATGGGACGGTAACTTATTTATTCCACCCAGTTGGCCACAGCACGCCATTCTTAAGTTTAAAGAACAGGCCGTTGACTTGCTATTGCTAGCACCATACATACCAAATTTATTTGCAGATTTAAAAATGAAAGAATTACTAATAACGCCTAGTATGGTCAGACTAACCTATTTGGCTAAACAGGCAGAACGTGGCGAGTATCTCATTATGCGCAATGCCGTTTATGAGAACTCCTCAATCAATAAAGAGGCCGTAGAAGAACAATTAAAACAAGCAATAACGATAAGGAAAGCGCTAGAAAATGCTGAAGTTAAACCAGATTAAGGGGAAATAAAGTGACAACGACAATCAACAATGAATTACAACAACCAGTAGCGCCAAAATGGGTGCTACTCACTGCAATTTTGCTCCCAGGCATGGGGCAAGTCCTGAATAATGCGGCAAAGCGTGGCTTTTACATGGCCTGTTTCATGATTATTTTAGGGTTAATTACTTTTAATCTCGCGCAACCACATATCTCAATGGTCGGCAAGTTGGCCGGCGGTATTTTTATCTACGCAATCTCTGTGTTAGATGCGTATTACTGGGCAAGATACCGCATGGAAATTTTCACTAAAAATAATGGGTAAGCGTATTTCATGACTGATTTTTAATTTTGTACTTACTTAGAAAAAATAAATAGTACTTTTGATTCAGAGAATTAACTCAGCAGAAACTTTGAGGATATTTAGCTGAATCTAAAGTTGTAGTAAGGTAAGTATCGTCCATTTCTATGCCTTTAACTTTTTGCTGTGCGGTAACCGCTAATGGACCAGTGATTGATGTTAAAGCAGCAGAAGAAAGTAGGAAGTTGTTATCAGTTTTCATTACAAAATTACAAGCTCGTTTGACGATTTCTCCAGCCCAATTAGACTGGTTAATATAAAGCAAATACCCTATTGATAGGTAACTGTGACGATAATGTTATCGGAATAGCTCCCTATTTTTACAGTACGTTGCGTGGCGCCGGGAATGCGTCCATACACATTGGTATTTATAACGATGTTGCTACCTATGCCTAGGAGATTAGCGGGAAATGTGCCAGTGCCAGATACTTTTGAGCTACCACCGGTTCCATCTCCCCAAACTGTACTGTAGTTAGTGCTGGTATATAGGTTGTAATTAAGCCGATTTGCAGTATTAATATTGTTAGCCATCTGCCTAGTGGCGTAGCTGTTAGCAATCCCCTTTGATAATGTTATATCAAAAGATACTGTAGACGGACCCAAATTTAGAAGGTTGGTAGAGGTACAGCTTAGACTGATGATCCCTGTAGCATTTGCATTTGAAGCCGAAAGTGGGTCGTATGCGCCAAAAGCGATAGGAGTTGCAGTACTTGTGCAACTTGCTGCTGCAAATCCGGGCAAAGGCAATACAAATAATGGCAGCATCAGGTAGCAATATTTCTTGTGCTTCATGGCCTTATTTCCGTTGATAGTTTTAATGCATAATTGTAGGCTTGCTTAGCAAATACTTGTTGCTGATTATCCCATTTACATACTTTACTGCCTAGGTCGGCAATGGGTGAAGCGTTGCTTGGTCTTTGAATATTTATTCTGCAGGTTTGTTGCTTCCATGTAACCAATAAGTCATTGGTATCGTCTAGAACAGCCAAATAGACCTGACCGCGTAAGCCCACTGGCAAAACTTCTGTTTGATTATGTAGTTTTACGGTTGCGCCAGTTGGTATAAAAGAACCATCTTCTTGTGTTATAGCTAGTGTGCCACCGCGCGCAGTAGTGATTGCAAATTCACTATAAATGCCGCTACGCAGGGCAGGCGTTAGTATCAATTTTACGGCATCAATTTGTGCTTCAAAGGGAAGATCTTCTGGTGCGATACTAATTTGATTTTCTTGATAAGGTCGCAGTCGCGTAATAAGTACAAGTCCTTGGTTATTAGTGATGCCCACTGGGCGATTTTCGTAGTAGACCTGTACATCAGGATAGCCGCCAACATTAACCACGGCAAAACTATCTGTAATACGGCGACTGGCAAAGGCCGAGCCACCCAAAAATGCAACCCCGCCACTAGCCCCAATTCTTAGCGCTGTGTCGCCTGTCTGTTGTGAGCAGCCTGCCATATAAGTACCCGTACTAGTTTGCCATAAAACATTCGCTTCTTGACGCGAATTAACGCCTTCTTTTGCCATAAGGTTATAGCCAAATCCTGGGCCATCTGGCAGGTTTTTGCTGACTTGTAATGTGCCGTCATTGCTAGCATTTTGCCGAGTGAATTGTGTATTCGCCGATATTCCTTCGCCAAAGTAATGGTTAATGTTAATACCTATACTATTATTATTATTATTGGCATTACTAGCTTCAGTAATACTACGTGCGGCATAAAGCATCAAGTAGAATTCTTTGAACAAAATTCTACCGTAATTAAGTGCGTAAATGCTGTTGCCTGACTGGCCCCAATATTGCTGGTTAATGTAATTAAGCGAGAGCGAACCACCATATTCTCCTAAAGGTAGACCTAGACGTAAGCTACTTAGGCTTTTTGGCCGTACATTACCCGCCACCCAACTCAATTGATTGAATAATGGACTACTCACCTGCGTTTGCATACTCCAGGAATATTGCCGGTCTACGTGCTCCATACCAGCCATGAATAATACGCCGTTTCCGCTATCATTATGGCTTGTGGCCACCGCGCCCTGCACAGTCCCTAAAGCTGGCCAAAGATACGCGCCGCTCAATCCTACCGTTTGCTGTTTGGTTTGTACCTCGGCGCGTAGTTCACGGGTAAAGTGTTCATTGACGCCATAGCGCTGCGTTGCTACACCAAATAATTGGCCGTAGTGATTGCTTAACCTGCTGTAATCCTGCCTAGTAAAGCCGGCCTCATAGGAGTAATCGCTTAATCCTGCACGCAGTAGCGACTGGCTAGCATAATACGGTTGGGTAATGACCTGTTGGCGGCCTAGCAAGTCATTAACAACCAATTTTACTTCACCAGATCCGGTAATCACAGGTAAGTTATTAATTTCGAAAGGGCCGGCCTGCACTTCTTGGCTAAGCTGACGCATATTGTTGATATAGACATCCACTGTAGAAGGCAGCGCTGCAATACCGCTAGTGCTGGGTTGTGGAAAGGTAACGTAGCCTGGTTGCGTTTCAAAATTGGTACGCCATTGCAGACCGGCGTAGCGTATTGATCTACCCCAAGTGCCGGCTCGACTAATGCCATCGCCCAGTTGAAAGCGTGAGATTGACTCTGGGTCATCATGCGTCCATGCGGTTTCTAGCCTAGTTAGGCGCTGCGGTGTGCCTTGATCTTGCCATAAAAATGTACCCGTCGCCACGCCATTTTGGTTAAACATGCCAGCCTCGAACAGGCCATTACTTAGCTGATTATTATTACTTCTTTGTGTAAGTAAATCGTAATTAAAAAACCCGCCTGGCGATACTTTTAGGTTGGGCTGTAGCTTATTATCCCCACTAAAACGGCTGGTTAAAAAAGCCGTATTTGATATTTTTAGTTGCAACGTTAAAGTGGCTTTATCTATTGTATAGCTTAGGCCTGAAATGTTATCCAATGGGTAATAGATTTCATTTTCGCAAAGAACATGCGTCTCGGTTGGCGCGCCTACACGCCAGTGCTTAAGTGCAGCACTATTGGCTGCCAATTGACCATTACGGAGGCGTACTATTTGCTCATCCGCCAGCTCACTGCGACCATTAATACTGACCGCCATCAGCATTTTTAACCCGCAAAATTCATCAGCTTGTTTTGTTGTTGCTAATATAGCGGGGTTTAGTGCAACCAACGCTTGCGAATAAGTCATCGTTTGCGCATGGCTAATCATGCAAATACTCATGCTAAATAAGGCTAATGTGATTGAGCGCCATAAGCGACGCATACTATGAATAGCGGGCCCCAATGCTAGAGGCATGTATTTAATGGCAATATGAGATGTTGGCTTTTTATAAAGACAGATTCTTTAGACCAAGGGCTAAAATCCCACCATTTATTTTTTTGCAGTTGAGTCATGGGGGCGGTATAAATGCCAAAACTTATTTTTCTGAAAAAATAAGTTTTCATACAGAATAAGTAAGCCATGCTTTTTATTTAGTGTTAATTCAGAACCGTGCAATGATACTTATTGCTTGGTTTGATCAGTTTTAGAGATGGCTTGGGCATTATCAATAACGGCTTTTATTTCTATAGGGCTTTGTATCTCAATAATACTTTCAATCACGCCCTCGTCATTTCCCGCTACTACACGTATTGTTTTGCCATGCCAAGTAGGTGCCATGAATAATGTTATCTGACGTGACTGCCCTGCCAATAATGTCGCTGGCTTGGGTTGCCATTCAGTCAGTTTTTCACCACTGCGGGCATCAAGTACTTTAAGGCTGGTTAGTAGAGTGTGGCGATTACCAATGTTAGACATCGATAATATTAAATTTCCTTCGGCATTGCGCGTCGCTTTCCATGCTTGTTTATCTATAACTTTACCGAGCGGAGCTACAAATACCGCAAGCCCTAAACGCAATGTTAGTTGCAAGCCCTGTTCGTCATCACTAGGTGGCGGTGCAAGCTCGGTAATGTAAAGCCTGTAGGCTAGCTCTTGCGTTTTATCCACATTGGCATTCAGCCCGATACGAATAATTTGTGTTTGCCCCGCTTGCAGTGTGGCGATGGGTGGATTCACCAAAACATCACGATTTGGCGTGTAAACATTTTCGCCATCTTGCTGCGTCCAGCTAAGTAGTTCAGTTTGAATAATTTTAGTTTGATCACCGTCGTTTTTGAGGCTAAGCGCAGCTGAATGTTTTTTTGCACTCAGCGCTACACTGGTAGGGCTAATAGAAAGCGATGCAGCTGATGCCGAGTTTGTCGTCGAAAGCATTAATAACGTAGCGCTGATTAAGGTTATAGATAAACTAAGCATTACCACCTTAGAATGCTAAAGATAAATGAGGCGATTAACTACCACTAAGGATGGTTAAAGCTTAAGGATTGTAGGTAATAGTAACGGTTGCAATGTCGCTATAACTTCCTGAGATAAGCGCTTGGCCGGCTGGTATTTGACCATAGACATTCATTGCTTGCGCTAATCCAGTGCCAGTTTGTGCTGTGCTGACAGCCCAAGCAGAAGCTCGACCTGTGTCACTGTAGAGGTTGTAGTTAAGATAATTAGTGGTGGCCCCAAGCTTCATTCGACGCTGGGTGCTCGAAGCATTGCTACCACTATTAATGTCTACCGTGTAAGTGCCACCGTTAGTACAGGTTGTGCTGATGATGTTTGTATTATTGTTAACAGTGGCATCATAATTACCAAAAACTAAATCAGTGGCAGTCACGCTACAGCTTGTTAGCACCGTTGCTGTTACGTTAAAATTAGCCGTTGCCGCGTTAATGTTAGTTGCGTAAATTAGGCCAGTTAACAAGCTAAGGCTATAGAGACTGACATAGTTAAGAATTTTCATAATGAATTTTTATAATAATATTGATAAGTTGATATTATCATATTTATTATACTTATCACATTTATCATACTTTGTTTGACTGGATTTTTAAGTATTTTATTTAACTGATGCTTTGATTTAATTTACTATTATTTTTATCTCTATTTCTTCATTTTGTACTATTTTCACCATTTATGAGGCAAACTCTTTGGTTCATACGCTAGTCAAACCTGATCAGTTAGTTAGCTAAAATCACGTTATGCGGCCAATAATGTGCGATTAGTCGGTCACTCTGGCGGTGATGCAGTTGCAGGTAATCTTGACCATACCGCTTAGACTAAGCGCTATCGGATGCCGCCATTATCTGGCTAACTTAATCCAGCAGATGTTAGCAATCGGCTACAAAATATACCGCAACGGCATTATGTCGGCGGTAAAGATGCTGTAATTGGTGAGTTTATTACGCAATCCAGTTCATCGGCTTGCTATACGCTAAAGCAAGTGCAGGGAAATTAGCTGAATTCACAGGTATTTAGCCGATTACGAACCACCTATACCGCCTGACCTGATGATTGATACCATCTAGTGATGGCCCAGGGATAATTAAAAGAAGTTACTTCCGATTTGCGGTTTAATCTGAAGGGTAGGCTTGGCAAACAGTTGTAGCTGAGCGGTTTTAACTGACAGTCAACTATGGGTGTTTTTTGTTTTGCTGATAATTTTAAGTCTAAAATTATCACTCAAATTATTCACGTAATACGGATGACCAAAATCACTAAGTAGCTGGTTTTTGATTTCGGCCTGAAATCCTCATCAATACTTATCCAAACGGAGTAATCCTTTAAGAGAATTGTCTGTATTTGCGCCAAAGTAGACAATGCATTACGTTAAGTTAATCTCCTATCTTACGTTGAGTAGCACTTTTAAAGGAGGCTTGCAGGTTCACTATGCGTGATTGCACATGCCTCCTTCTTTTTTTGTGCTACTTAAGTGATTGCGGATATGAATGATTTTAGGTCGCTTTAAGTACAGCGTAATTTGACTTAAATATTATTCTAACGATTAGTAAACATTCAATAATTTGAGAGATTTAATCAATGAATCGGCCAATAGATTTTTCAATCGAAGATGTGCAAAACTTGCCAGATGTACGCCAACTTGCGATTGATAAGGTGGGCATCAAGGCGATTCGTCACCCAGTAAAAGTTAAGGATAAAACTGGTGATGCGCAGCACACTGTGGCTATGTTTAATATGTACGTGCATTTGCCACAACATTTTAAAGGCACGCACATGTCGCGCTTTATTGAGATTCTAAATGCCAATGAGCGTGAGATATCAGTTGAAAGCTTTAAAGTAATTCTGCATGAAATGGCGGTCAGGCTTGAAGCGCAAGCCGGCCATATTGAGATGACTTTTCCTTACTTCATCAATAAATCTGCACCAGTTTCTGGTGTTAAAAGTTTGCTAGATTATGAAGTGACTTTTATCGGTGAGGTCAATAAAGGTCAATACGATATTAAAGTCAAAGTGCTGATTCCTGTCACTAGTCTTTGTCCATGTTCTAAGAAAATTTCAGCCTATGGCGCCCATAATCAGCGCTCACATGTCACCATTACCATTGGGCTAAATGAGTTTATGTGGATAGAAGACATGATTACGATGGTGGAAGCACAGGCTTCATCTGAGTTGTATGGTTTGTTAAAGCGACCTGATGAAAAGTACGTGACTGAGCGCGCTTACGATAATCCAAAATTTGTTGAAGACATGGTGCGTGATATTGCCACGGCTTTTAATAATGAATCACGTGTTAAAAATTACATTGTGGAATGTGAGAATTTTGAATCCATCCATAATCATTCTGCCTATGCTTGCATTACAAGTGAATAAACCATGAATAATATTGTCATTTTGAATTTTTTTGAGCAAGCAAAAGCAATACCATCTATTGGTTTGCTGCCAAATAACCCCGTTTCCATTAGCCCTGTTGTTGAAATTGTCGAAGAAATTCGCCAAGGTCGAATGGTGGTATTGCTCGATGATGAAGACCGTGAGAATGAAGGTGATTTGGTGATGGCGGCAGAATTTGCGACCGCTGCTGATATCAACTTTATGGCAAAACATGGCCGCGGACTGATTTGTCTTACGCTGACTGAAGCGCGTGGTAAACAGCTCAACCTAACGCCTATGGTGACTAAAAACGGCACTAAAATGGGCACGAATTTTACTATTTCAATTGAGGCGGCAGAGGGCGTTACTACTGGAATTTCAGCCGCAGATAGGGCGCAAACAATTCTCGCTGCAGTCAATGTGAATGCCAGACCGGTTGATATTGTTAGCCCAGGACACGTGTTTCCATTAATCGCGCAGAAAGGTGGCGTGCTAGTGAGGGCAGGGCATACTGAAGCGGGCTGTGATATTGCTAAATTAGCCGGGCTTGAGCCTGCATCCGTGATTTGCGAGATACTAAAAGACAATGGCGAAATGGCTAGATTGCCTGATTTGCTTGAGTTCGCAGCTTTGCATCAACTCAAGGTTGGCACCATTGCAGATTTGATTAATTATCGTAGTCAAACCGAGTGCTTGATTACTAAAGTGGCTGAGCGTGTAGTTGAAACTGCTTATGGCGCATTTAATTTGATCGCCTATTATGATTCTACCGCCAATGAAACCCATCTAGCTTTGGTGAAAGGTAAGATTTCTAGCAATAAAAGCGTGTTGGTCAGGGTGCATGAGCCTTTATCAATATTTGATTTACTCGATGCAAGTAGCGTGAGCCACAGTTGGAGTTTGCCGCATGCCATGCAAGTGATTAGCAAGGCTGGGGCTGGCGTGATTGTGATGTTAAGGCGCGATGAAAAAGGGGAGGATATTATCCATGCAATTAAATCAGCAGATAAAGCAGTTAGCAATCAACACACGCTTAAAGATTATGGTATCGGTGCGCAAATATTACGAGATTTGGGAGTGGTGAAAATGCGCTTGATGGCCGAGTCACGCAAGATTCCAAGTGTTACCGGCTTTGGTCTTGAGGTGACGGAGTTTATAGAATGTGAGCCTATGGTTGATGCGGTATCTGCCAGCGGGTAAGGGTAAATATGCTTTAATCAGCTCAAGATTATTAATTTTTTATCTGATTTAACTTAGCGTTTTTTTTCACTAAGCCATTATTTAATGGTTTTTTTTAAGTAAAAATACGTAATAAATTTGCTATAGTTAAATTTACTTACTTAAAAATCCGGATAGCAGACACGGAAAATCTTCACATCTGACCTATTAGAAACGTTCAATTAATTCCGCTAGATTACAGCTAAATCCCCATAACGGCCTGTCATTTAAAATAACTCACCGACAAATACCGACCATTTGCACTCAGTCATGGTTGTTGAAAAGATTATGCGCATTACGACCTTATTTCAATTTGAATACTACCATTTACAGCCCACCCCACATTGCGTCAATGTCTTCGTTTGATAGCGTTTACAACCCTTGGTCCAATTGAAGCGCTGGAAAATGATGACCTATCCAGCAGCGGCTTTCGCTTCCCGTTCCCTCGCCCGCAACAAGGCAGGTCGATCCGCCATCCGATCGGCATAAGTTTCAAGCACGGTCGACATCAGTTGGATTTCAGCCTTAAGCGCCCAGTTGAGGGTTGCTCCAAGCAGGATATCGGCAGCCGTGAACTGGTCGCCGACAACGAATTCACGGTCATCTAGGTGTTTCGCCAACACGGTAGCCGCGCGTTGAAACTCCCAAATACAGCTATCTGCTACGGCCGGAATGCGACGTTCTTTTGGCAGAATCTTGGTATGCTTTGTCATTGTCCACAGCGGTGTTTCGAGTTCACTCATGGCAAAGAAGCACCACTGATAATAGTGCGCGCGGTCATTGATTCCCGAAGGAACGAGGCCTGAGGCAGGAAATCTTTCGCCGATATAGGTGCAAATAGCTGCAGATTCAGTAAGCACGAAATCATTATCAACTAGTGCCGGAACTTTCCCACTAGGATTAACTTTAAGAAATTCCGGTTGATTTTGATGACCCTTGGCGAGGTTGACCGGAATGAATTCGTACTCGGCTCCGGCTTCTTCCAACGCCCAAGTTGCGCGAGTCGAACGGGTGTATGGAAACCCATATATCTTGATCATGAAAATTTCCTTTGTTTTCAATTTAAAGATTAGCTACTTTTGACTAATTTACTCGAATATCTTAGCAAATTTCCTGTCTTAAATCCGTTAGTTCCATACATAAAAACTGCATAGCTCCATAGCACCCATTGATACTCGTGGAAACGATCCTAATATATGTTTATTTTCATCTCAGGGTACTAAACTTAACTTTCACGACTCATCAAAAAATATATCTAGAAATCTGTTTACAAGCGGCGCTATAGTCAGAATTGCGATAAAAACTATGGGCCATGCCGTGATGAAGCCTTTAGCCCATAAATTTAGGAAATCCGAGATGGATTCTGAATGCAGATAGATAATTACGCCGGACACGACAAATGCAGTGCAGCAAGACATTATCAATGCAAACAGAACCCCTCTATAGCGATATGGAACTTTAATTGCCATGGATTTCATTAACTAACGATTAGCTTGCCAATACTATTTCAATCATTTTTTGTGGATTGTCAACAAAAGCAAAGTGTCCTGTGTTGGCAATAGTTGAAATCATGACTCCTCCAAACTCTTTGGCAGTTCGCTGCCTCTCAGAATCGGTTGACCAGTCATTTTGACCATAAACCAGTTTAATTGGCGCTTTTACTCCTGCATAAAGAGTTCTAGCTTCATTCCATGACTTCCAACCTGCAAAAGTACTGCGTTCAACATATCGATATCCTTTTCGTCGCCCAACCCGATCAAATTCGGAGAGTAATTTTCCAGGCATCCAGCGTTTATTTCTTAATCCACCCCTCATGATAATGCCTAGGAAAAGTATGTTTTCCATTGCAGCGATCATTGCACCCACATACGGAATAGCAAACTGGCCAATAACGAAGTTTGCAAGAAAATTCCCTCTTCGCACACCATCACCATAACGCTGGTCATAATCATAAGTATTGGATGCGACTACCTTCGTGACTCGGTCCGGCAATTGACTAGCAACGGTTAGTGCCAACACGGCACCGATCGACTCACCAACCAAGGTCACTCTGTTCAGATCAAGCTTCTCAATAAACGCTATTACAGCGCTGCGGAAATATGGCTCATCATACTTGGCTTTGGTATCAATTGATGAATAACCATGTCCTGGTAAATCTATCGCATATAGAGTGTAATGCTTTGCTAATTGTGGAATTACTTCTTCAAAATAATCTAACTGTGTGCGTATTGTATGTAGCAAAATTAATGGGTCGCCATTCCCTGTTTTTAGATAACGAATTGACCTATTCACGTCAATTTGAAGTTCAAAAATATTGCCTATTTTAGATAAGTCTTGCATTTTGTATTTCCTTTCAATGATTAGTTAGTACTGCACGTGTGGAAGATGTAGTTGCCCAATTTACCAAGGCAGCGTATCTCCTTCATGAAAGAAACCTCCGCTTGGACCACTTTCGTCCAGCGTTGCTAACTGGACGCTGGTTTTATAGCTATCAGCAACCTCCATCGGTGCGTTAGGACCACCTAGTTCTGTTTTCACCCATCCTGGATGCGCTGAGTTCACCTTAATTGGGGTGTCGCGTAATTCTCGTGCCAAGTGAATCGTGTAGGCATTTAAGGCTGATTTGGAGGCGTTATATGCGAAGGCCTTGGCAGGGTCGATTGGCGAGTTAGGCATGCTGTGAAGTGTCTGGGAAGCTAAAATGCTGGAAAGATTCACGATGCGTCCCGCCGGAGCCTTCTTGATAAGTGGCAACAACATTTGGGTAAGCGCAACCACTGAGAATAGGTTCGTCTGAAATGTTTCTTGAAGCACTTGGGGGTTGACTGAACTGCTATTGTTAATGCCAAAGAGGGGCTCAATGCATATGCCTGCGTTGTTAACCAAAATTTCCAACTTTCCAAACTTCTGGTCAAAATAGTCATAGACCAACTTTGCAGATTCTGGCTGATTCGCATCGTAGGTAATTGCTTCACTTTGAATGCCTAATGCCTGCAGCCGCGTTGCTGCCCCCTGTCCTTTTTCTAGATCACGCACTCCCAAGATCACAGTGATGCCAAGTTCTCCCAGATTCTTGGCGGTTTCGTATCCGATTCCCCGATTAGCGCCTGTAATAAATGCCACTTTGCCTTCATGAATTGCCATTTCTTTATCCTTTATTTTGGTTGAACGAGTAATTATGTAACGAACGGTAAAATAATAATAGACATCCTAGAGTAATTAGTCAACTATTTTCTTACCATGCGGTATAATATTCATATCAATAAGGGGGTAATTAAGATTATGAGCACGACGCAAATGAAGCGACCTCGTGGCCGGCCAAGCGCATTTGACTATGAAATGGTACTTGATAAGGCACTTGTCGTGTTTTGGTCCCGGGGATATGAGGGCGCATCCATGACTGAACTCACAGAGGCCATGGGCATCAACCGCCCAAGTATTTACGCAGCTTACGGCAACAAGGCAGAGTTGTTTAGCAAGGCCTTAGGCAGGTATATGGCTGGACCGGTGGCTTACGTGGCAGAGGCCATGAGTGAATCTACCGCAAAGCAAGTGGTAGAAAAACTTTTAACCAAAACAGCTGAGTTTCTATCCAATAAAAGTAATCCTCGAGGATGCATGATTGCAATCGGCACTTTGTTTTCTGGCGAAGGATCAGAGCAGGTACAGCGTGAGTTGATTTCTTATAGGCAAGGTTATGAGAAAGCACTCAGAGAACGCTTTGAGTTAGCAAAGTCTCAAAGTGACCTACCTCAAAATGTTAACACCGCTGTATTAGCAAAATATATCGCCACGGTTCATCAGGGAATGTCCGTTCAATCGACAAGTGGTGCGACTAAGGAAGAGTTATTGGCAGTTGTTCAGCAAGCACTTAACAACTGGCCTTCAGAGACCTAGGCTGAATGTCTACATTATTGGGGGAAGTCCAAAAACGGCCATGCCGGTTCTTGGAGAATGTGGAGTGATCTGGCACTTTATCTTCAATGCCTAAATGGCAAAACCAACGGTAAGCAAGATTAAGATGTACCTCTTCACATAGGCGGCGTTCTGAGCGGATGCCGAAGCTGTAGCCGATAATTAGCATGCGAATCATCAACTCAGGATCAATTGAGGGACGACCTGTGTGACTGTATAACTGAGACAGATGCTACCGAAGGTCTGATAAGTCGAGGAATTGATTAATGCCGCGTAGTAAATGCTGCTGCGGGACGTAAGCTTCAAGATTAAAGGAGTAGAACAGCTTGTCTTGACTATCTGTTTGATGACCCATCATGGCGACTTATCCTATATAAATCAATAGGATAATTATAATTTATGCCGGTAATTTAGTCCAATTTTATGGAGAGTTTTTCAACAGAATAGACCCCTTAGCGGTAGTTCATTAATAAGTGACGCATGACTCAAAATGGCCCATAACATCCAAACAGGTAATTCATCGCGCTACTTCTAAGCCGACACCCACAAAGAAAAAGAGCTGGAATTTACTCCAGCCCTTCATCATTTTATTTCTGTTGGGGCAGCAACGTAGTAGCCCCAGTTTTTACTAACAATTTTAATCTTTACTTAAGCGCTTACAATCTCCACTCTAAATCTGGATTTTCGTTTGGATTGTATGCAATGCCCCAAGCGCGCTGTTCTCGTTTGTAAGGTTTCT
>CANFZA010000027.1 GCA_947451235.1 Methylophilaceae bacterium | reverse complement strand
CAGATAGTGCAAGAAGAAAAAGCCGGTGTATTAAATGTAGGCTTTCGCGTACAAGATGCTGGGATTGGCATGAGCCCAGCCCATCAGCGCAACGCGTTTGAGCGATTCTGGCGTGCGGATGAATCAGGTAATGTTCCTGGTACGGGCTTAGGTCTTTCTATTGTTAAAGAAGTGATGCGCGTGTTGGGTGGCAGTGTTGATATTGAAAGTACATTAGGGTTTGGTTCGGTTTTTACCTTATGGTTGCCTCATGCTCGCGTGAGCCTAATTAAGCCTTAAAACCCAGGATTATAGCGATCTTAGACATAAACTATGGATTGTTTTTAATTAGTATACGGCTATTTTTCTGCTGCCATTAGTTCAGTTTTCTTATCTAAAAGACCGCGCATTAACTCTCTCATTTCCCAAAAGGGCACCGGGTTTTTTCCGTAAAGACGTACCGCTTTTGGCAGGCCACCTTTTGCAACAATTTCGTGCGGTTGCAAGCCAGTGACTACTACAATAGCCATGCTTGCAAAATCATCTAAGCCACGTAGCACCTTAAGCATAGAGAAACCATCCATGTCTGGCATCATCAAATCTGTAATGAGTAAGTCTGGCGTGTGTTGCGAAATGTAAACTACGCCTTCACAGGCGCTACTTATCAACTTAACATCAATGGGTAAGGCCCAAGAATCTATCGTAAGTCGGTAAAGCATCAGCATTTCTTGGTCATCTTCTACCACAACGACTTTTAATTTTGATTTGTCAGCGAGCACTTTTTCATCATCTATCTGGCCCAAGGCAATGCGATTGAATGATGCTCGAGTGATGCGCCTATGACCGCCAGGCGTTTTCCAACCATCAAGTACGCCTTGCTCCACCCAAAGCTGGACTGATCGAATGGTCACGCCTAGTTCTTTAGCAACGTCACTGGTTGTCATTAGGTCTAGTGCTTTAAGTGCGATTTTTTTTACTGCCATTAGGATAAGCCTTGGTTTATGTACTTTCAACGCATATTATAAATGTGTTTGTTCGTGTTTAAGCATTAATCGAGCCAATTTAGTGACTTATTGATTTGAAATGATGCTATTTTAGTCTGCTAACTGACGTTCAACCTCATTTAGCAACTCTATCGGGCTAAATGGTTTGCTAATATAACCGTTAGCGCCTGACTCTAATCCTTCAGCAATATCGTCAGATTGGTCTAGCGCGCTGACCATAATGATCTTTACATTATTGTACTGCGACCATTTTCTAATGAGTCTGCACCAGTCCAAGCCGTTGATGCCTGGCATCATAATATCTAAAAGAATCAAGTCTGGATGTACTTCAGATAACTTAATCGCAGCCTCACTGGCAGAATCAGCTTCTGAGACCTTATATTGCAGGCCTAGTATTAATTTCATCAACTTTCTGATCTCAGCATTATCGTCTACTACTAGTATTTTTTTCACGGCAACTTGCCTTTGTGGATGCTATTCGTTATATTATCATTTTAATATTAATATTATCATTAATTTTTCAGCTTTATTTAATTTAAATCAAGATGTTATTGAATTAAATTGCAAGTTTGCTGCCTAGTATTTAACTAATTTGGATTTGCAACTTATCAATGGGTAATACTTCAATTAAAAGCGAATTGTTTAGCTACCGGCCAATCATGGATGACATGCAGCGTGTTGTCGCCTATGGCTTTATTTCAAAGCATGTTGGTGATTCGCGTACTATACATTCTCCTGAAAATGATGCGCCTAGCGCTATTATCAATGCATTTATGCATACTGGTATGAATGACCTTTTTTGTGGAAAATTAGTGTTTGTTAGTGTTAGTGCAGAGTTTTTAATGAGTGAACTACCCTTATTATTACCCGAAAAACAATTGGTTTTTAAGTTACCACCTAGCGAGTATTATCCTGAAGGATTATCTGAACGCATTACCGAATTAAAGGCTTGTGGCCACGATGTTGCGCTGGGAGACTACACACTTGATGATTCAAGAAAGTCACTTTTACCATATGTTAACTATGTATTAATTGATATTAATAACGCAGATGTGGCACACATATACAATAGTGCCAGTGCTGTTAATACTACCTGTATTGCGTCAAATGTTAACACGCAAAAAGCTTTGGTCAGGGCGAAAGAGATTGGCTTTGCATCTTTCAAAGGCAATTATTTTGCCTACAGTAGTGAAGTCGTAAGCAGTAAGCCATACGAAAAACGTAAAACTGCTGCTGATTCCAAGTTAGATGTACTTGATTTACTTGCAAAATTAAATGGTGATGGTTCAAATAAAATTGTTGAAGATTTTTTTAAGGCACATCCTTTACTCACGATTGAAATGTTACGTTTGGTCAATGCCGCATCTACAGGCCATACCCGTGAGATTAATTCAGTGCATCAAGCCTTGTTGTTGTTAGGCCGGGCGCCATTGATACGCTATTTTCAAGTGTTGCTATACAGTTTAGATAATCGCTATGCTTGTCCGAACCCATTAATGGCGGCAGCTGCTTGGCGCGGTAAATTTATGGAGCTAATGGTACGCCATGCTGAATATACCGAAGGTTCTAATCATCAAGATCAAGCCTATATGGTGGGCATGTTTTCTATGATGTCTGCATTATTCAATCAAGATCTAGCCGAAATTTTGACTAGATTTAATTTATCTCCTGAAATAAGTCAGTCTATTCTTGAGCGTACTGGCGTACTAGGTGGTTTGTTGCGAATTGCAGAAGCCTTACAGTTTGAATCACTTAGTGTGGTTGAGGCCTTGGCTATAGAATTAAACTACCCGATAGATGTTTTGATGTGTTCACAGAATGATGCTTTTGCTTGGGTGCAGAACTTTCAGACACGCCTAGCTAGCTAACTAATGTTGTCGTGACTGGTAAAGTCACTGACAATATTTTACAAAAAAGCTTAATTTATATTAGATTTTGGCATTATAAATAGCTGCTAAATTGCCGCCAAACGCTACAATCATGGCATGCTAAAATCTAATCAAATAGTCACCATTTGTTCAACCACACGGCTTATGCGTGGCCTTCAGTTACAGCATCAGCAACAGCAAATTAGCGCAGGCATCGGGCAATGGCAGACGGCAGAAGTGAACACTTTAGCGCAGTGGCTAGAGACGCTAATCGGCCATGCCAACTTGTTGGGATTGTTACCAGCCGATGCCTTGCCTGCGCTCACTTTAAGCCCAGTAGCAGAAGCTTATTTGTGGGAGCAAGCTATTGAAACTTGCCTAGCCAAACACGAGGCGGCCGCCTTATTTGATATTCGCGCACTGGCAAAGTCTGCCATTGAAGCGAATAATTTAATGCTTAACTGGCAGCTTAGTGAAGCTACTATTAACCAGCATTTTATGAGCCAAGAAACCCGTCAGTTTTTGCGCTGGCGTCATACGTTTGAAGCACTTTGCGCCAAACAACAAGCCTTAGAACCAGCGCGATTAATGGCGCTACAAATCGCCTTAATTGAACAACATCAAGTGGCTATCAGCCATGAAATCGCCTTACCTAAGCAAATAATTTTGGCTGGTTTTGATCGCATCACACCCTTAGAGAACCACCTTTTTGAACTACTGAAAGCTTGTGGCGTAGCCGTTGAAATGGCTGTGACTAAACCTACGCAAGCCCCACATATTCAATATTTTGCGTTAAATGATAGCCGCGCTGAATGTCGCGCGGTGGTAGCTTGGGCTAAACAAAAACTGTTACAAAACCCCAAGGCACAATTGGCGATTATTAGCCCGGTGTTGGGCAATATGCGCCGCGAGTTGGCTGATTTATTAGATGATACTTTTCACCCAGAAACCTTGCAGCCCAGCCAATGTGAAAAGCCGCGTTGCTATGATTTTTCTTTAGGCCTAGCGCTCACAGAATATCCTATTGTGCATAGCGCTTTACAGCTTTTAAGATTAGCGGCTAGTAAATCTAAAATGACTTTTGAAGAAGTGACGCCCATATTGCAAGATGTATATTGGGGTAGCGCGCTAGAAATGGACGCACGCGCTTTACTCGATGCCTATTTGCGTAAAAAAATGAATGCCAGTTACGGCATAGAAGCCTTAATTAATCAGGCCAGTAAATTGCAGTTGGATGGTGCGCAATTGCCGCTACTTGTGCAACATTTAACTATGATCAGCCAATTTCAACAGCAAGCACATTTACGCCAAGTGCCTTCTTTGTGGGTTGCTGCGTTAAAAAATCTACTGGAATCTGTTCAATGGGCAAAAAGTAGAGATGTTTCCAGCCACGAGTTTCAGGCGCAAAAATCCTTAGCTGAACGTTGGCAAGAGTTAGCCTCGCTGGATGCCATATTAGGAAAAATTAGCGCCAGTGAAGCTGTGCAAAAAATCAACGAACTGTGCAGTGCTGCCATGTTTCAGGCTGAATCTAAAGGCGAAGTACATATTCAAATATTAGGCCTGCTAGAAACGCCAGCAGTGCAATTAGATGCAGTGTGGGCAATGAATATGAACGACCAACATTGGCCACCGCCGGTAAAACTCAACCCATTATTGCCTGCTGAATTACAAAGAACTAGTGGCACACCAAATGCCAGCGCCGGTATTCAAAGTATATTTGCCGGCTTGGTTCAACAGCGTTTGATGGTTAGCGCACCTGAGATTGTGTTCTCTTACGCTATTAAAGAAGACGAACGTGAGCTACGCCCATCGCCATTGTTAAGTCATCATCTGCTTGAAACCTCAAGTCCGCTTCAAACCTCAAGCGCGCAACCAGAAACGCTACTAACGCTAGCCGAACAGTTAGCCCGGCCAGCAAGTATGCAAATGCTGGATGACAGCCTAGCGCCAGCCGTTGGTTTGGATGAAAAAGTGCGTGGTGGCGTGAAGCTTTTTGCTACGCAGGCCATTTGCCCGGCTTGGGCATTTTATCAATATCGGCTAGGCGCTAATAAGCTGGAAACGCCTATCGATGGGCTAGATAATATGTCGCGCGGTAGTTTGCTACATAAAGTGCTGCAATTATTTTGGGAAGATTGTCAAAACTTGAGCAATTTAAAAGCCATGAACGATGCGCAAAGAATATTAGCGATTGATAAAGCGATTGCCCAAAGCGTACTGGAGTTGGGCAATGAGATTAGCGTGCATTTGCCGCCACAAGTCATGCAAATTGAGCAACAACGCTTGCATCAATTACTGCAATTTTGGCTAGATTTAGAGTTAGAGCGCGCCGATTTTAAGATTCATGCCTGCGAAGAAAAGCATGCGATTGAGGTAGAAGGCTTGCCGGTAAACTTTACCATAGACCGTATTGATGCTTTGGCCGATGGTGGTTTAGTGGTGATTGATTATAAAACCAGTGCCGTAGTCGCCAATAAAAGTTGGGCGGATGACAGGATTTCTGAGCCGCAATTGCCGATTTATGTCACGCTTGCGCTTAAATATGAGCAAGTGGTGGCGGTATGTTTTGCTAAAGTGCGTACTGACGAAAGTAAGTTTATTGGTTTATCGGTAGACGAGGGCGTGTTGCCAGAAGTGGCGGCCTTGCATAAAGTAAAAAATAATTCAGCCTTTATGAAATTCGCCGATTGGGATTCTTTACTGGAATATTGGTACACCAGTTTGACCAATATTGCGCATGAGATTAAATCTGGCGTTGCCAGCACCACTTTTAATAAAGAGACCGATTTGAATTATTGTGATGTACTGCCTTTGTTACGCTTAGCCGAGCGAAATATGCAATTTGAACATTTGCAGGCGGCTTTAAATATGACGGTAAGTGCTGATGTAAACACAGGTGGAAAAGCATGACTATTGCAGAAAATCTAAACGATACAAGTGCTTTAGACCTCAATACTTTAGACCTCAATACCTTAGACAGCCTTAATCGTGTACGCGCTTTAGACCACGCCTCATTTATTGTAGAAGCGCCAGCCGGTGCCGGCAAAACCGAGCTGCTGACACAGCGTTACTTAAAATTATTAGCTAGCGTGAACGAGCCTGAAGAAATTATTGCGCTGACGTTTACCAATAAAGCCGCCACTGAAATGCGTAATCGTATTTTATTGAGCTTAGAGCATGCACAAAATCAAACGCCTGAAAGTGCCGCACACAAGCTGGTGACGCGCGGTTTAGCCAATGCGGCGCTTAGCCAATCTCAGGCAAAACAATGGGATATTATCGACCAGCCTAGCCGTTTGCGCATTTTAACCATAGATGCGCTTTGCAGTAGTTTGACGCGCCAAATGCCTTTATTGAGTAAGTTTGGCGGCCAACCAGTAGTGAGCGATGACACTGAACCGCATTATCTGGATGCCGCACGTCGTGCTATTGCGCACATTATGCAAGAAACCAAGCCTGACGATGTTGTGACAACCGCGCTGCGTTATATGGACAATAATAGCGAAAAACTAATCGCGCTATTAGCCAAAATGCTGGCGCGACGTGACCAATGGTTGCCTCTAGCGGGTCAGATGCATGGTTTAGATGTTGAAGAAATGTCGCGTAATACCGAAGCCGCCTTGCAGCATTTAATTGCCGAAGCCTTACAGCCAGTGCTGAATATTTTAACGCCGCGTGTGCAATATGCGCTGATGCCATTGGCGCGTTACGCTGCGGCTAATTTGTTAGAAGATGCCGAAGTCTCGCCCTTGCTAGATTGGCAATTTGTGTTATACGCGGATGCCGAAGATTTGGTGCAATGGCAAGCACTGGCTAACTTTTTACTGACTAAATCTGAGAAAACTTTTAGAAAGTCTGTTAATAAAAATAATGGTTTTCCTGCGACAGATGAAGGTAAAAGCCAAAAAGCAGCTTATTTCGAGATTATCAATACGCTAGAGAATAACCAAGCCATTGCCGCGATTTTAGATCTACCTTCAATCGCCACGCTAGCAGAAAATCAGCAGGTGATTAAAGCGCTGACGCAACTTTTGATTCTTGCCGCTAGTCATTTGTGGGCAGTGTTTCAGGCCGCTGGTGAAGTCGATTTTGTAGCGATTGCACAAAGCGCGAAACAAGCGCTTGAAGATGAAGATGGCGTGACAGATTTAGCCTTAAAGCTGGATTATAAAATCTCGCATTTATTGATTGATGAGTTTCAAGACACCAGCCCAGTGCAGATGCGTTTGATAGAAAAACTGATTGAAGGCTGGCAGCCGAATGATGGCCGCACGCTATTTTGCGTTGGTGATCCTATGCAATCTATTTATCGATTTCGCAAAGCAGACGTGAGTTTATTTTTACAAGCTTCGCAAACTGGCATTGGCCATTTACCGCTCACGCGTTTGCAATTAAGCCGCAATAATCGCTCACATCCTGAAGTAGTGCGCTGGATTAATAAGGCCTTTGAGCAAGTTTTTCCTGAAGCCGATAATATCAATCAAGGCGCAATCAGCTATCGAGAATTTACCGCTACCCGTGCAGAAATTGCCGGCGATGGCGTGGTGTTGCATCCTATTATTTTAGAGGCTAAAGACGAGGATGATGACACTGAAAGCATTAATGCCAAGCTTTTAGAAGCGCGTTATGTAGCTGATTTAATTGTTAAATTACGCGCAGAAAATAGCACGCAGAAAATTGCCGTGTTGGTGCGCAGTCGTAGCCATTTAAAAGAATTAGTCTCTGAAATTCGGCGTAATTATCCATATTTAAAATTTCAAGCGCTAGAAATCGAGCATCTGAATGACAGGCAAACCGTGCAAGATGCGTTTTCGTTGACCTGCGCGTTGCATCATAGAGCCGATAGAATTCATTGGTTGAATATATTGCGTGCGCCTTGGTGCGGACTAACGCTGGCTGATTTACATGCGCTGGCGGCAGATAATCATCGCGAAACTATTTGGCAATTGATGCAGGATGAAACGCGCTTGCAAACATTAAGCGCCGATGGTCTTTTACGTTTGAATCACGTTAAAAATATTTTAGCAGAAGCGTTTAAGCATCAAGGCCGCATGCCTATTCGCCGCTGGTTAGAAAGCACTTGGCTACAATTAGGTGGCGGAAAATGCTTGGTGGATGCCGGTGATAATCGTGATATTCAGGTATTTTTTGATTTGGTTGAAAAAATTAGCCGTAGCGGACATTTAGATATTGCTAGCTTAGAAAGTAGCATGACCAAGCTGTACGCCAAGCCTGACCTTGAGGCCGATGATAGTTTGCAGTTTCTAACCATACATAAATCGAAAGGCTTAGAGTTTGATACGGTGATTTTGCCAGCACTTAATCGCCCGCCAAGAAACCCAGATAACGAATTGGTGTTATGGCAAGAAGTGATGGTGGACAAGCAATTACATTTAATTGCGGCGCCGCTAATGGTGAACCGCGTGGTGAATCGAGCCGCTTCTAAAATAAAAGCGAGCAACGCGCCTAGCATTTATCAATTTTTAAAAGATTTAGAAGCTGAACGTAGCGATAATGAAATTGTACGATTATTGTATGTAGCGGCCACTCGCACACAACGTCAATTACATTTAATTGCCAGCGTTAAAACCAATCAAAAAGGTGAAATAAAACCGGCTGCCAGAACCTTGCTTAAAGTGTTGTGGCCTGCGGTAGAAGCTGAGTTTATAAGCACTGCGCCCTTTGTTAATAACACTGCCAGCGCAGAAGTGCTAGATATTAGCCAATTTAAACCACAATTACAGCGCCTAAAAAGTGCTGAGTTTTTGGCTGGGGTGCTTGAAGGGATTACTGACAAATTCAGCGTTTTTACCAATAGTGTTACGTCGCTTGCCGATAATGCGCCAGCTTTGAGTAACCGTAATAATTTGAACGGTGAAATGCAACGTCATTGCGGCACCTTAGCGCATCTTTATATGGCACTGTTTGCTACAAGTGATCTGCAAGATTGGCCTACCGAGCGCATAGCCGCTTGTTTGCCTGCTATGCAACAGTGGTTGATCCTGCAAGGTCATGCGTTAAGTGCAGCGCAGTTAGGCGCGAAACAGGTGGTGGAGGCCTTGCAAACAACCTTAGTGAGCAAGCATGGGCAATGGGCATTACAAAAACACAGCAATGCAGCGAGCGAATTAAGTGTGATGCAAACTACGGATGATGGCGTAAAAAATCATGTGCTAGACCGTACTTTTATTGAGAGTATTAATGGTGAAAATGTACGCTGGATTATTGATTATAAGCTGACTACTGCTGATGAAAGCTTTGATTTAGCTCAAAACTTTAATTTAGCTGTGGCGGCAGAGCAACATCGGCCGCAGTTGGCTCGCTATGAAAGCTTATTTTTGAGTGAAGGATTAAAGATTAAAACGGCTGTATTGTTTTTAACTACCGGCGAATTATTTCCTCTGTGATTTTTTGTTTATAAGCGCGATGAAATATCGCGCCTATAAACAAACAAATCATATTGAATCTCTAAACAAATTCTTTCAACAATACCTTCACAAAATCAGCACGCTGATTAATATCTTCTAAATTTACCGTCATTCTAAATTTATCCGGCCCATTCATGCGGCAGCGGCGATCACGTTGCAATAAGGCGATTAGCTTAGTTGGGTCTAAATCTGCACTCGGATTAAATTGCAGTTGTATGGCCTCAGAACTCGCATCAATTTTAACAATGCCTATCGCTTTGCCGGCAATTCTTAGTCTATGGCAGGCGATTAAGGCTTCGCCTTGTTCAGGCAATAAACCGAATCTATCGATCAGCTCTTCCTGCATATTATCTAGTGCTTCATCATCGTTGCAATTGGCGAGGCGTTTGTAAATCACCAAGCGCTCATGCACATCTTGGCAATATTTGGTGGGCAATAAGGCTGGCGTGTGTAGATTAATTTCAGTCGTCACGCCCAAAGGTGCATTTAAATCTGGTTCTTTGCCGGCTTTGAGCTGTTTAACCGCGTGGTTAAGCATGTCTGAATATAGATGAAAGCCGATTTCCTGCATTTCACCACTTTGGCTATCGCCTAATAATTCACCCGCACCGCGAATTTCTAAATCGTGCATGGCCAGGTGGAAACCTGCGCCCAAGTCTTCCATGAGCTGAATCGCATCTAAGCGTTTTTGCGCTTGCACAGTAATTTTACGATCAGGATCTGTTAGCAAATAAGCGTAAGCTTGGTGATGCGAGCGCCCAACACGACCGCGCAATTGGTGCATTTGCGCTAGGCCAAACATATCAGCTTTGTTCAAAATAATGGTGTTGGCGGTTGGCACATCAATACCGGTTTCAATAATTGTGGTACAAAGTAATAGGTTGTAACGCTGATTATAAAAATCGCGCATCACATGTTCAAGCTCGCGTTCACGTAATTGACCATGTGCCACCGCAATGCGCGCATCTGGCAAAATACGTTCTAGTTTTTCGCGCATAGAATGGATGGTATCCACTTCATTATGCAAGAAATACACTTGGCCGCCGCGCTTGAATTCACGCATGACCGCTTCACGAATAATGCCTTCAGAATAATCTGTATGGAAAGTTTTGATGCTTAAACGTTTTTGCGGTGGCGTGCTGATAATCGAAAACTCGCGCAAGCCTTCCATCGCCATACTCAACGTACGCGGAATTGGCGTTGCAGTTAGCGTCAGAATATCGACTTCAGCACGTAAGGCTTTTAACTGCTCTTTTTGGCGCACACCAAACCTGTGTTCTTCATCCAGCACCACTAAACCTAGATTTTTGAACTTCACATCTTTTTGAATCAAGCGATGCGTGCCGATAATAATGTCGATTTGCCCAGCTTCTAAACCAGCCAAAGCTTCTTTTTGTTCTTTTGCGGTTCTAAAGCGCGAGATTTCCGCAATTTTAATTGGCCAATCGGCAAAGCGATCTTTAAAGTTATTAAAATGTTGCTCAGCCAATAGCGTAGTTGGCACCAAAACGGCGACTTGCCTGCCACCCATAACCGCGACAAAAGCGGCGCGTAACGCCACTTCAGTTTTACCAAAACCTACGTCGCCACAGACCAGCCTATCCATAGGGCGGCCAGACTGCATATCTTTGATGACATTTTCAATGGCTTCTAGCTGGTCTGGCGTTTCTTCAAACGGAAAGCCTTCGCAGAATGATTCATAATCGTGCAAGCTTAAGGTAAATGCGTGGCCACGTCGCGAGGCGCGTTGCGCGTATAAATTCAATAATTCAGCGGCGGTATCGCGAATTTGTTTAAGGGCTTTTTTCTTGGCTTTTTCCCAATTGCCACTACCTAAACGATGTAGCGGTGCAGATTCCGGCGGGCCGCCTGAATAGCGCGAGATTAAAAATAGCTGAGAAACAGGCACGTAAAGCTTATCGTCACCAAAATATTCCAGCAGTAACAGCTCGGTTTCGCCTTCGCCAAAATCTAAATTCACCAAACCTTTATAACGGCCAACGCCATGTTGCTCATGCACCACGGGGTCGTCCATACGCAACTCGGATAAATCTTTAAGCATGCCTTCGGTGCTACGCGCTTTTTCTTTTTCACGGCGACGTTGTTGGCGCACAGTGGCGGCGTAAAGCTCGGCTTCGGTGATAACCGCGACTGATTTACTGGCTGTAAGATCATGACCGTAAAGGTCATCGCCGTGGTTGTAAGCAGATGAATCTGCAACAACCACGCGAAACCCATGATGCAACGGTGAAACGCCTAACATTACTTTTTCTTTAGAATCAATAAACTCTGCCCATGTTTCTATCATGGCGGGTTTAATGCCGTGGTCGGCAAACAATTGCGAGATAGTTTCGCGGCGGCCAAGGCTTTCGGCGGCAATTAAAATACGACCAGAAAAGTCGGCAATATAAGCTTGCAATTTGTGCAATGGTTGGTCGGCGCGGCGTTCAATATCCAGCGCGGGCAGGCCGGTAGATTGGCTAATAGTGCTTAATGATAAACGGCTAAATTGATGCGTAGCGCTGAAAAAATCTTCAGTTTTAATGATTAATTTTTCAGGTATCACTAAGGGACGTTCAGCATCGTGCGCCAAATTTCGGTAACGCGATTGCGCTTCACGCCAAAATTGCTGTGCGCTCTGGTCTAAATCACCATGTAAACACAACAAACAATCGGCTGGCAGATAATCTAAAAAGGTCGCAGTTTGCTCAAAAAATAACGGTAAATACCACTCAATCCCACCAGTGGCAATGCCTTTGCTCACATCTTTATAAATCTTCGCGCGCTGCGGATCACCTTCAAAAGTCTCTCTAAATTGACCTCTAAATTGCGCAATGCCGCTTTCATCTAAAGGAAATTCACGCGCTGGCAATAACCTGATTTCCGGCACCGGATAAAGGCTACGCTGGGTATCTACATCAAAAGTGCGTATCGATTCAATCTCGTTGTCAAACAAATCGATGCGGTAGGGCAGCGCAGAACCCATAGGAAATAAATCCACCAAACCACCGCGCACACTAAATTCACCATGCGAAATCACTTGGCTTACATGATGATAACCAGCCTCGGCACATTGGCGGCGTAGCGCTTCTGTGTCTAATATTTGACCCTTTTTAAGCATAAAAGTATTCGCGCTTAAATAGGCTTTTGGGCTTAAGCGAATTAGGGCCGTAGAAAGCGGCACAATAATTACATCACAAGCATTTTGGCTAATCAGATAAAGCGTAGTGAGTCGATCTGAAATTAAATCCGGATGCGGCGAAAACTGGTCATAAGGTAGCGTTTCCCAGTCTGGCAATAAATTGACTGTCAGCGTAGGCGCAAAGTAGGGTATTTCTTCTAGCAAGCGCTGTGCATCAAAGGCGTTAGCCGTGATAATCACCAGCGGTTTTCCTGGGCTGGTTGCTTTAAGTTTAAGCGCTAATTCAGCCAGTGCTAAACCATCTTCACCGTTGGTAGAAAGCTCAACACGGTTTAATTGACCTGATTTTGGAATGGCTAGCGAAGTTTGCGTCATAGATGAGATTCGAATACTACGGGATTATTTGAGTGCTACTGGATTAATCGAATGTTGTGAGGTTAATAGTAAGTTTGCTATCAATAACAAGATTATAACGGTAACTAATGTTGTAACCGTTATAGTCCAATTTTATAAGCAACAATAATTAAGCCGTTCCACCCACCGTTAACGCATCAATTTTAAGCGTAGGCTGACCAACACCCACAGGCACGCTTTGGCCTTCTTTGCCGCAAGTGCCTACGCCGCTATCTAGCGCCATATCGTTGCCTATCATGGATACGCGTTTTAGCACTTCTGGTCCATTGCCAATTAATGTTGCACCTTTGACTGGGTAGGTGATTTTGCCATCTTCAATCATATAGGCTTCTGAGGCGCTGAAGACAAACTTGCCGCTGGTAATGTCTACTTGGCCACCGCCAAAATTGGCTGCGTATAAACCTTTTTTAACCGATTTGATGATTTCTTCAGGCGGTAATGTGCCGTTTAGCATGTAAGTATTAGTCATGCGTGGCATGGGAATATGTGCGTAGCTTTCACGGCGCGCATTGCCGGTGACTGGCATATTCATTAGGCGTGCGTTCAGTGTGTCTTGAATATAGCCACGTAAAATGCCGTCTTCAATCAACACTGTGCGGTTAGTTGGGTTGCCTTCATCGTCCATGCTTAATGAACCACGGCGATTTTGAATAGTGCCGTCATCGACAATGGTAATGCCGCGCGCAGCCACTTGTTGGCCTATCATATTGCTGAAAGCTGAGCTGCCTTTGCGGTTGAAGTCGCCTTCTAAACCGTGGCCTATCGCTTCGTGTAATAAAATTCCCGGCCAGCCAGCGCCTAATACAACGGTCATGCTGCCAGCCGGAGCAGGGCGAGCATCTAGGTTGATTAGTGCTTGGTGTACGGCTTTTTTAGCGTAATCATGTAATACATCATCAGTAAAATAACTATAGTCAAACCTGCCGCCGCCGCCGCTTGAGCCTTGCTCGCGTCTACCGTTACTTTCAGCGATCACATTAATCGATAAACGCACTAATGGGCGTACATCTGCCGCCATTACGCCGTCGTGGCGCACCACCATCACCACTTCATATTCGCCAGCAATTGAGGCCGTGACTTGTGAAATGCGCGGGTCAATTTGTCTGGCAAAAGATTCTAAACGCTCTAGCAATTTCACTTTTGCATCAGCAGAAAGTGAGGCTATTGGGTCTTGTGGCACGTATAGTTGCGGTGCATTACGTTTGATGGCGGTGTAAGCCGCAGTTTGTTCGCCACCTAAGCTAGCAATGGCTTTAGTGGCTTTTGCGGCTTCTTGTAAAGCGCTTAAAGTAATGTCGTCTGAATAAGCGAAAGCGGTTTTTTCACCACTGACAGCACGCACGCCTACGCCTTGGTCTATCGAAAAATTTCCCGATTTAACTTGGCCTTCTTCTAGGCCCCAACTTTCACTGCGGCTGTATTGAAAATATAAGTCAGCATAATCAATTTTGTGCGACATCATATCACCCAGCACATTTTGCAATTTTGCAACATCCAAGCTGGCTGGCATCAATATGGTTTCAGTGGCTGCAGTAAAATGTGAACCTAAAATTTGGCTGGTGCTGGCTGACTTTTGTTCAGTGTTCATGGGTGATATCTGCTTATATAGATTTAGGTGTTATATAGGTTTAAGTTTTATATAGAACTAATAGTACGGTGATTCAGCGCAGGCAAACTTTTTCTTAAGCTAGCTTGGTATTGTGGATTAATCGTTGAAATTACCACACCAGAACCGCGCGGTAGGCGATCTAAAATCACGCCCCACGGATCAACTATCATGCTGTTGCCATGCGTTTCGCGGCCAGATAAATGGTAGCCACCTTGCGCTGAAGCAATTACATAGCTGAGGTTTTCAATAGCGCGTGCGCGGATCAAAGTTTCCCAATGTGCGCGGCCGGTGGTGTCAGTAAAAGCCGCCGGCACAATGATAATATTTACGTCTTTCATGGCGCGATACAGCTCAGGGAAACGCAAATCGTAACAAATAGACAAGCCAATTTTACCAAACGGCGTATCCACCACTTTAATGGCATCGCCTGATTCTATGGTTTTTTCTTCGTGATAATGTTCGTTACCTAAATCTAAGCCAAACAAATGAATTTTGTCGTAACGCGCGGCTAATTGACCTTTGTCGTCATACACTAAACAGCTGTTACGTACTTTATTTGGAAAGTTACTCACTAGTGGCACAGAACCGCCCACTAACCAAATCTTATGTTTTTTTGCCATTTTAGCTAAAAAGCTTTGAATCGGTCCTTTGCCTTCTTCCTCACGTACAGCGACTTTGTCGGTTTCTTTAAGGCCCATAATCGCAAAATATTCGGGCAAAACGACGAGTTTCGCACCTTGGTTGGCGGCAATCTCAATGAGCCGTTCTGCTTCATTTAAGTTAGGCGCAACATAAGGTCCTGAAGCCATTTGAATAGCTGCCACTTTAACAATATCTTTGTTAATTTCTAAGTTGCTAAGTTTAGCTTTTGTCGTTTTTAAGCGTGAGGTGATTGCCATATGTTGTCCAAACAGTTTTATTATTCAGTAATTCTTTTAATTTAGCGGTGATTCTTTACTACTTTCTTGACTATTTTTTGCCGCATTCACTTCTTGTGGGTTATCCCAAGTGCCAATAATTTGGTACTCAGTTGAGGCTATTTTATTGAGCGGATCTTTTAATATTTTTTGCGCCAAAAAGGCAACTGCACCCACTAATGGCCCACCAGCTAAGGCTGCTAGCGAAAAGCTATCACTAATATTTGGCATGACCTTAACGTAAAGCTGTTGCGTTTCTTTTTGTAGGTTGGTTTCACCTTTAATGGTTACATTGGCCGCAGGGCCGGTCATTAAAAAGTTATCGCTACGCATGATGCCACGGTCAATTTTTACATTAGCGTTTATTTTATCAAAAGCAAAGCCGTTACTAAATAAATCTCTAAAATCTAAGGTGAGGCGTCTAGGCAAGCTTTGCAAGCTTAGTAATCCCAATAATCTACCCACGCCAGGTTGCACTTTTAAAATTTGCCCTTTACGCATTTCAAACTCAAGGTTACCGTTTAAGGCTAAAGTGTCAAATTCGTGCGGGCTGCCGGCCCAGTTTAACTGACCTTTCAGTACGCCTTCACCGCCTTTTATTGCATCTACATAGCCAAATCGATTAAGCGTTTTGCCTAAATCGTTAATGTCCCAATTTACATTAAGCTTGGTGCTTGGGTTGCGCCCCCATTTGCTCCAAATGCCATCTGCGCTAATGGTGCTTTCTGGGTTAATGAGCTTGAATTTTTGTATGCTCCAGTTGCCGCCTTGTGGCAGCGCAAGCAACTCTAATCCACCTATTTCCTTCTTATCAAACTCAAAACTATCTGCAGTAATATCCAGTGCTGGATAAGCTTGGTTTGGCGCTTCAATTTCTTTATTGCTACCATCTTTAGCATTGCCAGGCGCTAAATATTTAGGTCTGTTTGGTGAGGCGTCAGGAATACTTAAATGACTTAAGCGCGCAATAAGTTTGCCGTTATTTTGGTTTAGCCATTGCAAGTCGCCAGATATTTCACGGCTTTCCACCGTGGCTTGTAAAATCTCTCTTCCTGCTTTATTGCTTATTTTCAGTTGATTAATGCGCCTATCAAAAATATCTAGGGTGTTGATTTTTAAATCTATTTTTTGAATGGCTAAGGCATTGTTCTGATTAGTTGTACTAGATAAATCATTCATGACTGTGCGCCATGCATCGGCATCTAAGTAATCTAAATTCCCAGTTAATTGCAATCCTTTAGGTCGATTTAAGCCGTTACTATTTGCATCAACACTATTTGCATCATTGGCGATCACTGCGCCAGTATTTACGTTATTGAAGTTAATGTTTGCTCGGTCTAACTGCAATTTGCCTAGTTCACCGCTACGTACCACTTTGGCGCCGATTTTATTACCAATATTCACAATAAAAGTATCAGTATTGGCATCCTGCCTTTTATCAATCCGAATATTTAAATGCTCATTCGCACTTTTATTAAGCGGCGCAGGTAAGCGTGAGCTAACACCAAATAAATCTGCCCGAATACCTATGTTCACACGTGGCTTTTGAATGAGAATATCACCCACCCAATCGGTATTGCCACTAATGTAATTAGCACCCTTGCCTAATGTTTGTTTGAGCACTTCATCATTTAACTTGCCTCTGGCGGTTACTCGAACACTTTTGTCTTTTCCTGAATTTAGATTAAAAACCAAAGGTGAACCAAACACACTGGCTTTTACATTATTAGCCGCCAAACTACTTTCAGTAAACTCTAACAAGCCATTAATTTGGCTAAGCACAGGCATTGCGGGGCTTTGCATGCTTCCATTAGTAATTTGATAAGCGCCTTTAATAATCGCAGCATCTGCATTATTGAGTGGAATTTTCAAGCTAAGGTTCAATTTAGCTGTACCGCTAGTTTTAAGATCATCGGTAAATCCTTGCGTAACTAAAGCAACCGGACTTTTATTGACAAAATTAATACCCTCAAGCACTGGCCCTTTTAGCTCGCTCACTACGTTAAGCATAGGTTCATCAGCATCTAATTGAGCAATGATGATTTTACTTTTTACCAGTTGATTGCCTAAAATATGGCCAGTATTGGCGTTCAGCTCCATGCGCGTGCCTTCAAATAGCATGTCTAAGCCAAGTGCCTGAACGTTAGGCCAACCTAGACCATATTCGATTTCACTATTTTTGACTTTTGCAGTGACTCTAAATAAGCCCTTTTTGCTATCAAGGTTACCTTTGCTATCTACAAACGGAAAATCAGCCAAGCGGCCTTTAGTAATGACGTTAATATTTTCAAGTTCACCGGACAATATAGAGGTGTCTAGCCAATGCAGAGTGTCTTTGCCTAATATGTTTGGATAATAAAATAGCGCGTATTTCGCGTTGCCGTGATCAAACTTAGCTTTTAAATCAAGATAGCCACCTTTGTTGCCATCAAGTAAATAATCCGCGTTAATTATTCCTGATAAATGTGGGCTACTGATCCTAATATCGTTGGCCAAAACTCTAGTTTCGTTACCTTTAATGTTCCAACTAACGACTCCTTCTAAGGTATCTGCTGGTAATGGCCAGCGTAAAGTGTCTTTGAAATCTAAGATTGCATTTTTTGTTAACAATGTCAGTCTGCCTGCCTTTTGGTTGGCTTTAACTTCTCCGGTTAAATTAGTGAAGCCAGGTAATTTGTCATGCGCTTGTATGCTAAGGCCGGTGAATTTTGTGTTCAGAACATAACTCTTGGTTGCTGACTGATTGCCTTCCCAATCGACCACTAGATTTTCTAGGCTGCCGGTTGTAGCCAAGCCTGCAATTTTTTGCAATACGGCATCTGGCAATGGTAATTGTGCAAGATAAGGATTAATCGTCGCTAAATTAATATGCGCTAATTTAATGCTTAGCGATTTAATGCCTTGTGGTTTTTCGCTATAGCTCGCAGTTGCATCTTGAATGTTTAAGCCATTATTGGTGACTAAAGTTAAGTGCTCACCGCTGAAAAGTTGGCTGGTAATCAAATGGTTAGCGGCGGCTGATTGACTAATACTCAGATTTTCCCAATGCAGTTTTCCTGCCAATTTACTTAAAATAATAGGGTCTGCGGCTGATTTTAATTGCATTTTTACATTGGTTAAACTGACATCACTAGTCATAGACTTCAATTGATGGTTAGCAAAAGTCACCTCTGTTTCTGTGCTGCCAATACCCGTTTGTAAATCAATTGGATAATCTATCCAAGGCTTAAAAGCCACAACATTGGCATTTTTAAGCTGGCTGGTCAGGCTACCGCTCCACTGATCAATACGGCTCACGTCATTGCCATAGACATTGCCATTGATGATAATTGGGTTGTTTGTTCCCACAGAGGGTAGTGCGCTAAATACAATACGGTGGTTTTTAAGCAGGCTTTTCCACGGCGGACTAATGATTTGCAAATTAAGTTTATTCAAGCTTAGCGCAGGCGCGCCGCGCATTTCATCTAACCAAACTACTTTGGCATTAACTACTTCTGATTTGCTTTGGCGTAGCAACCAATTGGGTAGCTCAGGTTTAGCTGCGCCGCTCATACTAATGCCAGCGACAAAAATCTCACCACTGGCAATTCTGCGTATTGTCAGTTCAGGAGAATGTACAGTCAATTCAGCAAGATGCGGCTCTAATAGTGGGATGCTGAGCCATGAAAATGCGATCTCAGTATTTTTAAGCTGTAAGGCTGGGCGGTTTTGCGCATCATAAATATCAATATTTGATAAAGATAAATGGGGGTTAATGCCTTGCCAATCAGCTCTAATGCCACCTATGATTACTTTTTGTTTAGACGTCTTGCTGGCAAAAGCGGCAATTTTTTCTTTATATTGGTCTATGTTAGGGAATACGAGAAACTGAACCGCAAGTGCGGCAAGCAAGACAATGACAACGATGATGCTCACAAGCCAAAACGCAAGGCGATACACTAAAAGCAGGGATTTTTTAACCATATTAACTAGACTGAGGCTTTATATTTTGGCCTGCAAAAATTCACGCTGGCCGAGTTTAATTTGAATGACATTTAAAGGCTCTATTTTACTGCAATATTTATCATTTTCATGATGCCGCTTGGCATTTGATTAGCAATTTAGCGTTAAAAGCTAAAGATATTTAAGACTAAGCCACTAATCATTTAGAATAACGCTCTTTGATGATTTTAGTGGCCACACTGGCCTATAAAATGTAGCACTAAAATCTCATTACCCTTATTATTTTTGATGGTTTTAACTTGATTCAATTCAAACAACTTACCTTAGTTCGCGGCCTAAAAATTCTTATTCAGGCGGCCTCGCTTCAACTACATCCTGGCCATAAAGTGGGTTTAACCGGCGCAAACGGTGCAGGTAAGTCCTCCCTTTTTGCCTTGCTACGCGGCGAAATGCAGTTGGAATCTGGCGATTTAGACATGCCAGCCACTTGGGTAATTGCCCACGTGGCGCAAGAAACGCCAGCGCTGGCCATGCCTGCCATTGAATTTGTATTAGATGGTGACGTAGAATTACGCACCATTGAGCACGCTTTGGCCGATGCTGAGGCAAATCATAAAGGTGAGTTAATCGCCGAATTGCACCATAAATTGATGGATATTGATGGTTATAGCGCTAAGGCACGCGCGGCAGAATTGCTCAGCGGCTTAGGTTTTAGTCAGGCTAATTTACAGCAAGCGGTTTCTACGTTTTCTGGTGGTTGGCGCGTGCGTTTAAACTTGGCGCGCGCTTTAATGTGCCGCTCAGATTTATTGTTGCTAGATGAGCCGACCAATCACTTAGACTTAGATGCGGTGATTTGGCTAGAAGGTTGGCTGCAAAGCTATCGCGGCACACTGGTATTAATTTCGCACGATAGAGATTTTTTAGATGCGATTGTGAATCACATTGCGCATATTGAACAACAAACTTTAACTTTATATCGTGGTGGCTATTCAGACTTTGAGCGTCAGCGCGCAGAAAAACTAGCGTTGCAACAAGCTATGTTTGAAAAGCAGCAACGTAAGGTGTCACATTTACACAGTTATATTGACCGCTTTCGTGCGCAAGCAACTAAGGCACGCCAAGCGCAAAGCCGTATTAAAGCCTTAGAGCGCATGGAAATGATTTCTGCCGCGCATGTGGATTCACAGTTTAACTTTGAGTTTAGAGCGCCGGTTTCTGCGCCAGATCCTTTATTGGTGTTAGACGATATGGCGGTTGGCTACAATAATGTTGCGCTTATTAAAGACATTGTTTTAGCCATTCGCCCGGGCGAGCGCTTAGGTTTGCTAGGCCGCAACGGTGCCGGTAAAACCACTTTAATCAAATTGCTCGCCAATGAATTAGCGCCTTTAAGCGGTAAACGTGTAGAAGGTAAAGATTTGAATATCGGTTATTTCGCCCAGCATCAGCTTGAACAATTGCGCCCCGATGATTCGCCGCTAGAACACATGATGAAGCTAGACCCGCTGACGCGCGAGCAAGAACACATGAATTATTTAGGCGGCTTTGATTTTAAAGGCGAAATGGCTAGGTCGCCTTGTGCGAATTTTTCTGGCGGTGAAAAATCACGCTTGGCTTTGGCTTTGCTTATTTGGACGCGGCCTAATTTATTGTTATTAGACGAGCCGACCAACCATTTAGATTTAGAAATGCGCCACGCCTTAACGCTAGCGCTGCAAGATTATGAAGGCGGCGTAATTTTAGTTTCTCACGATAGAGCCTTGCTACGCGCCACTTGTGATGAATATATATTAGTCGCAGATGGAAAAGCCTCGCCGTTTGATGGCGATTTAGAAAATTACGGCCAGTGGCTGGCTGAACAGCGTTTAAAAGATAAACAAGCGACGCAAGTGCTTGTGACAGATAAGCCAAACAAAAATGACCGCGCCGCCAATAAAGCTGATAAGCAAGCCAGAATTTTAGAACGCAGACCTTTAGTCAAAGAGTTAGAGAAAATCGAGCTGAATATTACTAAATGGAATGCTGAGAAAAAAGTCTGTGACGATAGGCTGAATGACAGCGATCTTTACACTGCCAGCGATAAAACCGAGTTGCAAGATTTACTTAAAAAACAAGCGGACTTAGCCAGTAAGTTAGACACGGTTGAAGAGCGCTGGCTAGAATTGCATGAATTGTTAGAAGCGATACCGGCATTAGATTAAAATAAACAATAGTAGCCAATACTTTAAATAAAGACATGGAATAGGATTTTTGTAGGAGCGGTCTGTGACCGCGAACCATTTATATCGCGGTCACAGACCGCTCCTGCAAAAAAACAGCTACCTGACTGATATTTTGTGGGATTGGCTGTAGCGCTCCCATTAGAACAAACAACCGCTAGGACTCAATATGGAAATTCAATACTCAAAACGTATCAAACTGATGCATGCTTTATGCTTAGCCGATGCTTTGCATGACGATGTCGCCACGCCGAATACCGACTTAAATGACTATGATGCGCTGGCTGCGGCAGATTATTTAAGCTGTTACATCACCTTTAAAGCGATTCAAGCCGCAGAGCGCTCACCTTTGGCAGAACGTAGCGATAATTTTGATATGTTGAGTGTGTACCAAGCTTACGCGCTATTGGTGTTTGCGTTTTTATCACGCCCACTTGCGCAAGAAGACATTATGCCTAACCTGCAAGCCGCACAAATTACTGTAGGCAAAACCTTATTTGCCGGTTTGCCAGATGCAGAATTAATCGAAATTGTCGATGCTGGCTTTAATAAATTTAAATTAATTGGCGATGCAGAAACCGAACATTGGACTGAGTTTAGAGAAAATCTAGATAAATTAACAATCGCCTTTATTGTTGCCGGCACAGACGATGAAAGCCCGCATGAAAAAGAAGAGGTGATTCCGTTGTTTGGTCAATTGTTAAGCCAATTGTGCGAGGCGTTTGAGAACGTTTAGTGTTTTAATATTGCAATATCCATCAGAGCTTTTTAAATAGCCGAGTAGGGGGTGCAAATGGACGTATATTTGCACCATTACAATACTGCAATACACTTATCTTGGGTCACTTCCTACCAAATAATACCAACGACCTTCTATCCGTTCAAACTCACTAAGTTCATGCAAACGTTCTGCTTTTCCAGCGATTTTATAGCGGGCTACAAATTCCACAGTGGCTTTTTTTTCGCTAATATTTGCAGTATTTTTAACTTGTAAACCTAGCCATTTGGTGGCGGCATCTTCGGCTAGATTCAGCGTGCTTGGGCGCGTTTCAGGGTGCCATGTTTGCAATAGATATTCTTCTAAACCTAGCGCAAAAGCGGTGTAGCGCGAGCGCATGAGGGCTTCGGCAGTGGGCGCGGCAATGCCATTGTGATAGGGTTCGCAGCAAACGCTGTAAGGTTTTTTGCTTTCACAAGGGCAGAGTTTCACAGTATGCATTTTTGCAGATCTGTCATTCTCACGTAGCCGAGCATCTATTTTTATTTTAGATTTCAATTTTTTGGAATAACGTAATTTAGATAATGTGCCTATAAACTATTTTAGGCTGCAGGAGCGGCGCCCTCGCCGCGAAGCAATGGAACATGCTCGAT
>CANFZA010000026.1 GCA_947451235.1 Methylophilaceae bacterium | reverse complement strand
TAAAGCGGCCATCACGACGATTGCGTGAATCAGCTACTACTAGGTTGTAGAAAGGAGTTTTTTTCGCGCCACCACGAGCTAAACGAATAATAACCATAATCTTGTTCTCTTTATTGAAAATTTATCGCAGAAAGGCGCGGATTTTACGCCACTTAATGTACTTTTAGCAAGCAGTTTATGTGCTTACCTGCATATTTATCTAATTGCTTGATAAATCTAGCATTTTTACTCACTAGATTTAACTATTTTATAATGCGTGTTTATAACGTGTTGGATCTTTCAAGCCAGCCGAAGCAAATCCTTCGCGGCGTAAACGGCAAGAATCACAAAGACCACAAGCCTCACCTTTGCTATCCGCCTGATAACAAGAGACTGTCATGGCGTAATCTACGCCCAGCTTGGTTCCCAGCTGTACAATTTGCGCTTTGGTCATATCAATCAGTGGGGCATGAATAGTAATGGTATGCCCTTCAACGGCGCTTTTAGTGGCTAAATTTGCCATCGCCTGAAATGCTTGCACGTACTCGCCACGACAATCCGGGTAGCCTGAATAATCTAAGGCATTAACGCCGATAAAAATATCCTGAGCTTCTAACACTTCAGCCCAAGCCAAGGCCAATGACAACATAATGGTGTTTCGCGCTGGCACATAAGTAATAGGAATGCCGATAGACTCCTTTTCCGGCACGGCTATCGCATCATCGGTAAGCGCCGAACCTCCAAACAAGGATAAATCTAAATTAGCGGTCTTATGCGCGATTGCGCCCATTATGTTGGACACATTTTTAGCCGCATCTAATTCAGCAATATGGCGCTGGTGATAATCCAAACTGAGGCAATAGCAGTCAAAACCCTGAGACTTAGCAATAGCAAGACAGGTTGCGGAATCTAGCCCACCTGAAAGTAGTACAACTGCATTTTTTTTAACTTTATTGTCCATACTTATAAACACACCTTAAATCCATACTTAAAATCCAAACTTAAAATCTATACTTAAAATTTATATTTAAAACCTTACTGAATGGCTCAGCCTAAACACCGGGCTTCTCGCCCCACAAAATCTTATGTAACTGCACTTGCATACGCACCGGTAACTTGTCGGCCAGCACCCATTCTGCCAGCGCAGTAGGATTCACTTGGCTATACACTGGTGAAAATAATACCGGGCATTTTTCATTAATTTTATGCGTGCTTAATAGCGCCTTTGCCCACTCGTAATCTTCACGGCTACAAAGCACAAATTTCACTTCGTCTTGAGGTTTCAAATAAGCTAAATTAGTCCACAGATTATTATTCACCTCACCTGAGCCTGGCGTTTTAATATCTAAAATCACTGAAACGCGTTTATCTACCGGGCCTATATCAATAGCACCGCCAGTTTCTAACGACACGTTATAGCCAGCATCACATAATTCTTTAAGCAGCACATGACAATCTTTTTGCGCCAAGGGCTCGCCGCCAGTAACCGTGACATATTGGGTTCCGAACTCAGCCACTTTAGTTAATATATCCGCAATTTCAATATTACTGCCACCACTAAAGGCATAGGCAGTATCACAATACACGCAGCGCATTGGGCAACCGGTGAGGCGCACAAACACCGTAGGCAAACCAACGCGTGAGGATTCGCCTTGTAGTGAATGGAAGATTTCGTGAATTTTTAGTTTCATTAACAACTTAAATTTTATGGGCTTAATTATTTGGATACTTTAAAGGTGGCACTACTCAATCGCTTGATTTTCTTAATAAAAATAGCGCCAACTTATGATTGGCGCTATTTTAACTTAAAATGCATTTCAGCAAAAATAAAGCCTATTAAAAGCGTTACTTAATCGCCTCTAGTGCTTTCAAACGTTTTTGTGCCGCTGGCGTAACATCACTATTTGGAAAGTTGGCAATTAAATCGCGTAGCGTCTTTTTAGCATTTGGCACTTGTCCTAGTTGAATTTGGCTATTAGCCATACTCATCATGGCATCGGCCACTTTTGGGCTTTTTGGATGAAGGTCCAACACTTTTTGCTGCGTTGCGATGGATGATTTATAATTTTTTAAAGCATATTGTGAATAGCCTAGACCGTACAAGGCCTCTGCAACTAGTGCACTATTTGGATAATCTTTGATGAATTTATCGTAAGCGTTATAAGCATCTTTATGTTTAGCTTCTTTAGATAAACCGTTGGCAAGTTCTAACAATTGGAATTCTTGCGTGTTATTACTTGGCGTTGCTGCTTCTGGCGGCGCTACCGCTTCAGCCGCCTTCGCTTTTACTGCCGCTTCTGAAGGATAACCATCCTCCAGCTTACGTAAGCGCGTATCAGTATCGCCATATAAATCTTTTTGTCGCTGCGCAGTCGCCTCAACATTATGGTTAGCCACTTCAAGCTCGCCTTTGAGCCTAGCCACTTCTTGCTTAAGCGTTTCTAGCTGGTTTTGCATATCCATCAGGCCTTGGCCCTTAGTGACAGCCTCAGCCGCTAACATTCGTTGCTCTAGCGCTTGCTGAGCCTTTTTTAAAGCCGCAACATCGCTTTGTGTAAGCTGATTCTGGCTAGTCATAGTCGCTTCTACTTCTAGAATTTTTTTACGCGCTTCTTTATCATCAAACAAAGCTGCATGGCTATTCATAGAAAATAGTTGCATTGCTAACAATAGGTTAGCCAGAATCAGTTTTTTCATCATATCAATTTGTTTCTTTATTAAATGCTTTTAGGTATTAATCGTTACCGTAAACAATATCAACACGGCGATTCGTTTTTGCACAAGCTTCATCAGCACAAGCTTCAGTCGCTTTTTCTTCACCGAAGCTAACTGTTTCAATTTGTTGATCTTGTACGCCCAATAAATTAAGTGCTTTTTTAACCGCTACTGAACGACGTTGACCAAGTGATAAGTTGTACTCACGTGTGCCGCGCTCATCAGTATTCCCTTGCAAAACCACTTTAGCCGTACCGTTAGCAACCAAGTATTTTGCATGCGCTTCAAGCATAGGGCGGAACTCAGCTTTAACAGCATCGCTATCAAAATCAAAATAGATATTACGTTTTGATAAGATATTGCTTGGATCTTTTAGTGGATTATTGCCAGCATTGTTTGCATTGCCATCCACTGAAATTTCTTTAACTGCAGAGGTATCAGCAGAAGCATCAGCAGGCTTAGCTACTGCTTGCGTTGCCGGACTTTTTTCTACAACTGCTGCTGGTTTTTCAACCATAGGCGTGCTTTTACAAGCACTTAATAATAACGCTAAAGCTAAACCACTCAGTAGCTTTGTGTTCCAGATAGTTTTGTTCATATTGCTCTCCTATAGATTAATGTAAAAATAACACTAAAAATTTCTTTTAAAATAACTACTTAACTATTTAACGACTAAATATCTACATAATACTTAATGTTGCAAAGGTCCCCAGGCGGGCTCTCGTATATCGCCACCTGATTCGTTTAACTTTTGCTTCACTCGACCATCAGCCGAGACTGCCGCCAAGGAACCATGACCGCCGGCACGCGTTGCATAAAGTAATACGCGGCCATTTGGCGCAAAGCTAGGCGATTCATCTTGTGAACCTTCGCTCAGTATTTGCACTTGTCCGCTAGCTAAATCTTGTAATGCCACGCGGAATTTACCGCCGTCATTACGTATCATCGCTAACGACTTACCATCTGGTGAAAAACGCGGACTAACATTATAAGCGCCTTCAAATGTCACACGCTGTGGTTCACCGCCAACGGATGATACTTTGTAAATTTGTGGCTTACCACCGCGATCTGAACTGAAGTAAATCCATTTACCATCGGTTGACCAGGTCGGCTCAGTATCAATCGCACTACTTTTTGTGACTTGCTTCAGGCCAGAACCATCTGCATTAATCGTGTATACCTGAGAGTTAGCGCCGTAAGTAAGCACTATCGCTAATTTACTAGCATCTGGCGCCCACGCTGGTGCACTATTATTACCCTTGAAATTAGCCAGCATAGTGCGTTGACCGCTTAAGCTTTGCACAAAAATAATTGGCTTTTTCTTTTCAAAAGACACGTAAGCAATCTGGCTTCCATCAGGCGACCATGCAGGCGAAATAATAGGTTCTTTGGATGACACCATCGTGACTGGATTTTCACCATCGGCATCGGCTATTCTTAAGGCATAGCGTCCGCTAGATTTATTAATGTAGGCAATACGACTGGCAAAAATACCAGTTTCACCGGTTAGCTTTTGATAAATGACATCGGCAATTTTATGCGCGGTTGCTCTCAGTTGGTTAGGTGCAATATTGTATTGCATGCCTGTTAGCTGGGTTTGCTTGAGTACATCAGCCAGTTGAAAAGTCACTTTCAAACGATTGCCAGGTAAGGCTTCCACCACGCCCACCGCCATCGCTTGCGCTTGCAAAGCCGCCCACTCTGAATATTTGATCTGCGTAATATCGCTAGGACGATTAACCACGCCACCTGTTTCTAGCACACGAAACATACCACTACGGCGTAAATCTGCACTAATAATTGCACTGATATTTTCTTGGTTGGCATTCGCTACTTGCGCGAATGGCACGATAGCCACAGGCACCTGCTGCGCGCTGCCGCCACTAATTTCAATCTCTAAGGCTGCATTAGCATTTGAAGCAAAATAGAAGCTAAGCGAGATGAGCGCAGCACTGATAATTTTTTTCAATATTGGCATATTCATAAGCGATAAAATGTCTTTAATAAGCATTCATTTGTAAAAGATACGTTTGATTTTACTGCATCCGCGTGCTGAGACCACACGATTTACACTTTGTTACAAAAGTGACGAAAATATGGCTGCCTGCAAGCTCTTCAATCGTTAGGTCGAAATTTCAATTTAAGATTTCTAAACTGAGAAAAAAGTGAGGTATCGGCTGGCAAGGGCAAGGGCTCTGAGGCAATAATGGCGCGCTCTACGGCTTCGTCGCAGGCAGAACTGCCACTAGTTTTAACCAGCTTTGGGCTACCGCTTAATTGGCCGGTAGGCAACAAAGCAATGTCAAACTTAAGCTCTGGATTACCTTCTCCACACAAAGTTTTATTGACGTTACTACGAATTTTGGCTTGTATTTTATTAATATAATCGCCAACAACGCCTGCATTAGCTGAAGCCTTAGCGGAAACCGCTTGCTTATCGCCTTCAGATTTCTCATCGGCTAAAGCTTCTTGCTGTAACTTTTTCAAGGCATCAGCTGTGTTGTTTTTGGTCGGTTTATCTTTACTGATTTCTTCTTTTAGCGCATCTAGCTGCTTCTTTTGCGCTAAAGCTTTTTTCTGCTCAAGCTCTTTTTCTACCAGCACTTTTTCTATCAGTTCTTTTTTCGCCTGCTCTTTTTTAGCCAAGGCTTTTTTCTTATTTTCTAGCGCTATATCAACCTTAGGCTCTTCTTGCTTCTCCTCAACTACAGGCTTTGGCGCTTCTTCTACAACGGGCTCTGGTTTTGCTTGCTCTTTTACCACAGGCTCTAATACAGGGACTGGCTGTTGCTCGGCCTTAGGCAAACTATCCCACAATTCAACTTCGGCAATATTCTGTACTGGATGCGCAGCTTTCCAATTGAATGAAATCAGCAATGCCGCTAGCAAAGCTAAATGCACGCCAATTGCATAAGCGCCAGCTTTCCAGGAGATTTCTTTTTCGTACTGTCTTATCATTCAGGTCTTATCATTCAAGTCTAGTCATTCGCTTTAATTATTTAGTCTAATTATTTTTGATAAAAGCTATGAAGCTGGCGCTAACAAAAGCCCCACTTTGTCGACTTTGTTTTGCTTAAGCAGATCCATCACACCAATCACATCGTCGTACTTCACATTTTTATCAGCAGCAATCACCACCGAACGCTCAGGTGATTTAGCCAGTGCAGTGCGTACCGCTAACAATAATTCATCGCGTTGCATGGGTTTACTATCCAACTCAATTTTGTGATTTAGCTTTACCGTTAAAACTACTGGCGGTAATTGCGGTTGCTTAAGCGCTTGGCCGACTTTAGGCAGATCAACCACACCTGGATTCGTCATAGGCGCGGTGACCATAAAAATGACCAGCAAGACTAGCGTGACATCAATGTAAGGTACGACATTGATCTGGTTCATTAAGCGGCGTTTACGTGTGCGTGACATCGCGTTCTACCCTTATGATTTACGCTGTAAAATGTTGGTAAATTCTTCCATAAAGCTTTCGTAGCGCACTGAAAGTCTATCTACACTTGAGGCAAAACGATTGTAGGCAATCACTGCTGGAATGGCCGCAAACAAGCCAATAGCCGTTGCCACTAGCGCTTCTGCAATACCAGGCGCCACTTGGCTAAGCGTGGCTTGCGCAACGCTCGACAAGCCTCTAAATGCATTCATAATGCCCCATACCGTACCAAACAATCCTATGTATGGGCTAACAGAACCGACCGACGCTAAAAAGGGTAAGTGTGCGTCCAGTTCATCTAACTCACGGTTATAAGCGGCACGCATAGCACGCCGTGAACCTTCCATAACGTCCGATATTTCCATGCGCGGTTGTTGTTTATGTCTGGCATATTCTTTAAAGCCCGCTTCAAAGATGCTTGCCATGCCTTGCGGTTTTCTACGATTAGCCGTGAGGCCTTCAAATAGTTTATTTAAATCGCCGCCGGTCCAAAAAGCATTTTCAAAATCGTCTGCGCCGGTTTCCGCACGTTTGATGGTGGCTAGTTTTATAAAAATATACCACCAAGAAAATAGCGAGGTGATAATTAAAACCACCAACACCAGTTGCACAGGCAAACTAGCCCCCGCCACTAGCGAGAAAATTGACATATCATTGTCGACAGCTATAGTCATATTTGTTCCATTTTTGTATTATTTTTTAATTAACGAATTATTAGTTGATTGAATTAATGATTGCTTGTTTAACCGTACTAGGAATGGCTATTGGCAGGAATCTAGTGACATCTACGCAGGCTAGCTTTACTGTGGCTTCTAGCAATATTTGGTCGTCACGCGTGATGGTTTGCAAAAATTCCATGCTGCCATGCCCCATTTTAATACACTGACTTTTAACGGCTAGCATGTCGTTAAAGCGAGCGGGACTTTTGAAACTAATAGTCATGCTATGCACCACAAATATGATGCCTAACGTTGTTTTCAGGTCAGTTTGCTCAAAACCAAGGGCGCGTAACCATTCTGTTCTGGCGCGCTCCATAAAGTTTAAATAATTAGCATGGTAAACCACACCGCCGCTATCGGTATCTTCATAATAGACGCGAATCGGCCAGATGAAGTTGCTGACAGCTGAGGTCGGCTGATTTAAAGCGGACTGATTTAAAGCGGACTGATTTAAAGCAGACTGATTCAAGCTTACCAATCCTCGCCACTTAAATGTTTAGGCATAGGCATTTCAAAATGTTGATACGATAAACTAGTTGCTACTCGGCCACGTGGGGTGCGCATTAAGTAGCCTTGCTGAATCAAATAAGGCTCCAGCACATCTTCTATGGTTTCGCGTTCTTCACCGATGGCGGCGGCTAAATTATCTAAGCCGACTGGTCCGCCATTAAACTTTTCTATCACAGCCAAGAGTAATTTCCTATCCATCACATCAAAGCCCAGCCTGTCCACATCAAGCATTTTTAGCGCAGCGTCAGCGACGTCGGCAGACACAGTGCCATCACCTTTAACTTGTGCATAATCGCGCACTCGGCGTAATAATCGATTGGCGATACGCGGCGTGCCACGTGAACGTTTGGCAATTTCAAAAGCGCCAGTATTGACCATTTCGACTTCTAACAAACCGGCGCTACGTTGCACAATGCGCGATAGCTCTTCAGAAGTATAAAATTCTAAGCGCGACACAATGCCAAAGCGATCACGCAAAGGATTAGTCAACATGCCGGCACGTGTGGTTGCGCCAATTAAGGTAAATGGCGGTAAATCTAAGCGCACCGACCTTGCCGCGGGGCCTTCGCCTATCATAATATCCAAGCGATAATCTTCCATCGCCGGATATAAAATCTCTTCAACGACCGGAGAAAGCCGGTGAATTTCATCAATAAAAAGCACGTCGTTAGGCTCAAGATTCGTCAGCAAAGCGGCTAAATCGCCAGCACGTTCTAAGACTGGGCCTGAGGTTTGGCGCATGTTGACGCCCATTTCCTTGGCAATAATATGCGCCAAAGTAGTTTTGCCTAAACCTGGCGGGCCAAATAGCAAGACGTGATCTAGCGGTTCGCTACGTCCACGCGCTGCATTAATAAAGATTTCTAACTGGCTACGGGCTTTTTCTTGGCCGACATATTCGTCTAAAAGTTTAGGGCGCAAGGCACGCTCTAAGGCTTCCTCACGTGGACTTTCGGCATCGGGTGCAATTAGGCGATCAGTTTCTATCATAACGTTTCATGCACTTTCTTATTTTGCAAAGCAATCCAATGGCTAATTAAGGTTAAGCCGACCGCCAGCAAAGTCGGGCCAAGGAAAATACCAACAAAACCAAACGCCAGCGCCCCGCCTAGTACGCCTAATAACACTAGCAATAATGGTAAATGCGATGAATGGCTGATCAGGATAGGTTTAATTATATTATCCACGGTGCTAATCAGCATCAATCCATACAGCGCCATAAAAACTGCCCAACCATGGTCGCCATGATTGTACAGCCACAAAGCCGCACCACCCCACACAAGTGGCGGCCCGACAGGCACGACAGACAAGAAAAATGTTAACAATGCGAGTAAAAATGGCATAGGCGCGCCAGCAATTAAAAATCCCGCCAAGGCCACCGCCGCTTGCGCCAGCGCTGTGCCAAAAATGCCTAGCATGACACCTTTGACCGTGTTGCAAGATAAGGTCAGCATTTCTTCACCTAGTTCGCCGCCCAATCTACGCACAATAGCTAGAAGACCTTTAGCCAAGCGCACGCCATCTCGATAGAAAAAGAAGGCAGCAAATACTACTAATAACAACTGTAAAAAGCCGGTCAGTACTAATTGCACCGCTTGTAAGCTTAACTTTCGCATAGGCTCATAATATTGGCTGAGTAATTTCATTAATTCTTCGTGACTGGCGGCTGCGCGCTCCCAAGAATCACTCACTTGAACGCCAATTAGCGGAAAGTTTCTCATCCAAGCTGGGGCGTGTGGCTGAATGTTTTGCAACGCCAAACCAAGCTCATCAAACACTTTTGCTGCAGAATCGGCTAAATTGGCGACCAAATAGGCCATAGGTAGTATTAAGGCAATGAGTAACAACAAGGTCATTAACATGGCGGCCAAGGCATCGCGCCGACCTACACGTAGCCAGATACGATGATAAATAGGCCAAGTAAACAAACAAATGATAGCCGCAAACAAAATTGCCGCCATAAATGGCATTAACACAATCGCGCAGCCAATAATCAGCAAAGCGATTAAGGCGATACGTGCAATTTGATTGGTGTTAATCATATGTGAATAATAAGATGAATATAAGGTGTTTTAGTTTTTAGAGAAGCTCTTCAAGGCTAACTTAATTCCTTCTGAAACACTGACATCTTTCGCTAGGCCTTTTACGGCTAAACCGGCTTCGCGCTCGTTGTAGCCTAATGCCACTAAGGCATTTAAAATATCGCTGGTGTGACCGGCTTGCGTTGCACCGGCAGAGGCTGATGACGAGCTAGTGAAGTTAAATTTATCGCGCAACTCTAACAACATGCGTTCTGCGGTTTTCTTGCCTATACCCGGAATTCTAGTCAGCAAGGCCGTATCTTGGGCTTGTATCGCATGAGCAAGTTCATCCACTGACAATCCAGACAATATTACTAAGGCCGATTTTGCGCCTATGCCGCTGACTTTAAGCAATAGCCTAAACGCCATACGCTCATGGTTAGAACCAAAGCCATACAGCAACTGTGCGTCTTCTCTAACAACAAATTGCGTAAGCAACTTAATCGATTGACCTAGTTCCGGCAGATTGTAAAAAGTGCTCATAGGCACTTCAACTTCATAGCCTACGCCGTGTACATCTAGCACAATTTGTGGCGGGTTCTTTTCTATGAGTACACCAGTTAACTGAGCGATCATTTTATTCCTGACATTGGGTTGCTATTATTTGCTTGCTATCATTGCGATTCATCATATTAGCCGACCACCTTTTACGCGGAATCCTGCTGTGGCTAAACGCCCCAAACCTTGTCCACCATGTGCATGACAAATCGCGCATGCCAAGGCATCAGCAGAATCTGGCTTAGGCGCGGCTGGTAGCTTAAGTAAGCGTTTAACCATTTCCTGCACTTGTTCTTTTTGTGCATGACCGTTGCCAACCACCGCCTGCTTAACCTGCAAGGCGGTATATTCTGCCACACTCAAATTACGGATTACCGCAGCGCTAATGGCAGCGCCACGAGCTTGACCTAACAGAAGTGTCGATTGCGGGTTTACATTCACAAACACTTTTTCAATGGCTACTTGGTTAGGCTGGTAAGTATCAATCACCTCAAACAAGCCATCTAATATAATTTTTAAGCGCGCAGGTAATTCCTCCCTGTCATCCTCGCCTTCTATTACATTTTTCTTACCGCTCGCCGTTTTAATCGTACCACTCGCAATATAGGTGATTTTTTCGCCTATTTTTTCAATCACACCAAAGCCTGTGATGCGAAGGCCGGGGTCTATTCCTAGGATGCGAATAGTCTCCAACAATTAGTCCACTATCACATTGAATTTGAGTAGCATTTTTGGCAAAAAATCGTCTAAATTTTGAATATGCTCATCATTTAATTCAATTAAATTAAAGCCATATTTCTTGTATATTTCTTTCTTTTTCTCTTTTCGCTCTTTGTATTTAGGGTCGTTTTCTAAGCCCCAAAACTCAATATAGACCTTACCTGTTGGAATATAGAAATCACAGTAAAGTTCTTCCTCGACAGGTAGCAAGCGTTCATATGCATGAACAATCCCTGAAAAATATAACCAGTTATCAATTAGCATTTCCGCCCTTGAGCGAACCTGATGACCATCTGTCGCTCTGTGGGTAGCTTTAAACTTGTCTAGCTTAGCTCTATATACGGCCTGTTTTTCATCTTTCAATTCAGCAGGCGCATCTTCCAGATTCTGTTTAGGTTCGGCATTTTTGTTACCAAGCAACTCATGAACTGTATTACTTAAAATTTTTGAGGTAACTATTGCTTCAGGCCACATAACAAAAGGAATGCCGGACTGGCGACTTTCACGACTTTCTGCGTGCAGCTTTTTGCCTTGGGTAGTCGGAATCCAGCCTTTTCTTGCACGCTCTATCCAACCAAGCTCAGATAAAACCTGATTTAATTTTCTGCTTTCAATACCAAGCTTTTCACCTAACGTCGTTGAAGTCAGAAGGTTTGTTTGCTTAAGGCTATCAACCTCAACTGTCTCAGCTTGTTTTATTGTCTTTTTTTTGTTTTCTACCAACCAGTGCTTATAACAAAGCATGTATCCAGCTTTTGAAACGGGACTTTCACACTCAGCTATAGAGCATTTAGGTAAGCTTGTCATCTCTATTCTTCAATGACCGCAGTAGTGTAAACATCCTGCACATCATCTAAATCTTCTAGCGCGTCCAAGATTTTTTGCATTCTTGTCGCATCGTCACCTGTAAACACGGTTTCAATACTAGGTTTCATCGTCACTTCAGCCAACACAGCCTTTAAACCAGCGGCTTCCATCGCCTCTTTTACTGTTAAAAAGTCATGCGGCGGCGTGATCACTTCAATACTGCCATCTTCATCGGTCATCACGTCTTCTGCACCAGCTTCAAGCGCAATTTCCATCACTTTATCTTCGTCAGTACCTGGCTCGTAAATAAGCGTGCCACAATGCTTAAACATAAAAGCCACAGAACCATCTGTGCCTAAATTACCGCCAAACTTAGTCAGCGCATGACGGACATCAGCCACGGCGCGTTGTTTATTGTCAGTTAAGCAATCAATAATAATCGCCGCACCGTTAATGCCATAACCTTCATAGCGAATCTCTTCGTAGTTCACGCCTTCAAGTTCACCCGTACCTTTTTTAATGGCGCGAGTAATATTATCCGCCGGCATGTTCTCTTCTTTAGCTTCTGCCACAGCCGCACGTAGGCGTGGATTCATCGTTACATCGCCACCGCTCATACGCGCTGCAACCGTGATTTCTTTAATGATTTTGGTGAAAATTTTACCGCGCTTCGCGTCTTGACGACCTTTGCGGTGCTGAATATTTGCCCACTTACTATGACCTGCCATATAACCAACCTTAAATACGCTCTTTAGATAAGTTGGATTTTATCACAGGCGGGCGTGAGGTATGCAAACCTAGGCTTAAACAGGTGTACGTGGATTCTATTAAGTTGTTTTACTAGGGTAAAAGTATGAACTGGCTTGATGGTAAATCATAAGTGAGGAAGCATGATTGCTTCCTCACTCTTTTACTACTTATTGCTGATATTTATTTTTTTGGCACCGTTTTATTAAAATCTAACATCGTCATTAAATCACCAATAGCTGCACCGTTAATTGGCTTGTACGGCGCCGCACTTGTTGCTACTGGATTATGTAGATTGTCTCTACTACGTGCTGATAATGGCTTCATACGCCAGTTACGTTCGATAAACTTCAGGATGGAAGAGTGATCATGGTAAACATGGTCTATATGGCCTGTGCGTGCATAAGGTGAAACCACTAGCATTGGAACCCTAGGGCCATCACCGAAGAAGTCAAGATTATGTATATAGCCGCTATCAAAATATCCACCACCTTCATCTGTTGTAATTAAAATTACCGTATTCGCCCATTGCGGACTAGCTTTCACCTTACTGACCAAATCTGACACGAAGGCTTCATAGGCTGGTGTTGCTGAGTAGCCGGGATGACCGCTGGAAAGACTTTTCGGCACCACAAATGAGACTGCAGGAAGCGTGCCGTTTTTTACGTCATTATCGAAGCTATACAAACCTTTTAATTTAGCTAATACTTTTGCATCGGCGATTACTTTTGATGACGCAACCATAGGGTTACCAGCAGTGTTGTACTGTGCAGCTTGTACTTGGCTAGGTTGGGCACCATAAGTCGCATAAAACGCTGCATCCGAAATGATGACTTCATTCAGTGGTGTGCCGGCTGAACCAGGCGCTTTATTACGGTCACCTGTTACCACATTGATGACATCATTTTGCTCTGCACCACCGGTATACCATGACCAACTCACACCCTTTGCTTCAAGCGCTTCACCAATGGTGGGAACACTTTGCATAGGATAATTAAATTTATCGGTAGCGATAGGATTATTAGTTTTAGTCAAAAAGTTGTAGCCAGGTTCATAGTTATTGACTAAATAATACTTGCCAGCCTCACAGTTACTCTTACGACCAAAGGACGCAATTTTAGCCAAAATAGCGGCTACGCCTGGTTGAGTAGCATCAGCACAATTGACATAACTGCCACCTTGATAGCCATCTTTCGTATAAAAGTTATTGGTACCGGCTTTAGGATTTGGGTTTGTGATTTGATTTGAGAATGGTGTTGCCACCGTTCCATTGGTGTTGAAGTAAGGAAGATCTCCAGTGGCTATGCTGAAAAAATTCATACTAGTGCCGCCCATTATCGGTTGGTGATAATTGTCACTGATGGCGTAACTATCTGCCAAATTTTTGAATACTTGCGCTTCACCACTCTGCTGCATATTGCGGAAACCCATTAACTCGCCACCCTGGCCAATATGTGCTTCAGTAATACCTGTCGTATCTCCACCTTGACCTGTGTTTACAGCTACCCAAGCATGCAAATCTAAACGACTATTATCACCACCGGTTTGCTGCCACATCTGAAAGAAGCGATGCATAGGGTCGCCAATTGGATCTGTGTAATTAGCATACTTTGTAATCTGAAATGGTCCATTAGGGAGTGTTGTTGGAAATCTAGTATCTGGATCACCCGTTCTGAACGTCAGGTTTGGATTCAAAATGCCGATATCTGTTGGCTGTGGTAAGTAATTATAAGCACTAGTGCGCGTTAGATCTAAGGTGTAAACAGAACTCGGTGTAGCTTGCTTTTGCTGGGCAAGTGCGAAATTAGCGCCGGGCGTACCGTCGGCTTTAATAATGCCTTGTGAGAGTAAATTATTCACAGATTGACTTTTATCTAGAGGCTGATAAGTCGCAAAGAGTGAATCAAAAGTATGGTTTTCACCAATCACAACAATCACATTGGTAATGGGCGTTGTCGTTGCACTCTTATTTAACTTATCAGCATTATCGGCAAGTTTAGCGGCTTTTGACCCATCAACGTTGGCCGGTGTAATCGTTACAACATCACCACCCGCTACGCCAGAACTAACAGTTCCACTATGTACATGAATGTTTACAACATCAAGCAGAGCATCCATTTTATTCACTGAATCGGCCATGTATGTGCGATCACCAATCGGGTCTGTTGTTGCGCTTACAGGCACTTGCAGATTGGTGAATAAAGCAGCACCGAGCGTGCTAGTAACTACTTTTGTAGCAACTTGAATTTTGCTCTCAGTCACACTTTTAACATCATTAGCGGCTGGCGCACCGTCTAATATCTTAGCTATTGCTTGCTGAGCAATTAGCGAAGTAATCGGCGTCAAGTTGGCTCTTACACTGCCACTAGCTGTTGTAAGCGATGACAGTGTGCCAGCACTACCGTCTATTTCGGTGAATGGCGCAGTCAACACAAAAGGAGCTTGCATGTTGGCAATGCTTACACTGTAAGTACCGATAGCGCTAGTGGGTTCAGATTTGGTGGTTTTTCCGTTGGAGTCGGTAACTGTGACCGCAACGCCTACTAGGGGTTTCCCAGTCGCAACTACACCAGAAATGGCGCTAGCACTATCTGCATTAGGCGAGCCTGACGAGCAGCCCGCGACAATAACAACAAAGCTGCTTATAGCAGCCATTAACTTTAAATTCATGGTATTTTTATCTCTACTTTAACAATGTGGTGGTGTTAACAATTAAGTCATTTATAAAAAATGATAAAAGTGATAATTCCTGTGCATTGTTACAGTTTCATTTAATACGATTTACCCACAATTAAAGCAATTTTATATGGCAGTCTAGCCAGACATAAAGATTAACAACATCATATGAAATGTTGCATTTAATCGCTAGGTAAAGAATCGCTTAGTTATATACCAAGATTGCTAAGGAAGCTTTCATAGCGGACTATTACCCTCATAGGCAAGGCCTTTTCCCTTTATATGATTGAGTATTTTATTGACCGTATAGAAAGTTACTATCTGAAACACTCACCATATAGGCGATGATTTGGATTGGATTGGATTGGATTTTTACGAGTACTTTAAACCCAGACTATCAGCTAGATTTCACAGTACCTACTAACTTAGCTTCACCCACTTCGTAAAGCCAGACTTAGACAAAAGGATCATGTGTGGCACTGTTAAAGCTGCGAGCGCAACAAATATAATCTTTACTAATGCTGCATCGATTGCACTTGGGCGCATAAAATACCAAAAAAAATACGCTGCGGCTAACACTGCAAGGGTAGGTACAGTTAAAGACATAAGTAACAATTTAGGGTATGTCTCACTTAAAAAGTGCGTGCTTCTAATGACATGTCTAAAACTATGCATGCCGCAAAAATAAACGGTGAATGCTAATAGTGGCGGACAAATCATCGCTAGAGCGGCAACGCTGACAATTTCTAGACTGGTTAATATATTCGTTTGTAGTAATTTATAGCTAACGATACCGAGACCTAATAACCAAGGGAATGCTAATATTTTCAAGGTGCTCACTATTAGCTTGGCATGTTCTGCGTCTATTAAAAAACTGTAAAGTCTAGCCAGTTCATTGGTATAGGTCAGTGCAGGCAAGAAGATAATGACGCCGCCATATAAAATACGGCCATAAATAGGCGTTCCGGCGATGAGGTCGTCGGCAAAATGTACGCACGATATTATTAAAAAAATTAGCAAAAATAAGCTGGGGAGCATCATCCAAAACATGATCACGATTAGCGCAATAATGATGTAATTGACGATAAATTTGGCCCATTTTTTTGGATGATTTAAGCCGAACAGTTCCTGTGCGTACAGCGTATCTAACGCGCCATGTGGCACACCAAGAATGCTAATAAATAACGCGACAATGACTAAATAAGTGTTTTCTAGAGCAAGACTTGTGTAGGCACTTATTAATGAGACGGCAAATGCCAAGACAACAAAAGAGATGCCTTGGATTTTAATACTTTTTTTGAGCAACATTGCGGCACACGTTTTTGATTAAATAGGGCGGAAGTTGCTTTAAAAAAGGCCATGCTGGCAAGGAAAAAATAATCGCTAGATAGTCGCTTAATTTAGCTTGGTCGCTTAAAAACCTGACGATTCTCTTACTATCGCAATTAGAAAATAGTCTTAAAAAAATCTCCGGTGCTAACTTAGGTTGTGCGCGTAGCACTTGTAAAAACAAATAATCCAATGCTGATTGTACCGCTGAGTCTGCTTGATGGGCGATAGGTAGTTTTTTTTCTAAAATGGATGTTGCACATTGCTCCGCCCAGCGCTGAATTCGTTGAAAGGCAAATCCGGTACTTGGTCTTGCGGCACCGGCAAATAGCCCAGCATAGATATAGTTTTGGCTGGCTTTACATGTGTCAATACTCCTTTGAGTATGATTACCCATAGGTAATATGCCTTGTTCAGATCGAATAATTTTGTACGGATGGTGCTGTGTATATCGATCAATGGCCATATTCAACTTAGCGCCTAAATCATCAGCGCTCATTGGTGTGGGTGCAAACACAGTAATTTCAATCAGCGCTTTTGTTGCTGACATTGGCAACACATAGCAAAAGCAAATTAAGCTTGGGTCAGTTTGATCAAAGTCCATTAATGTTGCAGTTTGAACAGCAAATACTTCACGGTCACACGCTATTTCGTGCCCATAAAAAGATTGCCAAAGTACTGCACCGCCAGTTTGGGGCGCTTTCTGCGTCCTAGTATCGACAATAGATGGCGCGCTATATTGCTCACTGCCTACTACCACCTGCCACAACTCTTTGCTGTAAACTGGCAGCGTTTGAACAACGGCATGATATTGCACCGTTATATTATTGTTTTTGCCAATAGCCTCTAGTGCCGCTTGATAAAAAACTTCGGCGGGAAGCATTTGGTAAGGGGTTTGTTTAACATTAACAATAGTAGAGCCCTGCGCAGTCTTAATTTCAATGTCAGGCCAACGCTTTTGTGTCAGCTCTTTTAAATAAGTGCTTTGTGTTTCCCAAAAGCACCAAGTTCTATCATTCACGTAGTTTTCACGTCGCTCCAGAATCAAAACCTTAGGGCAACTTTTTCCATGCACGCTGAGTTTCATCGCCAAACTTAGGCCGGCACAACCACCGCCCAATATAATTAAATCGTATTTATCTTGCATGGGTATAAGGCAACTTACTTAGCGCCTGATGAAGTTGCGGCTGATGTGTTTCCATCACCTGCCAAAATCCTGCATTACTCATTAATTTCATCAGTGTTTCAATCGTTAATATTGCTTTGTCCGGTTTAGATAACATTGCTCTTGTTAGCCAATACTGGTAATTTTGCTTTTTTTGTTTACGGCCTATGGCTTGATACAGCCTACTTGCTAGCAAAATTGCAGTGCGGGCACGTAATGGAATAAAAGATAAACCGGCGTTACCGCTTGCATAATATTCATCAGCAAGGCTCAACAACTTCTCTACCGAGAGCATTAAATCTTGCTGCATAGCGTGTGCTGGCATAATTAACGCTAAAGGCTCTATATTGCCCACTAAACTCTCAGGTAAATAACGCCTATCTAATTTAGCATCGTCACTAATATCGCGACAAATATTAGTCAATTGCATTGCAATTCCTAGATCTATGGCATATGGATAAGCACTTACATCGTTAATATCCAACACCTTACACATCATTAAACCAACCGTGCCCGCCACTTGGTAGCAGTAGCGTAAAAGATGATCGATAGTGGTGATTCGTACTTGGTGTAAATCTGAATAAACACCATTAATGAGTGCTATGACGATGTCTTTTTCGATATTACACTCATTAAAAAGTGCCAGCGCATCAAGCACTACCGCATTTTCAGACGCGCTTGTTTCAATCTCGCTTATTAATTCTTTAAGTGCTTTTTTTGCCTGGGTAACATCTAATGCTTCATCCGCTAAGTCATCGACATAACGGCAAAATCTATACAATCTTGTGGCGCGCTGCGCATGGCATTTATTGAGCAGGAATCTAGCCCAGTAGAACGTTTTACCTTTATCAAAAAGTAACTGATTAGCTTCGGCCAAAGTAGCCCCAGAAAATTCTGGCCGTTGAGATATATCATTTTGCATTAATATTTTATAAATACTAATTTTTAGCGCATTTAATATTTAAGCTTGGTATCAAACTATCGATGACCTTGGCTGAACAAAGTACGCCTGGAAGTCCAGCACCTGGGTGCGTTCCAGCCCCAACTAAATACAAATTTTTAATATTTTTAGATTTATTATGAAATCGAAACCAAGCAGATTGCCTAAATAAGGGCGCAATAGAAAACCCTGCACCATGCGCACTTAAGTAATCCGACTTAAAATGCTCAGGCGTCATGTAAAAATCTTCTACGATGCATTGTTCTAGGTCAGGCAAAATAGACTTATCCAGGGCGGCAATAATACGTTCTTTTAACAGAGGCCCTTCAACAGACCAATCTAAATCTGCCTTGAGATTAGGCACTGGACAAAGTACGTAGAAGCTATCGCAACCTTCTGGCGCAAAGTTTTTATCGGTTGCAGTAGGTCTATGAATATAGAGTGAAAAGTCTTTTGATAGTTTTTGACGATTAAAAATATCCCCTAACAACTCTTCGTAACGCTCACCCAACCAAATAGTGTGGTGAGCGACTTCTGGATAGGTTTTGGTCGTGCCAAAGTAAAGCACAAACAGCCCCATAGAATAGTGCGCCAACTTTAGTTTTAGTTTATTTTGCGTATCTACCTGCTTAGTATCCAACATATTTTCATACAGATGCGCTGGGTCTGCGTTAGAAACAATTAGATCAGCATGAATGACACGTCCGTCAGCGAGTACTATATTTTTAGCCTCACCATCGACAACTGTAATTTTACTGACAGTGGCATTAAGTTCTATATTTACACCTTGTCGAAGCATCAGTCCTGCTAATGATTTAACTATCGCACCGGTACCACCTATGGCAAAAAATACGCCATAAGTTCTTTCTAAGTAGTGAATAAGTCCATAAATACTGGTGGTATGAAAAGGATTACCCCCGACTAACAATGGTTGTATTGAAAAGGCCTGGCGTAATTTTGGATGCGACAAATAGCGACAGACCATTTGCCAAACAGTTTGATAGCTTTTTAAAACAACTAGCTTTGGAATCAATCCCAGCATGGTACTAAATCTGTGAAACGGCACTGCAGAAAGTTGCGTAAAAGCGATATCGAAAATTCGTTTTGAATGCGCTAAGAGTTTCACGTAGCCAACTTGATCTTTTGGCGCTATTTTGGCTATTTCTGCCAATGTTTCAGCTAAGGTTCCGCCATAATCAAAGGTAGTTTTATCTGCAAAATAAAATCGGTACCATGGCTTAAGTGGAACTAAACAAATATGATCTGATAGTTTTTCATCAAACAATGCGAACAGCTCTTCAAACAAAAATGGCGCGGTAATGACGGTTGGACCTGCATCATGTAAAAAGCCATTGCGCTCGAACACTTGCGCTCTACCGCCTAAGCTTGCACTTCTATCAACAATGGTTACCTGATAGCCTTTAGCACTCAACCTAAGCGCTGCTGCAATACCACCAAACCCTGCACCGATGACTACCGCGTGCATATTAATTGCAAGCCATCACTAGCTTAGTTTTTAGGCTTTTTGCTAATTCTGCTAAAGCAGACCCAGCATTACTTGGTAACTTTGTTGTTAGGGCGATAGACTGGTCTAAATTTTGCAAAGCTAAATTAACTGCCATGGCTCTTAAGTCACCCGTTACCTTACTCGCCTTTAATACAAAGATAATATTCATTGATTCACCATTGCCATCGCGTGCGCCATCTTTTTCTATGTCACACAAATCATCAGCAATTTGATAGCCGATGGCGAAACATTCTGCTGCTTGGCGGGCCAAACTTATCGCCTGTGAATGATGCGAGCCTATGAGCGCCAATTCAAGCGGTAAGCTTAATAGTGCACCCGATTTTGCAATGGTGATGTTTTGGTATTCTGCAACATTATCGACAGGCTTAGTCTTGCAAAGAATATCGCATGATTGTCCTTGAATCACGGTAGCAGTGCGATGATGTATGGTTGAAACAAGCCTAGGAATCAGCGTAAGCTTGCTCAAGTTCGCCAGCACTCCGTAGGCCGCTGAAAGTAAAAGATCCCCAGTGCACAAGGCAGTATTCACGCCAAATTTCTTCCAAACCGTTTCAATACCACGCCTAGTAGTATCGCCGTCTTGAATATCGTCATGAATTAAGGATGCATTATGCAGTAGTTCAGATACTGCAGCGATGATGATGATATCGTTCTCAATCATGCCTAAAGAAAGCCCTGCGGTTAGACTTAATTGCGCTCTAACCTTATTTCCTCCAGAAGCCAAGTGATATTTAGCCGCATTAATACAGCCAATATCATGGTGTGTTAATGGCTCATAAATTGTGCAAACGCTGCTAAATATTAGCGCATCGGTAGCGCGCATTAACGCTTCATTTAGCGATTTATGGTTATTTTTAAGAACTTGTTTATGTATTAGCGCTTGAGCAGACATTTTTATTCCATCTCAATAATATAGTTTTGACTGTCCCAAATTTTTACTAAATTAAAGCGAGTCAAGACTTTAGCGTAAATTTAATTGACTGATTTACTCAGTCAATTAAATTACTTTTACCCACAAAAGTTACTTAGCTTTTTCGCTTTCTGAAACGGCGACTGTCCAAATAATCACACCGAATGCAATCTTGTTAAGTACATCTGCAAGGTTATAAACAATGTTTAGAGATTTCATACTCTCGATAGGATCTGCACCCGTAAGATAGCCAAAGTAGTAGCCTACTGGGTAAATTGCCCAGCCGAATGTAACGATCAAACGCATTGTTTTAAAAGCTGATTGCACATTGGCAGGCGCCTGATTTGCATTAATTTTGCTAGCTTCACCAGCAAAAATTTCATACAAAATATAAAACCAACCGAGCATACCTACAATAAATGCTGGCATTGGTGCCACATAACCAGCTTCACCTACATAGCCGCCCACCAACATGACTAATGTACCGATAACCAAACGCCAAAATACGCCACTAGGTACTTTTGCAATGGCAGATAGAATTAGATAAAACTCTATCATCAACAAAGGCACCGTAATTAACCAATCAATATAGCGATATACGGTTGGCGTTGAACCTGTTGCCACCCAAACATCACGCATATAGAAATAGTGCACTGCGGCTACTAAAGTGACTAAGCCTGAAACGGTTAACGAAGTTTTCCATTTACCTGCTACACGATCACGTTCCAAAAAGAAAAACGCTGTAGAGGCTACTAATGCCATAGAAATTAACCAAAACGAAATACCTACAAAATCATTCGCCTGTAAAACCACCCCTGATGTTGCATACACTGATGATGAAAAAGCTAGCACTGCCACCGCTAATACTGATTGATTTTTAAACGAACTTAAAAATGATTTAGTCATATAAATCTCCTGTATATCTTTAGTTAAAGATTGCAAAAAAAACTTTGCATGCTGAGCAACAAACAAATAGATGTTAATTTATTGTTAACAAATTGTTTAATAGTTGTAACTTGCGGTTTTTCTGACTTTTAATTGTTGTCAAAGTTGCAGGTATTTTAAATAAAAAAATATTAGATAGGGAAAGTTTTATTTGATTCGAGTGATCACGTTCTGGATACTTAGTGAGTGGCCTTAAGATTCTTTAGTGACATTGACCGCCATCTAAGCTAGATTTAAGCCTTATTTATTCTTGGCCCATGGCTGAATCTATAGGCACATGCTTTTGTATGCTAATGATGGAAATAATGACTAACGAAATTAGAATAAACAGCATACCGATGAGTTCAGTGTTATTTGGCACTTCATTGAGTTGCAACCATGCCGCCACCACGGCGATAACTGGTGCCAATAAAGTGGCCATGCTGGCGATGCCTGCGCTTAATCGTTGCAAAGCATATAGCCATAATAACCACGCCAGCGCATTGCAAAACACTGCATTAAATATCACGGCGCCAATAAAATACGGTGTCCATTGTATGGCTGGCGCGGGGATTAATAAGGCGGCAATTACAATTGGAACAGCGCCAAATAACATTTGCCATGCGGTAAGTGTGAGTAAGTCTAAATCTGGTGCTCGTTGATGTAATTTTTTAGCTACGATCACTGATAACGCCCAACTGACGCCAGACAATACCGCGAGCAGCATGCTAAAACCATCGGTGCCTAAATGGAGCGGATCTAAAATGAATAGCACGCCCATTGCTGAAAGAATGGCTGCGGGCCATTGCAGCCCACTTATTTTTTCGCCTAACAACGGCCACGCCAGCACCATTACCCAAAAGGGCATGGTGTAAGTGAGCACTGACGTTTTGCCCGCGCCGCCTTCTACCAAGGCCCACATGAGCAAACCGGTGAAACCGCCAGATTGTAATAGCCCCAATAAAACCAAGGTGCCAATATGCTTAATTTTAATCGGCTTACGTAAGGCTAAAACAATCAAAAACAAACAAATAGCACCGAGGCCGATACGCAAGGCAATGAATTGAAAAACGCCGGCATATTGCAGTGCGCTTTTCATGACTACCCAGTTATAGCCCCAGATAACACTGAGCACCATTAATGCGGCAAAGGCGCGAAGAGTATGCTTAATGTTTTGTTGCATATTTTAAATCTGCTTTATTGCTCAATTAATTCCAAATATGCGTTACTGCTTTCCAGCCACCATCCGTTTGTTTGCGATATACAAGATGTACATTACCGCCAAAAGTTTGTTTTACGCCGT
>CANFZA010000025.1 GCA_947451235.1 Methylophilaceae bacterium | reverse complement strand
GCGAGGCGCCGCTCCTACAGGTTAATGTTGCTAGTAATTGATGCTTATTGACTACACCTCTTACGATCTAAGAATAGTAATTTTCAGATGTTTCTTATGTAAAAGCGCCGCCACATTGTAGGAGCGGCGCCCTCGCCGCGATAGCGATGGTTAACTTTCAAATCAGCGTATTCATTGCAACAGTTTTTCGCGGCGAGGCGCCGCTCCTACAGGTTAATGTTGCTAGTAATTGATGCTTATTGACTACACCTCTTACGATCTAAGAATAGTAATTTTCAGATTTTTCTTATGTAAAAGCGCGGCGTCCGAATTGCAAGGGTAGCGGCGGCCACGCCTACGAATAGAAGCATTTAAAGCAATATCAACCCCTCGTGTAGTCCAAACCCTACAAAACCCTACCCCAGCACCTGTCAGATAAACCCTGCTTAAATTAGGCATTCGCTGATTGTGGGCGCGTCTTTCAAAGTTCAACATAGCAATCATTAGAAAACACCTCTTTGTGCTGTTGCTACAAAGTTTTTCAGTCTTTGGGTTCTTAGTTTTTTTAATGTAATTGAATACATCTGGCATTTTGCCGGCGGCTTGCCAAGGAATGACAGGCAAACCATTTGTTAATTATTTTAATCTTACTTTAAAAATGTAAAAAATTAAGGAGATCCTTCAATGGCTATCGTAAAAAAACCTATCACTCATACCACTACTCATGCACCTGTGAGCACTAGAACAACATCAGTATCTTCTCGTGTGGCTGACGACCAGCGCACTAAGTCACGTACATTTGCCAAACAACAGCAAGCCGCTGAGCGTATTGCATCAGCTGCAGCTGAGTTCTCGGGTGGTATTGTTGAAGCGGCTGCCGCTTCAGAAGTATTAAAACGCGCTTCAGATATGATCGCTAGTAATGCAGAAGAAGCCTCAACAGCTGCGCAAAAATCATTGAGCGCGGTTAATTTGGTAGGCCAATCTATTACGCGCCAATTGACGAATGCTGACATCAGCCAAACAAAAGGTGAAGTCATTCAAACGCTAGTCACTACCACTACTAAAGAAATCTCTACTTTATTGATTAATGTGGGTCTTGCCGCGCAACGCCAAGCCGGTTCTGTAGAAATGGTGAATGAGTTAGAAAAACAAGCCGCTAGTATTGGCGATATTATTAAGGCCGTGGCTCGTATTGCCGACCAAACCAACCTACTAGCCCTAAATGCAGCGATTGAAGCGGCACGTGCTGGCCAACATGGTAAAGGCTTTGCAGTAGTGGCGGATGAAGTGCGTACTTTGGCAGAAACCTCAGAAAAAAGTGCTAAAGAAATTCAAGAGCTTGTGGGGCAAATTCAACGTGAAGTAAAAGTGATTGCTGAAGGTATTAATTTATCTTCTAAAACCATTGAAGAAACGGTAGAAAACGGCAAAACCATTACCGAGCAGTTAGAACAGATTCGTATTGATGTGATCGACATTGTGGCAGGCATTAGAGATATTGCGCAAGGTGCAACACAGTCTAACGATGCAGTGCAATTGGTGATGAAAGCTTCAGAAACGATTGCTGCAGCAGCCGAGCAACAATCAGCTTCTGCTGAAGAATCTGGCAAAACCGTGACTGAGCAAGCCAAAGCATTAGGTGAATGTGAATCTGCTGCGGTGAATTTATCAGAACTTTCAGAAGATCTTAAAAACTCAACTGACGTTGCGAAAAGTGCAGAAGAGGTAGCTTCAGCGGCTGAAGAATTATCTTCAACCGTGCAAGAAATCAACCGTTCAGGCACACAAATTATGGAAGCCGTTGAAGAGATCCGTAAAAGTGCGCAACTACAAGCTTCAGCAGCCGAAGAATCAGCGGTTTCTATTGGCTTAATTGAAACCGGTGTTGAAGTCGCGCAAGGCCGTGCAACGGTTGGTGGCGAAAAAGTGCTGGCGATTAAAATGTTGTTAGACGTCAACAAAACTGCAATGGATAAACTCATTATCGGTGTCTCTAGCTCAGCAGAAGCCACCCGCCAAAGCATTATTCAAATTAAAGACCTTGAGCGTGTATCACGCCTGATTGACAAAATTGTTGATGCTATTTCTACCGTGTCGATTCAAACCAATATGTTAGCGGTGAACGGCTCAATCGAAGCGGCACGTGCTGGTGAGTTTGGTAAAGGCTTTGTGGTAGTTGCCACTGACATTCGTAACCTTTCACACGATTCTGCAGAAAATGCCGACCGTATTAAAGACCTAGTAAAAGCCGTGCAAGATCAAATTAGTCTAGTAGGCCGTGATTTAGACGAAATACGTGTTTCTGCTTTAAATGAAGTAGAAAAAGCTAAATTGACCACAGCTAATCTACTAACCATCGAAGCAGATATTTTGGTCGTTGAAACAGGCACTTCAGAAATATTGACTGCTTCTAACGAAATTGCCAGCGCGATTACGCTAATTAAAGCCGGTGTGGATTTAATTTCTACGGCTGCGCAAGACGCTGAAAAAGCAGCTGGCGAAGCTGGTGATGCTGCCACTCAACAATCTCAAGGGGCTGATGAATTAGCGGCCGCCATTGATGAGATTGCCTCTTTAGCTGACGAACTACAAAGCGTTTAAACGCCCAATATTTCTTAGGAGATGGTCATGACTAATAGAGTGCTGCAACAAGGTCGGTATGTATCCACTAAACAAAGTGATAGTGAAAGTGATAGCGAAGTGGAAACACTGGAATCGATTAAATCTGAAATACGTAATTTTATTACTAGCGTTTTAGGCAATCAATCAGGCAATAACGCGTCTGCTAAAGGCTCAGATCCAGTGCAAGAAATCATGAGGAGAATGTCATGACTAAAGAAGTTGTAAAGCAAACTGAAGATTTGCCTGTGAGCGAACTGGTTACACAAGAAGAGACTATTTCTACAGTAAGGCAATTCGTCACTTTTATTGTAGGTGACGAAGTATTCGCCGTCGATTTAGACCCAGTGCAAGAAATTATCCGGGTGCCCGATGTAGTGCGCGTTCCACTAGCGCCGCACACTTTAATGGGCTTAGCCAATTTGCGTGGCAAGGTACTGCCTATCGTATCTTTGCACCGTATTTTTGGTTTAGAAGAAGCTGAGCACAATGAATCTACCCGTGCCGTGATTATCGACCAAGGTTCACCGCTAGGCTTTGTGGTGGATTGCGTGGCCAGTGTGGTCAGCGTTGAGATTAGTAAAATTGAAGACGTAGAGTCTATTCGTGGCAGCGTCAATACCGAGTTTTTATCTGGCTTGCTTAAAGATGTAGGCGGTCACCAAATGATTATGGTGCTGGACTTTGCTAAGCTAATTAACGACGAATTTACTGTGCTTTCACAATCTACCAAGCGTGATATCAACAGTAGCAATGAACGTAAAGTAGAAGTTGAAGTAAACGAATTAGGCAGCGAAGAATTGCAATTAGTAAGCTTTATTGTGGCTGAGCAGGAATATGCCATTTCAATTGATGACGTACAAGAAATTGTGCAAGTGCCAGAAAATATTGTGCAAGTGCCACATTCTGAATCACACGTAATGGGGTTGATGACGCTTAGAAATAGGTTGTTACCAGTGGTGAGTTTGCGTCGTATGTTTAATTTGGCTACGCAAGAAATTGATGAACACAGCCGCATTGTCGTGGTGGCACTTAATGGCGCTTCTGTGGGCGTGTTAATGGATAGCGCAAATGAAGTGCTGCGCGTTGCAAAAGTAAACGTCGACAGCATGCCAGGCTTGTTAGCCAGAGACGGCAATATGTCTGACATTTCTGACATTTGCCGCCTAGATGACGGCAATCGTTTGGTTTCTATTCTATCCGTAGCCAATATGTTCCGTCATTCAGCAATTAAGGAGGCAGTGAATACCGTGAATAATTCAGGTGAAGCCGCAGTAGAAAACGAGTTGATCACCGAGGATGACGAGCAAGTAGTCGTGTTCCGTTTGGGTAAAGAAGAATTTGGCATCAGCATAGAAAGCGTGCAAGAAATTGTGCGTGTACCAGACGTGTTAACCCATGTGCCTAAAGCGCCGGCTTTTGTAGAAGGTGTGATTAATCTGCGCGGTGCCGTGTTGCCAGTCATAGACCAACGTTTGCGCTTAGGCATGAATGCCTCAGAACGCAACGACATGCAACGCATTATGGTGTTTTTGATTCATGGTAATCGCACTGGGTTTATTGTCGACTCTGTAACTGAGGTGCTAAAAATACCTAAATCAGCGATAGAAGTCGCACCGCAATTTTCTACTGAGCAAGCGCATTTAATTGGACGCGTGGCTAATATGGAAAAGCAAAACCGCATGATTCAGTTAATAGAACCCGCCAATTTGTTAGAGAGTCAAGAATTGACTGGCTTAGCAAATATGGCTGCCGCAGCCTAATGGTTATTCAATAAAAAACTATTAACCATCATGATTAAGCTACTCATCGTCGAAGATTCTGCGCTCATGCGCCGCCAGCTAGCCTCTATTTTTGAAGCTGAAGGCGACTTTGAGATTAGATTCGCTCGTAATGGTGCTGAAGCGGTTGAAGCTAATAAAGTCTTCTTGCCAGATGTAATCACCATGGACATCAACATGCCTGAAATGGACGGCTTAACCGCCTTATCTATTTTAATGGTTGAGCGTCCGGTGGCGGTGGTGATGGTTTCATCGCTGACTGAAAAAGGCGCTTTAGCTACTTTTGAAGCGCTTGCGCTAGGGGCTATTGATTACGTCACTAAACCGGGCGGTACCATTTCACTGTCTATTGAAGTCATTAAACAAGAAATGGTCGATAAAGTTAGGGCTGCCGCACGCGCTAAACTGAAGTTTAATAAGATACGCTCAACGTTTAAACCATTAGAACGTGAGAAAACTCCAGTAAGACGCAGCGCAGAAACTGAAGGCATCGTCATCATCGGCGTTTCAACGGGTGGGCCACGCACGCTAGAAGACGTATTACCGTTATTACCTGAAAATCTGCCTTGGCCAGTGCTTGTTGCACAACACATGCCAGCCAATTTTACACCGCATTTTGCTGAGCGTATGAATAAGATGTGTGCGCTGAATGTGGTTGAGGCCAATAGTCCTATGCGCTTAGAACCAGGCACGATTTACATAGGCAAAGGTGGCGCAGATATGGTGGTTGCCAGACGTAGCGGCAAACTAGCCGTAATAGCCAAACCCGAATCAGCCAATCATATTTGGCATCCGTCAGTCGAGTTATTAGGCCGCTCAGTATTAGAAAACTGCGATATGTCTAAAGTGATTGCCGTCATGCTCACAGGCATGGGTAACGATGGTTCTAATGCATTTACAGAAATTCACAAAAAAGGCGGTCGTACCATTGCCGAATCTGAAGCTTCGTGCGTGGTATTTGGCATGCCAGCGCAACTCATCAAGCTTGGTGGCGCAACAGTGGTGTTGGATGCTAACAAAATTGCTAAGCAAATATCTGCTTGGTCTAGATAAGCATTATTTAAAAGTCTTAAAGGAAAAGTATATGCCTATTATTAAACAAGTAGATAGCGAGATTAACGATACTGAAAAACGTCTAAATGCTAGAGATTTTCCTGGCTTACTAGAACAATTAGAATCAAATGATCCATCTGCTAGGCGCTGGGCAGCACGTGATTTAGCTACACATTCTGAAGCGGCCAAAGCCTTGGTACAAAGACTAAAACGTGAAGATGATAAAAGTGTGGGCGAAGCCATACTCACCACTTTAACCAAATTAGCCGACCCGGTGGCAGTGGCTTGCTTAGTGGAATGTTTGCGCAGCGAAGATGTAGCTTTGCGCAACGAAGTCATAGAAGCCATGAAGAATCTGCCCAATGAAGTTGCGCCTATTATGGGTAGCTTATTGACAGACACAGATCCAGATGTACGTATTTTTGCGGTCAACATTTTAGAATCACTGCGCCATCCGCAGGTTGAAACATGGTTGATGGAGGTGATTAAAAATGACACACACGTTAATGTTTGCGCCACTGCTTTAGATTTACTAGGTGAAGTTGGCACTTTGGCTTCACTAGACGCACTACAAAATCTGAAGCTTAAATTTTCTGATCAACCTTACATTATTTTTGCTGCCGACTTGGCAATAAAACGTATAAGTGAGGCTTAATTAAAATGGCCGACATCAGCATCAGTGAACAAGATTTCTTAATATTCCGTGAATATTTTTATCGTAAAACTGGCATCCACTTTGAAACGAACAAACGATATTTTGTAGACAAACGTCTAGTTGAACGGATTAAAGAAACTGGCGCTACGAGCTTTCAGAACTATTTCCGTATGGTTAGATTTGAAGCCAGCGGCACTGAGTTTCAATCACTGGTCAACATTATGACGGTGAACGAAAGCTATTTTTTTCGTGAGGAATATCAATTCAAATGTTTGGTTAATTCCATGTTGAGTGAAATCACCAAAAACAAAACAGATAAGGCGCCGATACGCATTTGGTCTGTGCCTTCATCGTCTGGTGAAGAAGCTTATTCCATCGTAATTTATCTGCTTGAGCATTGGCCAGATATTGATAAATGGGATATAGAAATAATCTCTTCAGACATTGATACTGACATTTTAAACCGCGCCCGCCAGGGCATTTACAGCCCGCGCTCTGTGCAACACTTACCGCCAGAACTGCTAAAGAAATACTTTAAACCTAGCGGTGCCGGCTATCAGATTTGCGATGATTTGCGCCAAGCCGTTGAATTTACCCGCGTCAATTTGATGGATGTGGACGATGTGCGTGCATACCGCGGATTTGATGTAATTTTTTGTAGAAATCTACTGATTTATTTTGACGATGTTTCTAGAAGACAGGCCGCAGAAACGTTTTTTGATGCACTTAAACCGAATGGTTTTGTGTGCCTAGGTCATTCAGAATCCATGAGCAGAATTTCTTCTTTATTCAAGGTGCGTAAGTTCCCTGAAGGCATTGTGTACCAGAAACCAGAGGTGAATAAATGAAACGTATTCTTATAATTGATGATGCTGCTACGGTGCGTTTATATCATCGCAATATACTAGAAGGTGCCGGCTACGAAGTGGATGAGGCGGTCAATGGTATTGAGGCGCTGGAAAAAGCGTTACTGACGACTTTTGACATGTATATCGTAGATATCAACATGCCTAAATTAGACGGTTATGGATTTTTAAGAGAAATTCGTAGCCAAGAAATAGCGCAGGCACCTGCCATTATGGTGTCTACCGAGGCTGAAACTGGCGATCAACAACTGGCCTACGGCGCAGGTGCAAACCTGTATCTAGTCAAACCAGTGAAACCTGATGGTTTGCTTACCTATGTTCGACTGCTCATTGGGGGAGTTTAAAATGACTCCGCTATTAGAGCAATTTATGTCAGAAGCGCGAGATGTGCTACAGGGCATCTCTGAAAAGCTCATGCAACTAGAAGCTGAGCCTAATAGCCGCGAGACAATCAACGAATTATTCCGTTTAGTGCATACCTTAAAAGGTAATAGCGGCTTGTTTGAGTTTCCTGAAATGACCCGCGTGTTACATGCTGGTGAAGACTTGATGGACGCGGTGCGTGATGGACGCGTGAATTATTCACAAATGCTGGCTGATAGATTGTTAGATGCGATGGATTTCGTCAATTTATTGCTGGATGAAATTGAAATCAATGGCGAAATTGGCACTAACCATGTGCAACATGGGCTACAGCAAACTGAATTACTCAGACAATTGCTAGGCACAGCTACGGCTAAAACAGTAGAAAATAGTGGTGCTACGGTTGCCAAAGCGGTTAAAAAAATACATAAAAAATTACCTAACATGGCCAGTTTAGTTGCGTTACCAGAAGCGCAACGTATGGCACTTTATGAGCAATCAATAAGTGTAAACACCTTACATTTAGTGCAATACGTGCCTGAGCATGAATGCTTTTTTAAAGGTGAAGATCCTTTCTTTCAGGCTAGACAAATTCCACAAACAATTTGGCATTCAGTTCAAGCAGTTGAGCCTTGGCCGGTCATGGCTGAGCTTGATGCTTATTGTTGTAATTTAGAGTTTCAAGCATTAACCGCCACTAGCCCAGATGATTTATATGAATTGTTTCGCTATACACCAGAGCAAGTAAGCATTAATGCCGTGCCTGCCATTGTAATGGCGCTACCGAGTGGTGAGCCTAATGGTGGCCCAGTGTACGGAGATTTTGTGGTTGATGCGCTAGCGCTACTTGAGGCTGGAGACATCGCTAAGTTAATCAATGTTTCAAACACGATGCTGGAACTGCACTCACCTAATTTATGGCTTTCATCGGCTTTACGCTGGTTGTTACTGGTGCTTAAACTTGAACCAAACAACCACAGCGCACAGCGGATATTAATCGAATCATTCAATCATTTAGTAGCACCAAATTGGGCTGATTTAACACCTAATGTGGAAATTGAATCGTTAGAAGAAGTGACCGTCGCGGCTACGTTGGACACAGAAGTTGTCACGAATGTCGCCACAAATGATGATTCATTTGCGTTAAATTTCATTTTGCAGGCGCAGCGTCAAATTCTGCATTTACCAGATAGCGATACTTGGCTAGTTGGCAGGCTAAATTCTGTTGCCGCCACACTCACAGCAATCCATATTAATGCAGGTCGCCAAGATGTATTGCCTACCCTGCAAGATGCGCTGGCAGAAGCTTTAACCGCCAGCACAGCGGCGCCCTTGCTAATGTGGTTGGATGATTATGCAATGCAAGCAAACACACCAGCGCTGAATGCTGCGAATAAAGTTGAGCCTGGTGTGGTACAAGGCAAATTAGTTGGCGAGGTGCTTGAAGGCGCATCATTAAGCCAAAACGTAGCTACAAGATTAGACATCAACCAGAATGAGGCATCAACCGACATTGACGCTGACATGAAGTTTGGCCGTAGATCAGAAGATAGCTATTCAGCACCAAAAACGCTCAAAGTCGATCAAGTCAAAATAGATATATTAATGAATCTAATCGGCGAAATGGTGGTGGCTAAAAACAGCCTACCCTACCTTGCCGGGCTAGCAGAAACTCAATATGGCGTGCGCGAATTAGGCCGTGAAATTAAAAGTCAGTATGCCGTGATCAATCGCATTGCCGAAGAAATGCAAGACGCCATCATGCAAGTGCGGATGATGCCAGTGTCGTTCATTTTTCAACGTTTTCCTCGCCTGGTACGTGATACGTCTAGAAAACTGGAAAAAATCGTTAACCTTGTTTTAGAAGGCGAAGAGACCGAAGCGGATAAAAATATTGTTGAAGCCCTAGCCGACCCACTGATTCATATTGTGCGTAATAGCCTAGATCATGGCTTAGAAACACCAGAAGTGCGCCGTGCTACGGGCAAGCCTGAAGCGGGTAAATTAACCATACGTGCCAGCCAAGAATCTAACCGCGTTTATATAGAAATATCTGACGACGGCAAAGGCATTAATCCAGACGTAGTAAAGCGTAAAGCCTACGAAAAAGGCATTATCGACGAAGCTACTATGGAGCGCATGACAGACCAAGAGGCAGTTAATTTGGTGTTTGCCGCTGGTTTTTCTACCACAGAGATCATTTCCGATCTTTCAGGTCGCGGTGTGGGCATGGATGTAGTGCGTAGCGCCGTAGAAAAAGTAAACGGTACCGTCAGCATAGAAAGCGAAGTTGGCAAAGGCACGCTGATTAGGCTTTCTTTACCACTATCTATGGCCATTACCAACGTAATGATAGTTGAATCGGCTGATCAAGCCTTTGGCGTGCCTATGGGCATGGTGGTAGAAACCGTGCGCGTGCCTAAGAGCAATATACGCACCATTAAAAACCACAAAACCATGGTGCTGCGCGGTCGCATTATTCCGCTGTTGTCACTGAATGATTTACTGGCGGTAGATGCTCCACAACTCGCTAATGAGAACGAAGAGTTAGCCATGTTAGTGGTGCAAATCAACAATGAGTCCATCGGCATTTTAGTGGATGAATTCCGCGAAACCGTAGACATCATTCTGAAACCCATGACCGGCATCATCGGTGGTTTAGGTGGCTATTCTGGCTCTGCCCTACTCGGCGATGGTTCTGTATTAATGGTATTAAATCTTAAGGAGCTATTTTAATGGCCATTACCTACGATAAAAAATTAGCCGTATTTCAAGAGGCTATCAGCATTGAAGAAGCTGACGGTTTAATGGAATGGCTAATAAAAACGCCAAAAAGCAAAATTGACCTAACGCAGTGCCAGCATCTACATGCGGCAATACTGCAAGTACTGATGGCGGCTAAACCCGTTATTAGCGCATGGCCGCAAGACGAGAATTTACAGGCATGGCTAGCCTCAGCCCTTAATCATAATAACGGAGAATAACATGGCAAAAACGATACTAGTGGTGGACGATTCGCCTACGATTCTGATGAGCGTAAAAAACAATCTGGAAATTGCCGGCTTTACTGTTGAAACAGCCATGGATGGCATTAAAGCGTTAGCCAAACTTAGCGATGGCCCTAGGCCAGATTTGATTATTACAGACGTTAATATGCCAAATATGAACGGGATAGAGTTCATTAGCAAAGCCAGAATGTTACCAGGCTATAGATTCACCCCAATTTTGCTATTAACCACGGAAAGCCAACAAGAAAAGCGCGATGAAGCTAAGCGCTTAGGCGCAACAGGTTGGATAGTGAAGCCAGTGAGCGGAGAAGGCTTATTAAAAATAATTAAACAGGTCTTACCGGGAGCTTAATTAAAATGCCCCTAAAAAACGAACTTACTAACAATGCGGATCAGTTGATGATTACGCCTAAAGAACTGTGGCGTTCGGCTTACATAGCCATTATCTCTTTGCTGGCACTGGGTTTGATTATGATTGTTTGCCAGCATTATTTGAACCAACAGCTGGCCAAGCAGTTAAACATAATCACACTAATCATCACACTAGCCTTGGCTGCAGCCATTATTGTGTCACTTAATATTAGAACCATACGACTAGCCTCTAGCCGACATCAATTTAAATTAACGCAATCGAATGACAATAAAGACAATGCTAACCTGCAGACTGAATCAGTCAGCTTAATCATAGAGAGCCATATTCTTTTAGACGAAGCGATACAAATTCAGCTTAATGGTGTGGTCAATGAAGCTGAAAATGCGGCAATGATGCTGATAGCAAGAGCTAGAAAAATAAGCTACGAAGCCAATGCGCTGATGTCACATTTCGATAATCATAATATTTATGAAGGCCAAATATCGCGCCAGCAACATAACGATCTATATGGCGCAGTAAAGAATTACAACCTTAGGTTAACAGAAGAAATCACCGAAATTCTCGGGCAAATTCAGTTTCAGGATGTAGTACGGCAACGTGTTGAGCGTGCGGAAATTGCAGTGCGTCAGCGTAATGCTTTGTTTGTCGAGTTATCTGATCAAGGCCAACAATCATTGCCTTATTTATTGGCCTTGTCTGTAAAAATGCGTGCAGTTTTAGATGCCTATTTATTGAATGAAAGTCACCATGCAGCTTCATTCAATAAGGAATCTGAGCATGACGCCAACATCGTAAAAATTGAACTTTTTTGAGGTTAAAGCCATGCCTAGAATAGTTGAGCAGTATGGAGACTTTTTTGTATTCGATGATACGCATTGCCATGCGACACATACGCAACCGGCAAATCAACTGCGAGCATGCTTAATGAATACGGATGATGCATCTTTGGAAACGCAACTTAGCGTTGAATCACGGCAACACTCTCAGCAAGATGCCACGCCAGCTTTAAAGAATAACCGAGGTTAATATTTTGCTAAAAACGCCTTACATTCTAACCATTTCTAACCGCAAAGGTGGCGTAGGTAAAACCACTGTTTCGGTTAATGTGGCGGCCGAACTTGCCGCGCTGGGTCACCGCGTATTGCTAGTAGATTTAGACAGCCAAGGCCATTGTGCGGTTGGTTTAGGTGTAACAGTAGCCATTGGCGAACCAACTGTGCATGATATTTTTATAAACCCGGATGTAAAGCTAGCCAAGACGATTAAAGAAACAGTATTTGCTAACCTTGCTTTGTCGCCTGCCAACCAGTTATTTGAGCATGGTTCTGGGGTAAGAGATGAGTTTTGTTTAGCACGAGCACTGGCCGACGAAGAAATAAAAAACCGTTTTGATGTAGTGATTATAGATACACCACCTTCCTTGGATATTTTACTCATTAATGCCTTAGTTGCAGCTAATTCAGTATTAGTGCCTTATGTGCCGCACCACCTTTCTTACGAAGGCGTTAGGCAATTAATGCGCGTGTTATTCAAGGTCATGTCGGGGGCTAACCCTAGTCTAAAAATTCTTGGTTTTTTGCCCATTATGGTCGCCCAACATATTCGGCAACATCGCATTATTAACGCAGAAGTATCACGCCAATTTGGTGCGCACCGAGTGATGCCTGGCATTAGAAATGACATTAGGTTGGCAGAAGCCTTTTCTGTCGGTAAGCCGGTACGAAACTATGCTTCTAGATGCCGCGGGGCAAATGATTTTTCTGCTTTAGCAAAAAGTCTTTCCGCAGTTTTAGATGCTAACTCGGCCTAAATAACCACATGATTAATGGAGAAATTGAAATGACGAAAACAATAATGGTAGTGGATGATTCGCCGTCATTTCGTCAATTGGTAGTGTTTACCCTTGAGACTTACGGTTACCAAGTAGTGATAGCCGAAGATGGTGAAGATGGCTTAAAAGTTGCCCAAAAACAAATAGTAGACTTAGTGCTAATGGACCACAACATGCCAAATATGGATGGTTTAACGTTGGTTAAACATTTACGTGAAACAGCTTCGTATGCTGCCGTTCCAATTTTAATGCTGACTTCAGAATCAAGCAAAGAAATGAAAATTGAAGCTAAAGCCGCTGGTGCCAACGGGCTATTAGTAAAGCCGTTTGACCCAAAAAAACTCCTTGATGTCGTGCAAAAAGTAATTGGGTCATAGGCTTATTTTTACGAATGTACAAACTGAGCCAATGATCATGATGCAACATATATTCACCACTGTGCATTCAGGCATTCCAGTACTACTGGAAGATGGTTCGATTAGTCGCACTTTGCGCACTGAACGTACTTTTGTTATAAAAACCGCAGCTAATCAATATAGCTGGAAAGACCATGCTGGAAGAATTTGCACCGCTGAAACTAGCGCTTTATTCCCTTCTGCAGCCCATAACTTAGATCGATACAAGCTGACTACCTAAAGGCAGCTAAGTAGCACAATTGGAGTATTACAAAATGAGTGCAAATGAACTATTAATTAAAAAAATTCTGATCATTGAAGACCAGCCAGATATTCGTATGCTGATTAAAATGACCTTAAATTTTGCTCATTATGAAATACATGAAGCCTCTGATGCACAAATGGGTTTGAAAATGGTACATGTCATTAAGCCCGATTTAGTGTTGCTAGACATCATGATGCCTAGGCGTATTGAAGCCGATTCGCCAGACATTCATGATGGCTTGGATCTTTGTAAGCACTTAAAAAATGACCCTGAATATTGCGCTATGCCGGTAGTATTTTTATCCGCAAAAGGCAAGTCGGAGGATAAACAATCAGGCTTAGATGTAGGTGCAAATGATTATGTAGTGAAGCCATTTAGCCCCATTTTTCTAATTGAGCTAGTAGATATGCTGATGGGTAAAAGTTAGGTAAAAAGTAATTTAAGCAAAAGACCAAAGCAAGCTTACTTAAAAAAGTAGCTTGTTTAAAAGAAAGACATAAAATTTTAGCTAAGGAATATTCACATCATGAGTCATCGCAGTATTAATGATAGTTTACAATCCTTAACATCCGCAGTGCGCCATACCGGTTTAGGGGCTTTGCTTAGTTTAAGTGGCTTAGAGACGCCCGCTAAACTTGCTGAAAAAGCTGACTCCGAAAAAACAGCACGTGAATTTGATGCAATGTCGGACAATTTAAAAGCAACGATAGATGCCATTCCAGATTTATTGTACGACATAGCATTGGACGGCAGATACTATGCCGCGCATTCCTCCAACACTTGGCTTTTGGCCCTTCCCGCACAAAATTTAGTTGGCAGAACTGTGCAAGATGTGATGCCAACCGATGCGGCGATCATCATTATGTCAGCTTTAATGCAAGCCTATGAAAATGGCTTATCTCAAGGCAAGCAGTATGAACTCAGCTTGCCGCAAGGCGATTTATGGTTCGAGCTTTCTGTGGCTAGAAAATCGACCCTAGATGATGATGTGCCACGATTTATTGTTTTATCTCGCGATATAACTGTACGCAAACGCTTTGAGCGAATGCTTAAACAAAATGAAGAAGATTTGCACACTATTTTTGCACTAAGCCCAGATGGTATTGTGGTGTTTGATAGTAATAACGAAATTTCACATGTTAACGGCCTATTTTGCGATATAACAGGCTACAGGCATCAACGTTTAATTGGCTGCTCTGAGCTTGAGTTTAACGTAATGATGCAAGACCTATGCAATGAAAATAGCCAATATCTAGGTGCCACAGGCTTACCAACTTCAACTAAAGTCTCAGCGCCTAATGCTCTGTGTCAAAGCTATGTTGGCCATATTAAAGGTAGCGAAAACGTATCTAGCAAAAAAGCAGATACACGTAACTATATTGAAATTATTAAGCCCAATTACCGTATTTTGCTACATACCGTAATTGAGCTAAATCAGGAGCGCATTAGCCGCGTCATTCATTTTAGAGACATTACCAACGAAGCGATGGTAGACAGAATGAAGTCTGAGTTTTTGATGACAGCGGCACACGAATTACGCACACCAATGACAATTATTCTAGGTTATGTAGAATTGCTAAAGAGCCGTGTTTTTGAGCAGTCTGCCAGCTTAGAAATTTACGATAGCATACACGACCAATCTAAAAGTATCGTCGGCATACTAGACGAGCTGTTAGATTTAGCGCGTATAGAATCGCTAGCCGGCAAAGCCTTCAACATGAAAATGGCCGCATTGGCGCCCACCATTGATAAAATAGGCAAAAGATTCATGATGGCGGGTGATACGCGCAAGGTAAAAATGCAACCACTGCCCGCTTTACCTATGATGTTCATCGACAAAGAAAAACTTGCCCAAGCACTTAAAAATTGCTTGAGCAATGCCTTTAAATATTCATCTAAAGATAGTGAAGTGAGCATGGAAGTGCGGCTAATAAACACCAAGCAACAGGCAGAAGTAGCGATTATCATTAAAGATCACGGCATTGGCATGACCTCAGAACAGCTCTCGCACATCTTCGAAAAATTCTATCGCGTCGATACTTCAGGAAAAATACCAGGCACAGGTTTGGGATTATCACTAGTTAAAGAAATTATTGAATACCACGGCGGGCGCGTACAGGTAGAAAGTGGTACTGACGGCACGGTGGTAACGCTGACATTGCCGGTGATTGGTAATTAGGTTTTAGCTAACGGCGTTAACTTACTTCAAAAACTTACTTCAAACAAAACCCTGCAAAAATATAATCCACTACAACAACACACTTTGCGGATTAGCCCTACCCTCAAGCGCATCAATTTCTTCAGGCGCTAGCACTTCAGTCGGGCTGATATACAAACTATGCGCTGCCACTCGGACTATATGCGCCCATGACTGCCTATTTACGAACAACATGCCATCTGTATCCAACGTGCCGCCGTGGTTGGTGTAGCCTAAAAACACGGTATTTTTTCCCGTATCTAGCGGTCGCAATACGCCTGACATAATTTCCGGATGGGTATGGCAAATAAACACACGGGTTGGAATATGCTCAGGATATAAATCGTGTCTAAGTGCGTCTGGCGCACAATGCGCAAGTTCTCGACGACCTCTAGGCTGGCGGAATCGGCCCGGTTCTATTAAATAATTAACCGCTACTTTAATGCCGCGCTGTTCTAATCTTTCAGCCGCTTTAAGCATTTCTATCATCTGAAACGCGCCTATTGCCGTTAAAATTATTTCAGCATGGTCTAATTTAGCCTGATCAAAAGTAATACCGCCATTTTCAATCAAACGCTTTGCAGCACTTTTAGAAAAAACTTCAGGAATCGTGTCTGATTTAGGAATGACGAAAGTGAAAATTTTACCTCGCGTGCGATAACAGGCATCCAGCGAGGCCACCGCACTATTAAAATCGGCTGGAAATAATACCCGTGAAATGTCAGCAGGCTCGTTTAGTAAGGCTTCGCATAAAGTCGGATCTTGATGCGAGCGTTCGTTCTTGCCATTTTCATAAGCATTTGAAGTTAAAATAACCGGCACCGATAACCAACCAGCTTCTCTGCCACGCGAGTATAAATGGTCAGACCAAATAATTTCCTGCCGTAAAGCGCCTAGCATTTTTGGACCAAAGGCTTCGTAAGTAATGGCTAAATTGATGCCGCCTTTATTACCCAAACAGGCACAAATAACCGCTTCTTCATTCAAAGCCGTAATCACGGCGCCGTTAAGCGTTTCTGCGCCGCCTATTTCCGTTTCAGTGACGCGGTGCTTAAGTTGGTCTAAGGTTAAATTTAAATGATTAGAGCGAATTTCATCAGGATTACCCACGCGCGGTCGCAAGTTTGGATTTGCATCGACAAAAGCCAGAAAAGTTTGATCAATTGCGTCCATGGGGGAACTATAGGTACAGCTTTGCGCATAGTTCATTAAATCAAAGCCATTCGCCACTACAGATTTATAGGGCAATGCCGGAAAATGTTGCAAAGACACATCACGATTTGCAATTGGGTTATCACGTTCTAGCGCGCGCTCTGTACTTTTATGATTTTGCAAGGTGCTAACAGCTTGCTTTATTTCAGCGATAGGCACGAACATTTTGTGTGCATATTCGTTAAAATTTTCCATGGCTTTATGGTCAAACCGTGGATTTGTTCCCAAAGGCAAACCATGTGCATTATTGGTGCCAGCGCCATAAAAACCAGCGCCTTTTTTAGCCACGGCAATGCCATAAGGCATGAGCACTGGATAATTTCGTGATTGCTGCGCGGCTTCTGCTCTCTCTCTTAAATGTAGCTCACCTTGTAAAATCATGCAGGCAAAAGCGGCTGGATCTGTGCCATCAAATACTATCGGTTCAAATGAATAAAGCTCTAAATGTTTTTTGAACCATGCCAGCCCTTTGCCCTGCGACAAAGTAGCCCGCTGGTCTATGCGCCTGCCGTTAAAAATCATAATTGGCACTACTGACCCACTATCTTCAGGCCGCCACCAACGTGGCACCCAGTCTGCGCCACGTTGCTCTTCAAATGCACCATCGGACAAAAATGCCACCAAACGCTCGCCCAATAATGGCATGTGTACGTACTGCAAATCAGCAAAGCCTAAATAGCCACCTTCTAAAATACCGCCTGCGGTATTCACGTTCACATGGCTACCTAGCGGCGAATCCTGATGGCCCTGCTCGTTCAATTTATATGAATAAAAATCCTGTACCAAACGGGTTAATCCAGCCTCTGAAAAATCGTATCGCTCGGCATGCTCAGGTCGCATATTATTTAATAGCAGATTGACTGAATCAATGGCCGCCACCGCATGGCCCTGCCCCATTAACCAAGCGCGCGTCACGCCGCTAAAGGCATTAGCTAACATGTAACCCACGTAAGCTGGCACCATGTTTAAAGAGCCGCCAGTATGGCCTTGTGGATTATCTTTAAAATCTTCTTGTGCTAAAGGTTTGCCGTCAATATTCACTTGCTTGGCATAAGTCATGTGCACCACTAACCACATGGCCGCATTCGCAAGCTTGTCTGCAGCAATCAAAAGATCAAGTAATGGCTCTGTTTTTGCACCGCGTGCCTGCAATAAATGTAAGGTTTTTTGTACCCATTGCTCGGTTTCTTGAGTGTGGCGAATCACACCATAGCCATTCGCCCAATGTTCAAACTTTTCTTGAAGTGACATTACCTTATCCGCCTATTATCAAAATTCTTACTAGCTGTTTTGTTAATACTAGAATGGATTTGAATGTGATTTTTGATATACATCAAAAGTCACGCTAGCAAATTACCTATAATTTTGACTAATAAATCTGGTTTTGCTAATTAAGCGACTGAATATAGTTTTTTCAATTAAGACTTTTAATTATGCAGAACCTAATCATAAAACATAATAAAAAATATACGGAAGGAAAGTCATGCTTGAGGAGTTCATCCACCCCCCGCGCGTGGCCTACTTTTCTATGGAGATTGCATTACGCAATGAAATCCCAACTTACGCAGGTGGTTTGGGTGTTTTAGCAGGCGACATGGTGCGCTCGGCAGCAGATTTAATGTTGCCTATGGTCGCCATTAGCTTAGTCAGCCGCGCGGGCTATTTTCGGCAAAGAATAGATGAACAAGGTCGTCAGCAAGAAATACCCGATTATTGGCAACCAGAGCTTTGGGCCAAGCCACTTGATGCCAAAGTTGCGGTGACTATTGAAGGCAGATCTGTTTGGATTAGTGCTTGGCTATATTTGGTAGAAGGGCTTAGCGGCGGCAAGCAGCCTGTTTTATTATTAGATACTGATCTGAATGAAAATACGCCAGAAGACCGTGAGCTAACACATTACCTTTATGGCGGTGATGCTTGCTACCGATTAAAACAGGAAATTGTGTTGGGCATTGGTGGTGTGCGTATATTGCAAGCCTTGGGCTTTAGCATTTTTCATTACCACATGAACGAGGGCCACTCGGCTTTTTTAGGGGTGGAGCTATTACGCCGCTATGCTCATCCACTCAATGAATTAAGGCCGGGTGAACCGCATTACGATATTCCGCGTGTGCGAGAAATGTGTAGCTTCACCACACACACGCCGGTTGAGGCCGGCCATGATAGATTTGATTATGATTTAATCAATCGTGTGTTTGATCACAATTTTGACATCTCAACGATTCGACATCTAGCCGGTAATGATGCGCTTAATATGACGCGCCTAGCCTTAAATTTGAGCGAATATGTGAATGGCGTAGCTAAAAGTCATGCAGATATTTCGAATAAAATGTTCCCCGGTTATCAAGTGCATGCTATTACCAACGGCGTGCATCCTTTAACTTGGGCGGCTGAAAGTTTTCGTGAACTTTACAATTCAAAAATTCCCGGTTGGCATCATGAGCCTGAGTTACTCATACGCGCAGAATGTTGCATCAGTGATGAAGATATTAAAATTGCGCACCTAAAAGCCAAAAAGAAATTAATCGAGCAAGTTTACGATTTAACTGGGGTAAGGCTGGAATTGGACATTCCTATTATCGCTTTTGCCAGACGCATGACTGCCTACAAACGGCCAGATATGTTATTTTCAGATATTCAGCGCTTAAAAGAAATCGCTAAAAAAACCCCTTTTCAAATTGTTATGAGCGGCAAAGCCCACCCAAGTGACGAAGGCGGAAAATCGCTAATAGCTGACTTGCACAGCTATGCAAAACAGTTACAAGGCATTATTCCAACCGCTTATCTGCCAGACTATAACCTAACCATTGCGCACGGCATGGTGTCCGGCAGTGATATTTGGCTAAACACCCCGCTTAAACCTTTTGAGGCTTCTGGCACTAGCGGCATGAAAGCCGCACTCAATGGCGTGCCGAGTTTATCAGTATTAGATGGCTGGTGGATAGAAGGCTGCTTGGAAGGCATTACCGGTTGGGCAATTGGTACCATGGCCAGCGGCAATGGTAGCGATGCCATCGATTTATACAAAAAATTAGAGCAAGTGGTATTGCCGCTTTATTACAATGAAGACACCAGCGGTTGGACTAAAATAATGAAATATGCGATTAGCAAAAATGCCTCGTATTTCAACAGCCACCGCATGATGCGGCGCTATTTAATTGAGGCTTATACTCAATAATTGTGCAACAGGATGACTCAAAATATTAACTAGCTTTATGAAGTCTATGCTCAGAGAATTCCACATAAATGACGCCAGATTTATCATGCAAAAATAAGGCTTTTGCATCCTCCGCAATCATAAGTTCCTCGTTAACTGACATCACAAACACACGAACTTTTGAGATATCTGCCGAAATCAATATTTCGTTTCCATCTTTCAGACTATTTGCAGAATCAGCTAACTGATTGCGTTTATCATCTAACACCAAGCCACACCAAGCCATATTAGCGCAAATACGCTGCCGTATTGCTGACGAATGCTCGCCTATACCACCACCAAAAATTACCGCATCAACACCATTTAACACCGCCATATACGCGCCTAAATACTTACGCGCACGGTAACAAAACATATCAATCGCCAGTTTGGCATCTGCATTAGTGTCTTGTATTTTTAACAATTCTTGCATATTTGCTGTTAATTTTGCGATGCCTAACAAGCCAGAATGGTGTTGTAGCAATTCTTCAAGTGTTTCTAATTGATGGCCATTTTTAAGTAAAAAAATCAGTAAGCCAGGATCAATATCACCGGCTCTAGTCGCCATTACCAGCCCTTCAAGTGGCGTAAAACCCATGCTGGTATCAACGGCTTTACCTTCTTGAGTCGCAGTTACAGAGCAACCATGCCCAAGCTGAAAAGAGATGATTCTATGATGCTGGGAGTGACGAACTTGTAAAGCGCAATAACGCTTAATCATAGAACGATGCGCTAAACCGTGAAAACCAAACCGTTTAATATCATGCGGTTTGATTAAACTTTCTGGCAAAGCATAAGCCGTATGTGGCGGCAGATCTTTAAAAAAATCAGTATCAAATACCGCAACGGATAAAACTTTTTTTAAGATAAGCTCTTGAGATACTCGCATCACCGCTAGCGCATTTGGATTGTGCAGAGGCGCCAACGAAGAAACTTGCTCAAGTTGCGCCATCACTTTATCTGTCACAATTACCGGTCTACTGAAATGCTTTCCACCATGTACAACACGGTGCGCCACAACGGCAACATCACCCAATAAAGAGCCTAATGGCCACAAATTTTGCAACCAATCTAATATCCAGTGCGCCGCGTCTACATGGTGTTCAGCTTTAATCAAAACACTGGCACTGGTAGTGCCATAGTACCAGTCTAAAGATGATGAACCACCAATATTGGCCACTGCGCCTCGCACTATTAACTTTAAACTTTGCCCATCAAAAAGAGAAAACTTCAACGAAGAGCTACCCGCATTAAAAACCAGTATAGAAAAAGAGGCCACGATAATTACTGATATTGAATAAAAATTAAGATTAAATTCATCGCGATGGCATCCTTAAAATCGGTTTATAAACGCAAGTGAATCTTGGTCTTTAAATGAAATGTAAATTTGATAAAGGTCAAATAATCTAAAATTATTCAAACTCAAAAAATAAAATAAAACCTAATACACTGAATAAACCCAAACATAATCCCATACCAAAATAATATTTAACAACACGTTATTTTTCTTAAATAGCTATGGCTTATAGTCATTTATTACCTATTTATTATCCTAGAATAATAGGTTGCACCTATCGCATCAGCCTCCTAAAGTATTACAAGCGTATAAAGCAACCTTGAATAGGAGACCGAAATCAGTTGCGATAATTTCATAAAGGCGAACATAGATATTCGAGATATTAAATCTGCCTGCCTTAATTGCAATGTACATGAGTTGTGTATGCCAGTGGGTGCTACTCAAGATTTGCTGAAAAAGCTAGATGAGCTTATTTATGTGAGGAAGCGGATAAAAACCGGCGCGACTGTTTACCATAATGGCAACCACTTTCATTCACTATACGCAGTGAAAAGTGGCTTCATTAAAACAGAAACCCTGCACGATGATGGGCGCGCACAAATTACTGGCTTTTATATGGCAGGCGAAATTCTAGGTTTTGATGGCATAGCAACACAAGCGCACATTTGTAGTGCAATTGCGTTAGAAGACTCGGAAGTTTGTGTCATTCCACTTGAAAGAGTGGAAAATAATGACAATGGTCTCCATGAGCTACATCACCATTTTTACAAGCTAATGAGCAGAGAAATAGTGCGCGACCACACAATAATGATGTTACTAGGCAGTATGCAAAGCGAAGAGCGGCTAGCGGCATTTTTGCTAAATCTCTCGTTAAGATTTCAATTACGTGGCTATTCTGCAAATAACTTAATATTGCGCATGAAGCGTGAAGAAATCGGCAGTTATTTAGGGATGAAAATTGAAACAGTCAGCCGCATATTTACGAAATTTCAAGAGCAAGGACTGCTGGAAGTACATCAAAAAAATATACTGATACTTGATATGCAAGGCCTTGAAAAAATTATTGGCCAGCATGCTGCTAACAATAGACCATTTGATAAAAATTAGTAATCGCTTGAAGTGGCAGAATAAAAGTCTGTGATTAATAACTAAATAATTCAAAAATATTGATGCACTTCCTTCTCCGCCAACAACCAATAATGTAGCGGTGACTGCTTAAAGCCATCTTTTTCAGCAAGCAAATATGCCTGCAATTCAATCACCCGATGAATTTCAAGCTCATAAAAAACACCTAATAGACTACCCAAGGATTTTTCACGGCTATCATCTACTTGAAAATTCTTTTTTTTCATTTGGATAATTCCCGGTTTGCTAATCCCAGCTTGCTCATATATCAGGGCGGAGTTTTAGCAAATGAATTTTAGAAAGTTTAAAGTTAAAATCTATTAATAACGAATGAATCAGTCAATAAATCACTAATGAATTACTTAAACAACACAGGGGAAATATAGCGCGAACAGGTAGTAGAAATTTGATGTAAATCAAATTATGGGATGATTTTTTTAACCAAAAAATATGAAAGTTGATAAAAAATCAGAAATTTTGAAGGGTTAATTGGCTCACAACTCTAAAGATCAGCGATGAGCCTTTGACTAGCTAAAATTAATAAGTACGTTTTCTCGGCGTATAAGTAGCACCATTAGATTCAATGTGTCTGAAAGTAATGCGGCCATTATTGATATCGTATGGTGATAATTCCAAGGTTACTTTGTCACCAGCAAGAATGCGGATGTGATTTTTTTTCATTTTACCGCCAGTGTAGGCGATTAATTTGTGACCATTATCTAACGTCACGCGATAACGTGAATCTGGTAATATTTCCATTACCACGCCATTCATTTCAATAAGTTCTTCTTTTGCCAATGCGGTATCTCCATTAATAGTTTGATGCAAGTATTAAGCAACAATCTCATTCATGGAGTTTGAAGCACAAGTAAATTTGAATTAATTTTAAAAAGTTTTAATTTACTTCAAAATCACTACACATCTTTCGCGCGCATTATAACCGCACTATCACAATTAATCAACAATTACCATTTAGTTAATTCGACTACTTAAAATTAGTCGCTAGTAGGCGCGCAAAATAAGGTTTTCATCATTTTTTGATTATTTAACAAAGATTATCAAAATAACGCTTGACACAACAAATGTTCTCCCGTAAAAAGACATTTAGGCGTTTGGATGTTTATTTTTAGTTAAGTTCTCAAAAACTAATTATTTAAGAAGATCCCATTCATTTAGGGTGCCTCCCTTTTTTAAAGTATGGAATAAGATATGGCTACAGGTTTAGTTAAATGGTTTAATGATTCTAAAGGTTTTG
>CANFZA010000024.1 GCA_947451235.1 Methylophilaceae bacterium | reverse complement strand
TTGCCAATCACTGGCTTGCCGGGTGCTTATTTTGTATGCTCAGCAGGTATATTGGGTAAATATGCCAAGCAGTTAGATATATCAATGGATGACGGAACTCCAGACGGTGGTTCTTTAAGGGCCACGGTAGGAACAACTTTTGCATCAGCTGAAGTTGCGGCAAGCAAATTGGTGGATACTGACTCCTATACAATTTGTATGGGAATCTAAGATTTATTCAGTCTGTGATAAGCCCACCTAGGTGGGCTTTTTTATTATCAAAGTTTCTAAAGATACAAGTAGTAAAGCCATTTAAGCACTTGCTTAGATGCAAAATTGTTTTAAAATAGACGATTACTAAAAAGTCCGTAAAAATACCCGTTTATTCATGAACCCCAACATCGTAGAGATTGATAATTTATCCTTTGGTTACAAAGGGCGCTTGCTGCATAAAGGCATCAATATGGTGTTTCCACGTGGAAAAGTCGTGGCGATTATGGGTGGCAGCGGTAGCGGTAAAACCACTTTATTGCGTTTAATCGGTGGGCAGATTAAGCCAAGTAAAGGCGAAGTGCGGGTTGATGGTGAAGTTGTACACCAGCAAGATCGTGATGGTATTTATAAGCTACGTCGCAAAATGGGTATGCTATTTCAGCACGGTGCGTTGTTTACAGATTTAAGCGTATTCGACAACGTTGCTTTTCCGATGCGCGAGTTAACCGATTTGCCAGAATCTATGATTAGAGATTTGGTGTTAATGAAGCTAAATGCCGTTGGTTTGCGTGGCGCTTATCACTTAACGCCACCTGAACTTTCTGGTGGTATGGCTAGACGTGTAGCCTTAGCTAGAGCCGTTGCGCTTGACCCCAATATTATTATGTATGATGAACCCTTTGCTGGTTTAGACCCAATTTCAATGGGTGTGATTTGCGATTTAATTCGCAGTCTTAACGATGCGCTAGGCGCTACCTCCATTATTGTGTCGCATGATGTTAAAGAAACATTTTTGATTGCTGATTATGTGTATTTTGTAGCAGATGGCGAAGTTGTCGCCGAAGGTACGCCGCATGATTTAATGCAATCAACTTTACCGTTTGTGCATCAGTTTGTACATGGCGAAAAAGATGGACCCGTGCCATTTCATTATCCAGCAGCCAATTATCAGGCTGAACTGCTAGGCCAAAACTCAGCTAAGCACAGTCAGGCCAAACCCGGTCTAACAAAAAACAGCCAAGCCAAATAAAAACAATGATTAAATCAAAGCTACTTAATAGTCTTACTCGCACCTTACGTGGTATTGGTTCTCGTATGACCGAGCGTGTTTGGCGTTTGGGTGCAGGTGCCAGGTTGTTTTTTCTGACGCTGGTGTATTCAGGTGAAAGTTTTAAAAGATTTCATTTAACCTTGCGTGAGATTTATTTTACTGGCGTGATGTCATTATTGATTATCGTCGTATCAGCATTTTTTGTTGGTATGGTATTGGCGTTGCAGGGCTATAACACTTTGCAAAAATATGGTTCGTCCGAAGCTATTGGTGTATTGGTTGCGCTATCTCTGGTGCGTGAATTAGGCCCTGTCGTCACTGCGCTATTGTTCGCAGGTCGCGCGGGTACAGCAATTACTGCTGAAATTGGTTTAATGAAAACCACAGAGCAGCTTTCAGCGATGGAAATGATGGCGGTTAATCCAATCGCACGTGTCATTGCGCCACGTTTTTGGGCGGGTGTTATTTCTATGCCAATATTAGCGACCTTGTTTTCTATGGTCGGTATTTTAGGAGGCTATATTGTGGCCGTGCCTTTAATTGGCGTAGATGATGGCGCATTTTGGTCGCAAATGCAGGCTAACGTAGACTTTAGGTTAGATATTGTTAACGGCTTGATTAAAAGTATAGTGTTTGGTGTTGCTTGTACCATGATTGCCTTATTTGAAGGTTTCGATGCACCACCAACAGCGGAGGGCGTAAGTCGAGCAACAACCCGCACTGTAGTCATTTCGTCGTTAACCGTATTGGCTTTAGATTTTGTATTAACGTCATTTATGCTGGTGATATAACACTGGTAATACAGCTAAACATAGGCGTAACAGGTAAATTGAGGGGTATGTAAGTGGATAGAACGACAATAGATTTATGGGTAGGTATTTTTGTGGCCTTGGGCGTTGCTGCCTTGCTGGGTCTGGCGATGAAGGTTGGTAACTTAACCTCCAGTAAAATTGGACCAACCTACAGCGTAAGCGCAGCTTTTGAAAATGTAGGCAGTTTAAAGCCAAACGCACCAGTAAAAAGTGCTGGCGTGGTGGTCGGTCGCGTGGATAGTATCGTCTTCGATGCTAAAAAATATGAGGCCTTGGTGACTATTAAAATAGATAAACGTTACGCTTTTCCTAAGGATACTTTCGCCAATATTTATACAGCTGGATTGTTGGGCGAGCAGTATGTTGGCCTTGAAGCGGGTGGCGAAGACGACGCCTTGAAAAATGGCGACAAAATCTCACAAACACAAGATGCGATCGTGCTGGAAAAAATGATTAGTCAGTTTTTGTTTAGCAAAGCCTCAGAGTCAAAATCTGATAATAAAGATGCTGACACAGCAAGTAAATCAGCTGATACAAAGCCGACTGGTGCTAAGTCAACCGAATTGGGTGATGCGCCGTTCTAAACATGCGGGCTTTATAGCTCACTTGAACTTTAGTATTTAAGCGCAATCTACTTAAATAACAATAATAAAGTCTTGTAACGGCCTGGTTTTAAATTAATCAAGTGATGAAATATCAACGTATTAAATAACAGTGTATTAAATAACAACGTATTGAAACAACAAGGGATTCACATGCAGTCATTTTTAAAGTTTTTAGCTAACGTAAGTTTACTACTAGGTTTAGCTGGATTTTTTGGCTCGGCAAATGCAGAAATCGCACCAGATGCACTCGTAAAGCAAACTGCAGATGAAGTGTTAACTATTGTCAAAAATGATAAGGATATCCAAGCCGGTAATCAACAACAATTATATGCTGTAGTTGAGGCTAAAATACTACCTAACTTTGATTTTGATCGCGTCTGCCGCATGGTGCTTGGTAAGAACTGGAGGTCAGCTACACCGGAACAACAGGCTAGTTTTCAGAAAGAGTTTCGTACTTTATTATTACGTACATACTCAACAGCACTGGGAAAATATAAAGACCAAACGATAGAGTACAAGCCATTACGTTCTGAGCCAGATGCTAAAAACGTAAGTGTTAAAACGCAAATATTACAATCAGGTGGTCAGCCAGTAGCGGTAGATTACAGCCTCGTAAAAGGTGATTCAGGCTGGAAAGTGTATGACATTGTGATTGAAAATGTGAGTTTGGTCACAAACTACCGCGGACAATTCAGCACTGAAATTCGTCAAAATGGTTTAGATAGCTTGAATAAGAAATTGGCAGACAAAAACAAGGCTGCGGCAGGTAAGGCGTAAGTTTAACGTTCATTATCGCAACTTTTAAATCAGCTGGCTCAATTATGAATAACATTACTCAACAAGAGAATCAATGGAATGTCTCAGGCGAAATGCTAATGGACAATGCAAATAATCTCTTGAGCCTAAGTAATTCTTTTGAAATGCCAGCAAATTTAGCGATTGATTTTTCAGCTGTGACCGATGTAGATACCGCTGCACTGAGTTTGATGATGGAATGGCAGCGGAGGGCGTTAAAGTCTAATTGTAATATCCGCTTTAATCACTCACCTGAAAACTTAATTAGTTTGGCGGAGTTATACGGCGTAACCGAGTTTATTCCAATTAGTCAAAGCTAAATGTTTGTTTTTATAAGTGGTGGTAAAGCTATCGCTACTGTTAATAACCTCAGATTTCACCATAAATACAAACGGCTTGTTCATCACGCAATTGTGATGTGAGCCGTATTTTTATTTAACGAAAACAGTTAAATTGCCTCTTAAAAATCAAGTGCCTCTTATCCATACGCAAAATAAAAAACATGAATCCTGCAATTAAAATCAATGGTGTACATAAAAACTTTGGCAGCTTGCATGCGCTCAAGGGGATTGATTTAACGATTGAGCAAGGCGAGTTTTTTGCTTTATTAGGCCCGAATGGCGCGGGTAAATCTACTCTAATTAGCATTCTTGCTGGCTTAATAAAACCTACTGCAGGTGATATTTCTGTGATGGGTTTTGATGTCGTTAATCAGTATCAACAAGCGCGCCAGCTACTAGGCGTGGTGCCGCAAGAGTTAGTATTTGACCCATTTTTTAATGTGCGTGAAATGCTGCGTTTTCAAGCTGGTTATTTCGGTCGCGGCAAAGAGAATGATGCCTGGGTCGATGAGATACTCGAAGGCTTAGGCTTGGCCGATAAAGCGCATACCAATATGCGTAAACTTTCAGGTGGCATGAAGCGTCGTGCCCTAATTGCTCAAGCGCTAGCGCACAAACCGCCAGTCATTGTGTTGGATGAGCCAACAGCGGGTGTTGATGTGGAATTGCGACAAATGCTGTGGGAATTTATAAAAAATCTAAACAACCAAGGCCATACTATTATTTTAACCACGCATTATTTAGAAGAAGCTGAAGCTTTGTGTAGTCGTGTGGGCATGATGAAGCAGGGTGAAATAGTGGCTTTAGATAGTACAGCTAATTTGCTTAATAAATTTGCTGGCAAAAAATTACGCTTAACGTTAGGTGATGTCACGCTACCAGCTAATATCCAAAGTTTGTTGCGCAAACAAGAAAAAGGTATTTTCACCTTTGCCCTAAACGATATGGCGCAAATTGAGTTGGTATTGGCCGCCTTGCGCGCCGTTAATATCAAGGTGCTAGATATGCAGTTAAGTGAAGCCGATTTAGAAGATGTATTTTTATCGCTAGTCGGGAAAGCTTCATGAATAATACTAAATTGATTAATTCCACCAATATGAAGCCTTCTTTAAGAGGCCCTTGGACATTACTTAAAAAAGAGTTACTACGTTTTTGGCGCATCGCTTTTCAAACCGTAGCAGCGCCAGTCATCACGGCATTGCTGTATCTATTGATTTTTGCCCATGTCTTAGCTGGCCATGTGCAGGTTTATAACGGCGTGCCATACACTGAATTTTTGATTCCTGGCCTGATTATGATGTCAGTATTGCAAAACGCCTTCGCTAATAGTTCTTCTAGCCTTATACAATCAAAAGTGATGGGTAACTTAGTGTTTGTATTGCTAACACCGCTGACACATTTTCAGTTTTTTGCTGCTTTTTTAATCGCAGCCATTATTCGTGGGCTGGTGGTGGGTTTAGGTATTTATTTAGTCGCCATGTGGTTTGTGGATATTCATGTTACCAATCCATTATTAGTGGTCACTTTTGCTTTGTTGGGCAGCGCTTTATTAGGCACCTTCGGCATCATTGCGGGTATATGGGCGGATCGTTTCGACCAAATGGCAGCTTTTCAAAACTTCATTATTATGCCGCTGTCATTTTTATCAGGCGTGTTTTACTCCATACATTCATTGCCGCCATTTTGGCAAAAGCTGTCGCAACTTAATCCATTTTTCTACATGATTGATGGTTTTAGATACGGTTTTTTTGGCAAGGGCGACGTTTCCCCACTAGTCAGTTTGTCTATCGTTGGTGGGTCGTTCTTAGTGTTAGCACTGATTACCCTAAAAATGTTAAAATCTGGTTATAAATTACGAGCATAAGCTCATTAGCAAAATTAAAAGGTGATGGTCCAGTGTTAAGCGCACAACAATTAGAGTTATATATTACCCAACATTTAGCCTGTGAATATATCAAAGTACTAGGCGATGATGGTACACATTTTGAAGCGGTTATTGTCAGTGCGGCCTTTGTTGGTAAAGGAATGGTGCAGCAGCATCAGTTGGTTTATGCCGCTTTGGGTGACAGAATGCGCGCAGAAATTCACGCCTTATCGATGAAAACCTACACGCCAGAACAGTGGGCGAATAAAGCTTAGGTTCCAATAAGCAGGCTTGAATATACTGGCGTAATTGGCAGGCATTTATCAGCAATTAAATTTAAATAAACAATACATTAAGCAATGGAGATTCAAATGGATGCACAAGCGCAAATTAAAGAAACCGTAACTTCTAACCCAGTGGTGCTTTACATGAAAGGCAACCCAAAATTTCCGCAATGTGGTTTTTCTAACATGGCGACACAAATTTTAGACGCATGTAATACAAAATACGTTTCAGTAGATGTGTTGGCAGATCAAGCCGTGCGCGAAGGCATTAAAGTCTACGCAAATTGGCCTACAATTCCTCAGTTGTATATCAACGGCGAATTTATTGGTGGTTCAGATATTATGCGTGCGATGTACGAAAATGGTGAGCTTCAAACTTTGTTAAGTACTGTTAATGTAGGCGCGGACAAGTAATTGGACAAGTTAATCATACAAGGCGGTAATCGCCTCAATGGTGAAGTCACTATTTCGGGGGCAAAAAATGCGGCTTTGCCAATTTTGTGTGCTTCTTTGTTGGCTGAAACACCACTTCACCTTGGCAGCATTGCGGCGTTGAAAGATATTGATACCACGATTAAATTGCTCGGTATGATGGGCGTTAAAATCGTCCGTAATGAAAGTGAAGTGACTTTAGATGCTAGCGATGTCACTTCATTTGAAGCTACTTACGAAATGGTGAAAACCATGCGCGCTTCTATCTTGGTGCTAGGCCCGTTATTGGCGCGGTTTGGTACGGCGCGTGTCTCATTGCCTGGTGGGTGTGCCATTGGTTCTCGTCCTGTGGACTTGCATATCAAAGGCTTGCAAGCGATGGGCGCGGCAATTCACATTACGCATGGCTACATTCAAGCCAGTACTTTGCACCTGCCTAATCGACGCTTGCAAGGCGCACGTTACTACATGGATATGGTCACAGTAACTGGTACAGAAAACTTGATGATGGCCGCAGCCTTAGCTGAAGGTACAACAGTATTGGAAAACGCAGCTAAAGAGCCTGAAGTGGTTGATTTAGCTGAGATGCTCATTAAAATGGGCGCAAATATTACAGGTGCTGGCACCGATGTGATTACCATTGTTGGCGTAGAAAAGCTAAATGGTACTACGCATAATGTTGTGTGCGACCGTATTGAAGCTGGCACTTATATGGTGGCTGCCGCAATGACAGGCGGCGAGGTTAAATTACTCAATGCCCGTGCCGACTTGTTAGACGCGGTCATTGAAAAGCTACGTGAAGCAGGCGCCACTGTCACGAGTGATGCCACTAGCATCACCGTAAAAAGTGACGGTAAGCTAAAAGCGGTGAATATTCGCACTGCCCCACATCCAGCTTTTCCTACCGATATGCAAGCCCAGTTTATGGCCTTAAACACCTTGGCAACGGGTGTATCAAAAGTCACGGAAACCATCTTTGAAAACCGCTTTATGCATGTGCAAGAAATGCAGCGTTTGGGCGCAGATATTAGCATTGATGGCAATACAGCCTTGGTTCAAGGTGTTGAGTTTTTAGATGGCGCGATAGTCATGGCAACCGATTTACGCGCTTCAGCAAGCCTAGTATTAGCAGGCTTGGTGGCACGTGGTGAAACTGTGATTGAGCGTATTTATCATCTAGACCGCGGTTATGAAAAGTTAGAAGCAAAATTAAATGCACTTGGTGCAAATGTTAGACGAGTCTAAAAAATGATTACCATCGCTCTGTCAAAAGGCCGCATTTTCGAAGAAACCGTTCCGCTATTAGCGGCGGCGGGTATACATGCGCTGGAAGATCCTGAATCTTCACGCAAATTGATACTGGCAACGAATCGTGAAGACGTTCGATTGATTATTGTACGTGCTTCCGATGTGCCCACTTATGTGCAATACGGCGCGGCTGATTTAGGTATTGCAGGTAAAGATGTCTTAGATGAACATGGCGGCGAAGGCTTGTATCAGCCTATCGATTTACAAATTGCCAAATGCAAAATGATGGTGGCGGTGCGTGAAGATTTTGATTATTTCGCTTCAATTCGCAGCGGTGCACGCTTGAAAGTGGTCACTAAGTATGTGAAAACCGCCAGAGAACACTTTGCCGCAAAAGGCATGCATGTTGATTTAATCAAACTATATGGTTCTATGGAATTAGGCCCATTGGTAGGTTTGGCGGATGTGATTGTTGATTTAGTCAGCACCGGTGGAACTTTACGCGCCAATCACCTCAAAGCAGTAGAAGAGGTTGGTGATATTAGCTCGCGTTTAGTGGTTAACCAAGCTTCACTCAAGCTTAATCGTGCAAAAATTCAGCCGATTATGGATGCATTTATTGGTGCAATTGTGCCGAAATAATTAGCAAGCGCTCATCAAGTTATTAATTTAAGAAAATAGGTTTAAGGCTATGACTGTGAATATAGATATTCGACGTTTTTCTACTACCGATACGGATTTTGATGCAAAGTTAAAAGCGCTATTAGCGTTTGAAACAGCACAAGATGATAGTGTTGACGAGGTGGTGGCCAATATTCTCAAAGATGTAAAAAAACGTGGCGATGCTGCCGTGTTGGAATATACCAACCGTTTTGATAAAACTAGCGCAACAAATTTAGCTGAACTTGAAATTAGTCAGGACGAGCTAATCGCTGCATTAAATGGCCTGCCAGTTGATCAGCGTGAAGCCTTGCAAGTGGCAGCAGACCGCGTGCGGATTTATCACGAAAAGCAATTGATGAGTTCTTGGAGCTATACGGAAGCAGACGGTACGCTACTTGGCCAACAAGTCACTTCTCTAGATCGCGTAGGTTTATATGTGCCAGGTGGCAAAGCTGCATATCCTTCTTCAGTATTAATGAACGCAATCCCAGCTAAAGTGGCAGGCGTTAAAGAATTAATTATGGTGGTGCCTACGCCTAATGGTGAACGTAACCAGTTGGTATTGGCTGCTGCAGCAATATCAGGCGTAGATCGCGTATTTTGCATAGGTGGCGCGCAAGGTGTTGGTGCTTTGGCTTACGGTACCGAAACTGTACCGCAAGTGGATAAAGTGGTTGGACCAGGTAATGCTTATGTAGCTGCCGCAAAACGCCGCGTATTTGGTATTGTTGGCATTGATATGGTAGCCGGGCCTTCTGAAATTCTTGTGATTTGCGATGGTAAAACCAACCCTGATTGGGTGGCGATGGATTTATTCAGCCAAGCTGAGCATGACGAATTAGCACAAGCTATTTTATTGAGCCCAGATGCAGACTTTCTAGAAAAAGTTAGTGCGAGTATTCAAAAGCTAGTACAAGAAATGCCTCGTAAAGATATTATTAGAACGTCATTAACCGACCGTGGCGCGCTGATTCAAGTGCGTGATTTAGATGAAGCTGCAGAGATTTGTAATTATATTGCGCCTGAGCATTTAGAATTGTCGATGGACGAGCCGTTAGATTTTAGTAAAAAAATCAAACATGCCGGTGCTATTTTTATGGGTAGAAATACCTGTGAAGCGCTTGGTGATTATTGTGCAGGGCCAAACCATGTGTTGCCAACTTCACGCACAGCCAGATTTTCATCACCCTTAGGTGTGTATGACTTTCAAAAACGATCAAGTTTGATTATGGTGTCGGCAGAAGGCGCGCAAGTGCTAGGTAAAGTGGCTGCTACATTGGCTTACGGCGAAGGTCTGCAAGCCCATGCGCGCAGTGCTGAATATCGCCTAAAAGATCCAGCGTAACTGTATGAGTAAACTCTGGAGCGATATTGTCCATAAGCTCACGCCTTATGTGCCGGGCGAGCAGCCTAAGCTGAGCAATCTGGTCAAACTCAACACCAACGAAAATCCCTATGGCCCTAGCCCTAAAGTTTTAGAAGCGTTGAAGCTAGAAGCGGCAGATACGCTACGCTTGTACCCAGATCCAAACTCAGATGCACTTAAAGCGGCAATAGCCGAGGTACATCAGTTAAATGTGAATCAAGTGTTTGTCGGTAACGGCTCAGATGAGGTGCTGGCGCATACTTTTCAAGCCTTGTTAAAGCATGATAAGCCTTTGCTGTATCCAGATATTAGCTATAGCTTTTATCCGGTTTATTGCGGCCTATATGAGATTGAATATAAAACGATTCCGCTAGCGGACGACTTTACCATTAATATTGATGATTATGATCAGCCCAACGGCGGCATTATATTTCCTAATCCCAATGCGCCCACGGGCATTCCTTTGGCCTTGGCTGAAATTGAAAAGTTACTCCAAAAAAACACGCAATCAGTGGTGGTTATTGATGAAGCTTATGTAGATTTTGGCACGGAGTCGGCGGTTAATTTAATCAATCGCTACCCAAATCTACTGGTGACGCATACTTTATCTAAAGCCCGTTCTTTAGCTGGCTTGCGAGTCGGTTATGCCTTAGGTTCAGCAGATTTAATTGAAGCCTTAATGCGCGTCAAAGACAGCTTTAATTCATATCCAATTGACAGATTTGCCTCTGCTGGCGCGATTGCTGCGATGCAAGATGCTGATTATTTTGAAAAAACTTGCCAAAAGGTGATTCAAACGCGTGAATCCCTCGTTATGGAATTGACGGACTTGGGTTTTGACGTATTGCCTTCAGGCGCAAATTTCATTTTCGCAAAACATAAAATGCATGATGGCGCCGAACTTACCGCAAAATTACGCGAAAATAGCATTATTGTGCGTCACTTTAAGTCACCAAGCCGAATTGCTGCGTATTTACGCATTACAATCGGCACTGACGCTCAATCAGAGGCACTTATTAGCGTGTTAAAAGAAGTTTTATAATTTCACTAAATAACACCCTATAAACCCTTATATATGGGGCATTAATAGAATATTTGAAGATGCGAAGTCATTAATTTTTATAAAAATTAATGAAAATATGCATGAAATGTTTGAAATTTCTCACTATTTACGGTTATCATCACGGAATGTGCTATTAGCGCACAATATAAAAACTATTTAATTCGTATTTTAATCTTAAGTAAATCAAAATGATTTACTTTAAAGTTGGAGGATGTAGCATGGCTCAAACCCAAATGGCATTAGATTCATTAGATTTTGACGGTACCGTCGCTTTAGCAACTAAAGTTGCTCCACACGTAGATATCTTGGAAATTGGTACACCATGCATTAAGCATAACGGTATCAAATTGCTTGAAGTTCTTCGTGCTAAATTCCCAAACAACAAAATCTTAGTTGACCTTAAAACAATGGACGCTGGTTTCTATGAAGCTGAGCCATTCTACAAAGCTGGTGCAGATATCTGTACAGTTTTGGGTACTGCTGATATTGGTACTATCAAAGGCGTAATTGATGTTGCTAATAAATACGGTAAAAAAGCACAAGTTGATTTGATCAACGTTGCTGATAAAAAAACACGTACATTAGAAGTCGCTAAATTAGGCGCGCACATCATTGGCGTTCATACTGGTTTAGATCAGCAAGCTGCTGGCCAAACACCATTTAATGACTTAGCAATGGTTGCTGGTTTAAACCTAGGCGTTGAAATTTCAGTAGCTGGCGGCGTTAAAGCAGCTACTACACAACAAGTTAAAGATGCAGGCGCGACTATCATCGTTGCTGGTGCTGCAATTTACGGCGCTGCTGATCCAGCTGCTGCTGCTGCAGAAATCACTGCAATTGCACACGGAGCTTCAGCAAGTGCTGGTGGCGTTAAAAAATTCCTTCCATGGGTTATCGCTGCAGTTGTATTGTTTGCATTGTTCACTATGATGAAAAAACCTGAAGCACCAGTTGCAGAAGTTGCTCCTGCTGCTGAAATGTCAGCACCGGCTGCAGAAGTTGCTGCTCCAGCTGCAGAAGTTGTTGCTCCTGCCGCTGAAGTTGCTGCACCTGCTGTTGAAGCTGCTCCAGCTGAAGCTGCAAAATAAGTTAGTTTCTTGCTGAAATTGTCCTTCGTCAAATTTATTTGCGTAGGGTAGTGGATTAAGAAGTCTTATTGGCGCAAGTTAATAAGCTAAAAAGCCTAGTAAAGATAATTAATATCTTGCTAGGCTTTTTTTATGGGGCTATTTAAACAAAAGTCTTAAAGGCATGTAGTTTATGTGAAAGTATTGTCAGATAGTTGTCTGCTAATTTTTTCAATTAAACCAAGCCTAACTAGTTTAGGTTAAAATATCGTTTCATTTAGTTTTACACTTTTACTTTAAGTGAACCAAATATGCGCGCTGCTGAAGTCGTTAGAAATACCCTTGAAACACAAATTACTGTTGCCATTAACTTAGATGGTACAGGTGTCTCTCAATTTAATACTGGCATAGGGTTTTTAGATCATATGCTGGATCAAATCGCCCGTCATGGCATGATGGATATTAATGTTAACGCAAAAGGTGATTTGCACATTGATGCGCACCACACCGTTGAAGACATTGGCATTACATTAGGTCAAGCGTTTGCAAAAGCGATTGGTGATAAAAAAGGCATACGTCGTTATGGTCATGCCTATGTACCTTTAGATGAAGCGTTATCTCGCGTAGTGCTGGATATTTCAGGTCGCCCTGGATTAATTTTTGGCTGTGTATTTACCCGTGCTCAAATTGGCGAATTCGATGTTGATCTAGTCCATGAATTCTTCCAAGGATTTGTGAATCACGCAAATGTTTCACTGCACATAGATAACCTTAAAGGTCATAACGCACACCATCAAGCTGAATCAATTTTTAAAGCTTTTGGTCGTGCATTGCGCATGGCCATCGAATTTGATGACCGTATGGCAGGTATGATGCCTTCAACTAAAGGAAGTCTGTAAGCCAGTTTTGCTTAAGATATAGCCGTATGAAAAAAATAGATATTGCAGTCGTTGATTATGGTATGGGCAACCTGCGTTCGGTATCCAAGGCTTTAGAGCATGTGGCGCCGAATAAAAACGTGGTTGTAACAAGTAATCCAGCTGATATTGCCAATGCGGAGCGGGTAGTGTTTCCCGGTCAGGGTGCAATGCCTGATTGTATGCGTGAATTAGATTCACGCGGATTGCGTGAAGCTGTTCTGCATGCCTCTGAAAATAAGCCTTTTTTAGGTATTTGTATCGGTATGCAAATGCTCTTCGAACATTCAGAAGAGGGTGATGCGGCTGGTTTAGGTTTATTGAAAGGTAATGTTAAGCGATTTTCTGCAGCGAGCATGAAAGATAGTAGCGGCGCTAAACTTAAAGTGCCGCACATGGGCTGGAACCAAGTGTATCAGGCTAAATCGCATGCCTTATGGCAAGATATTGCAGATGGCGAGCGTTTTTATTATGTGCATAGTTATTATGTGCAGCCAGAAGATGAAAGCTTAACTTCGGGCTTTAGTGAATATCCCAACCGTTTTACCAGCGCTATTGCCATCAATAACTTATTTGCAGTACAGTTTCATCCTGAAAAAAGTGCAAATGCCGGATTGCAAATGTTGAGTAACTTTGTAAGATGGAATCCTTAGATTTCAGTCTACTTGAACTAGAGCAGATACTTAAAAGCACTAAGCATTCTCTAAACGTATAACCTTATATTCAACCTATTTAACTTTAAACTATACTTAAATCACATTATGTTAATTATCCCAGCAATCGATCTTAAAGACGGCCATTGTGTCAGACTAAAACAAGGCTTAATGGAAGAATCCACAGTTTTTTCTGAAGACCCAGGCGCCATGGCGCGTCACTGGGTTGATCGTGGTGGTAAACGCTTACATTTAGTAGATTTAAACGGCGCTTTTGCAGGCAAGCCTGTAAATGAGGCGGCTATTAAAGCTATTGTCAAAGCCGTTGGCGGTGACATTCCAATTCAGTTGGGTGGCGGCATTAGAGACTTAGAAACGATTGAGCGTTACCTAGATAGCGGTATAGATTATGTCATTATCGGTACAGCGGCAGTCAAGAACCCGGGCTTTTTGCATGAAGCATGTTATGCATTCCCTGGCCAAATTATGGTTGGTTTAGATGCAAAAGATGGCAAGGTCGCTGTAGATGGCTGGTCAAAGTTGACTGGTCATGATGTGATTGATTTGGCCAAAAAGTATGAAGATTACGGTGTTAATGCGATTGTTTACACTGATATCGGTCGTGATGGCATGTTGACGGGCGTGAATATTGAGGCAACGGTTGCGTTAGCGCAGGCACTTACTATTCCAGTGATCGCTTCTGGCGGTGTGACCAATTTAGATGATGTAAGAAAACTCTGTGCAGTAGCTAGCGAAGGTATTATCGGCACGATTACAGGTCGTGCGATTTATGAAGGAACGTTGGACTTTACCGCTGCGCAAAAACTTGCTGATGAGCTAAGTTAATGGGTTTAGCCAAACGTATCATTCCTTGCTTAGATGTGACTGATGGTCGCGTTGTTAAAGGTATTAACTTTCTAGCGCTTCGTGATGCTGGCGATCCTGTAGAAATTGCAAAGCGCTACGATGATCAGGGCGCAGATGAACTTACTTTTTTGGATATCACCGCTAGCTCAGATAACAGGGGCTTAATTCTGCATATAATCGAGCAAGTTGCGTCACAAGTATTTATCCCTTTAACCGTCGGCGGCGGAGTGCGTGAAGTTGAAGATGTGCGTCGCTTGCTAAACGCTGGTGCGGATAAAGTAAGCATCAATACTACCGCTGTATTAAATCCGCAGATGGTGGCCGATGCAGCTAGTCGCTTTGGTTCGCAATGTATTGTAGTGGCAATTGATGCGAAAAAAGTGGACAACCAACCCTTTCAGTGGGAAGTATTCACCCACGGTGGCCGCAAAGCTACGGGTTTAGATGCCGTTAAATGGGCTGAGTACATGGCTAAGCTAGGTGCGGGTGAGTTGTTGGTAACCAGCATGGATAGAGATGGCACCAAAATTGGTTTTAATAATCCATTAAACCGTGCAATTTCAGATGCCGTGGATATTCCAATTATCGCTTCTGGCGGTGTGGGTAACTTACAGCACTTAGTCGATGGTGTTCAGCAAGGTGGGGCAGATGCGGTGCTTGCTGCTAGTATTTTTCATTATGGTGAATACACGGTTAAACAAGCTAAAGAATATATGGCGCAACATGGTATAGAAGTTAGACTATGAACTGGTTAGCAGAAGTACAGTGGGATGCAAATGGTTTAGTGCCGGTGATTGCGCAAGAGCATGATTCTGGTCGTATACTGATGTTTGCTTGGATGAATCGCGAAGCTTTACAAATAACTTACGAAACCAAGCAAGCGGTTTATTGGTCGCGTTCGCGCAATAAATTATGGCGTAAGGGTGAAGAATCTGGCCATGTACAGAATGTGCATGAAATTAGGCTGGATTGCGATGAAGATGTAATTCTTATTAAAGTCGAACAAATTGGCGGCATTGCCTGCCATACGGGTCGACACAATTGTTTTTTTAAAAAACTGGATAATGGTCATTGGTTGGTCGATCAGCCGGTGATTAAAGACCCTAAAGATATTTATTAAGCGCCATTTTTAATCAAGATTTATTAAGCACCATTTATTAAGCGCAACACAGACGGAAATTAATCAAAGTGAATGACACATTAGACCGCTTGGCTGAACTGCTAGAACAACGTAAAAGTGCTGATCCTCAGACTTCTTATGTCGCCAAATTGTATGCAAAAGGTATGGATAGCATACTGAAAAAAGTTGGCGAAGAGGCTACTGAAACCATTATTGCTGCTAAAAATGGTGATAAAGAGCATTTGATCTATGAAACAGCCGACTTATGGTTTCATACCTTGGTGATGCTAGCGCAAGCAGGTTTAAAGCCGCAAGATATCCTAGATGAATTGGCAAGGCGCGAAGGTCTATCTGGCATTGTAGAGAAAGCGTCAAGATTAGAAGGAAGTGTCTAACAATGAGTGCGGACTGTATTTTTTGCAAAATTGTAAGTGGTACCATTCCCTCTAAAAAAATCTACGAGGATGAAGATGTCATTGCCTTTAATGACATTAATCCATCGGCTAAAGTACATTTTTTGATTGTTCCAAAATCTCATATTGATAGCCTTGCCACCTGCGAGTTGCAAGATCAAGCTTTGTTAGGGAAAATGCTACTCTTAGCCCCTAAATTAGCAAAAGAGCAAGGTTTAGCTGGCTTTAAAACCTTGATTAATACTGGTGTTGAGGGTGGGCAAGAAGTGTTTCATATTCATCTGCATGTATTGGGCGGTGGCAATAAAATGCCTAAAAGCCTAGCTTAATTGTTCTAATAAAGTTAATCGCAACGCTATATTTTGGAGAGATATCATGGGTTCATTTAGCATTTGGCATTGGTTGATTGTACTGTTGGTGGTTGTGTTGATCTTTGGTACAAAAAAACTACGTAATATGGGTGGTGATGTAGGCGGCGCAGTCAAAAACTTTAAAGAAGCCATGAATGAAGGCAAACAGGCGGAAGAAGCCTCACTTAATACTATTAAAAATGAATCAACTGCCAATTTGATAGATGTGGCAGTCGTTGAAGTGCCAGCGCCTAAAGCGGCACCTAAAAAACGTGCTCCAGCTAAACCTAAAGCTGATATTAAGCCTGCGGCGGAAAAAGCTCCTGCAACTAAAGCAGTTGCGGCAAAAGTTGCTGCCGCTAAAACTACAGCGCCTAGAAAAGCTGTCGCTAAAAAAGTTACCAGCTAATTAGCAATTTAAAAGATATTTCAAATGTTTGATGTTTCTTTTTCTGAACTCATAGTCATCGCGGTGGTTGCGTTGATAGTAATTGGCCCTGAGAAATTGCCTAAAGTGGCACGCACGCTTGGTGCGCTGACCGGTCGTATGCAAAGATATGTGGCTGAAGTTAAAGAAGAAGTGAATCGCGAAGTGCGCTTTCAGGAGTTGCAACAACTTCAGCAAGAAATCCAATCTACGGTGACGCAAACACAAGCAAATGTTCAACAAAAGGCTGATTTATTAACACAAGATTTATTGGATTTTGATGTTCAAGAGGATGTTAGTGCCAATGCTAAGGCGAGCATCAAGCTAAAAGAAGAAAAGTCAGTTCAGGCATCTGCCATTGAATCACCTGTCAAAGGCTAAGCCTCGTTGTGACCCCTACCGATAATTTCATCTCGCATTTAATTGAATTACGCGACCGCTTACTACGCATCGTCATTGGCTTTGTTGTGGTCTTTGTGGCTTTCTTTCCATTTGCCAACAAAATTTACGAGTTGCTAGCGGCGCCACTCCTAGGAAAACTTTTACCTATTGGTGGTCAAATGATAGCAACCGGCGTAACAACGCCATTCTTCGTGCCTATGAAGGTGGCAATGATGGCTGCTTTTGTGGTCTCCTTGCCGCATACCATGTATCAAATTTGGGCATTTGTCGCACCAGGGCTTTACTCACACGAAAAAAAATTCATGGTGCCTATGATTGTCGCCAGTAGTTTGTTGTTTTTGGCGGGTATGAGCTTTGCCTATTTTCTGGTTTTCCCAGTGATATTCGGTTACATAGTTAATACCGCGCCACATGGTGTGGCTGTTATGACCGATATCGGAAGTTATTTAGATTTTGTATTGACGCTATTTTTTGCATTTGGCTTGGCTTTTCAAGTGCCTATCGCGGTAGTCATGACCGTACGCTTTGGTTGGGTGACTACAGATGCGCTTCAACAGGCGCGTGGTTATGTTATTGTCGGGGCATTTGTTATTGGTGCAATTTTTACACCGCCAGATATTATTTCTCAGTTTATGCTGGCGGTACCCATGTGGTTGTTATATGAAATTGGTATTTTAGTCGCCAAATTCACAAAGCAAGCGCCAGCACAAACAATTTTGCCACCAACCTAATTAACCCAATCAATTTCCGCTATTGTTTTGCGTTTGCAGGTTTGGGGCGCTTACCAATTAAAACGGAAACGTCTATGGTTTTTTCAGCGCGTGCAATTTTGATGGTTGCCTTTTTATTTGGCGTTAACACTGCTATCAAATTAAGCATGCTGCCGCTGTCTGAAACTGGCTTGCCCTCAATGGCTAACAAAACATCACCTGCACGTAGTCCAGCTTTGTCAGCCGGACTGTCGCGCAGCACACCAGCAACTAAGGCGCCTTGTGCTAATTTTAGTTTGAATGATTCTGCCAACTCTGGCGTAATGTCCTGCGCCTCAATGCCTATCCAACCGCGCGTAACATTGCCTTGAGAAACAATTTGCTCCATGACCTGACGTGCTAAGGTAGCTGGAATAGCAAAACCTATGCCCATGGAACCGCCACTACGTGAATAAATGGCACTATTAATACCAACCAGATTACCGTCAGTATCAATGAGCGCGCCCCCAGAATTGCCTGGGTTGATGGAGGCATCAGTCTGAATGAAATTTTCGTATATATTAATGCCTAAGTGATTTCGGCCAAGCGCGCTAATAATGCCTTGTGTCACCGTTTGACCAACGCCAAAGGGATTGCCAATAGCCAATACAACATCGCCAACATTGAGTTTATCTGAGCTGGCAAAAGTAATCGCAGGTAAATGTTCTGCGTCTACTTTAATTAGCGCCAAATCAGTGTCTGGGTCGGTACCAACAACTTTGGCCGATAGTTTACGTCCATCAGCAAGTGCAATTTCAATTTCATCGGCAGCTGCAATAACGTGATTGTTAGTAAGAATTAATCCTTGCTCGCTGACAATAACACCAGAGCCTAAGCTGTTTTCAGGCTGCGCTTGGGTGTCTAAATCATCTAGCTGGTCACCAAAGAACTGGCGAAACGTTGGGTCGTCTAAATATTTTTGATGTGGATTTTCTGCTGTTTTTTTACTTGTAAAAATGTTAACAACAGCCGGCATCGCTTTTTTTGCGGCATGGCTATAAGAGCCAGATAAATTGGCGCTAACATTTGATTCAACTTGCTTTACGACTAAGCTTTGATCTTTCAGGCTAAGCCAGTTAGGTGTAAAAAGCCGCAAAACAAAAAGTATTGCCATGCATATCGTGGCTGCTTGTGCAAAAATAAGCCATAATTTTTTATGTAGCTGATTGTTCATAGATGTGATCGATTTAGGTTGTCAGTGACAGTATGTAAGTAGTGAATAATTGTAGCAGTGATATAGGGCTGCTAAGATATAAATCAATAGCTTACAATAAATAAGGTGCTAGAAAATGGTTAAAATAAATGAGTTAGTCAATTATACCCAACAACTCATGCAAGTTGAGCGCTTCAAAGATTACTGCCCTAACGGTCTGCAAGTTGAGGGTAAAAATGAAGTTCGTAAAATTGTCAGTGGTGTGACGGCAAGCATGGCATTGTTGGTTGCAGCGCACGAGGCGAAAGCCGATTTGGTGTTAGTGCACCACGGATATTTTTGGAAAAATGAAGATGCTAGAGTGGTAGGCATAAAGAAAAATCGCATTAAGTTTTTGCTGGAAAATGACTTGAATTTGATGGCATACCATTTGCCCTTAGATGCGCACCAGCAGTACGGGAATAATGTACAACTAGGTCGGGTGCTAGGCATTGAAGCTGTTGATTATGTAGGTGAGGATAATTTAATTGCTTACGGTAATTTGTCGCAGGTTGTGACGTTAAAGGATTTTGTTCTTCATATTGAAAGGCAGTTAGGTCGAGCACCTTTGGTGATAGGTGATTTTAATCAAACAGTGCGCAAAATCGCTTGGTGTACAGGCGCGGCACAAGGTTATTTTGAAGCGGCGATAGCATTGGGGGTTGATGTTTTTATTAGTGGTGAAATTTCAGAACAAACTACGCATCTGGCAGTCGAATCATGTGTATCTTATATTTCAGCTGGACATCATGTAACAGAACGTTATGGCATACAGGCATTAGGTGAACATTTAGCCAATAAATTCAATATTGAGCATGAATTTATTGATATAAAAAACCCAGTTTAATTGTTTTATTTCAATAACTTATAAAATATATCTTTAAATTACAAGTGAAAAATTGTATAATCAGGCGCTAATTATAAAGACCATATTTTTTGTGCTGGATTGACAGGCTAATATTAATGGATGGTTTTTCGAAAAGTTTTAGTTTTGAAGTTTTAGTTTTAAGTTAAGTAGCATAACGAAGCTATGCTTTAAAAAAGCCGAGTTTCATATTCAGATCACGAGGATAGTATGGCCGAAAACCGAAATGACAAGGATCAAGAAAACGCTCACGTAAGCCCAGCGAACAATCTAAGCGCTGGCGTGGATTTAGATAAACGCAATTTTTTAATTGCTAGTTCAGCCGTTGGTGCGCTAGGTTGCGCAGCGGTTGCTGTGCCGTTTGTTAAAAGCATGACGCCTAGTGAACGAGCTAAAGCAGCTGGTGCACCAGTTGAAGTGGATATTAGCAAGATTGCACCAGGCACCATGATGACCGTAGAGTGGCGCGGTAAGCCGGTATGGATTATTAACCGTACACCAGAGATGATTGCTGAGCTGGCTCAACATGACGATAAGCTTACTGATGCGAAAGGTGATGTGACTTCCCAGCAGCCTAGTTATTGTAAAAATGCAGACCGCTCGATTAAACCTGGATTGGCTGTAATCGTCGGTATTTGTACACATTTAGGCTGTTCTCCTACCGCTAAAATGCAACCAAAAGGTGATATGGGTGACACTTGGTCTGGTGGCTTTTTCTGTCCATGCCACGGTTCAAAGTTTGATTTGGCTGGCCGTGTATTCAAAGGCTCTCCAGCGCCAATCAATTTGGTCGTGCCGCCACATAAATATTTAACTGAAAATACCTTGCTTATTGGTGTTGATACTGAAGAGGGCGCTTAATCATGTCGGACAAAAATAAATCAGTAATGGCCAATGTGTTCAGCAATGGTTTGAATTGGGTGGATGAAAGATTCCCGCTAACCAGTAATGTGAAGGCGCATTTAACTGAATATTACACACCAAAAAACTTTAACTTTTGGTACTTTTTTGGCTCATTGTCGTTATTAGTTTTAGTGCTACAAATTCTCACAGGTATTTTCTTAACCATGCATTACAAGCCAGATGCAGAGTTGGCGTTTGGTTCAGTTGAATACATTATGCGTGATGTGCCGTGGGGTTGGCTCATTCGTTATATGCATTCTACTGGCGCTTCAATGTTCTTTGTTGTGGTTTACATGCACATGTTCCGTGGAATTATTTACGGTTCATATCGCACACCGCGTGAACTCATTTGGCTGTTTGGTGTTGGCATATTCTTGTGTTTAATGGGCGAGGCTTTCTTTGGATACCTATTACCATGGGGTCAAATGTCATACTGGGGCGCTCAGGTTATTGTCAATTTGTTCTCTGCAATTCCATTCATTGGTCCAGATGTTTCAGAATGGCTACGTGGTGACTACTTGGTTTCAGACGCTACCTTAAACCGTTTCTTTGCTTTTCACGTAATTGCTTTGCCATTTGTATTGGTTGGCTTAGTCGCAGCGCACATTATTGCCTTGCACGAAGTTGGTTCTAACAATCCTGACGGCATTGAAATTAAAAAACTTAAAGACAAAGTAACAGGTATTCCACTAGACGGCATTCCGTTCCATCCGTACTACACGGTTAAAGATATTGTTGGTGCTGTGGTGTTTTTAATGGTGTTTTCAACAGTTATTTTCTTTGCACCAGAAATGGGTGGTTACTTTTTAGAAGCCAATAACTTTGTACCGGCCAATCCTTTGGTAACGCCTGCACACATTGCTCCAGTGTGGTATTTCACACCGTATTATTCAATCTTGCGTGCGGTTCCACCATTTCCTGGTGTTGGCTTTCTAGGCATCCCACCTTCACTATTTCCTGGTGTGGCTGCAATGGGCTTGTCTGTAATGGTGTTTGCACTGTTGCCTTGGTTAGATAAAAGTCCGGTGAAGTCTATTCGCTATCGTGGCACTTTGTACAAAAAATGGTTGGCTGCATTTGTGGTGAGCTTTGTGGTGCTTGGTTACCTAGGAACAGAGCCTGCCAACGTGTGGGGTCAGTTTGGCGCTTGGTTAGGAAATGCGGATCGCGCAACTGTGGTGGCTCGTGCATTCACCGTTGTCTATTTTGCGTTTTTCATACTAATGCCTTGGTACACTAAAAAAGATAAGACATTGCCAGTGCCAGAAAGGGTGACAGGATAAATATCATGAACAATATCATTAAAAAAACTTTATTGGTTTTGGCATTATCAACTAGCTTTATATTGCCTCAAATGGCTAATGCAAATGAAGGTGCTCACTTAGATAAAGCGCCGGTTGATGCGTCAAATCATGAGTCATTGCAACGTGGTGCTCGTACTTTTGTTAATAACTGCTTAAATTGCCACAGCGCAAATTACATGCGATATAACCGCTTGTTAGATATTGGTCTAACAGAAAAGCAAATCAAAGATAATTTGATGTTTGCTGGCGAGAAGATTGGCGACCCAATGAAAGTTGCGATGAGTAAAGCCGACGGAAAAAAATGGTTTGGCGTAGCGCCTCCTGATTTATCTGTAGAAGTGCGTGCTCGTGGCGCTGATTGGGTTTACAGCTATTTACGTGGTTTTTACCGTGACGAAACAAGCGCAACAGGTTGGGGTAATTGTGTGTTTGACCCAGTTTCTTGTAAAGTTTCTATGCCGCATGTCTTGTATGAATTGCAAGGCGAACAAGCAATTAATCACGAAACGCACGAGTTAACTCTCACCAAGCCAGGTAAGTTGTCTGCCGCTGAGTACGATGCTCTAGTTGGTGACTTAACAAATTTTCTAGCCTACATGGCAGAACCTGCAAAACAACAGCGCAATAATATGGGCTGGTTTGTATTACTATTTTTAGGGCTATTGTTGGTACTTACTTACAAACTCAAAAAAGCATATTGGAAGGATATACACTAAATGATGACTTTGTATTCGGGGACAACTGATCCCTATAGCCACCGTTGCCGAATTGTTCTATTTGAAAAAGGCATGGATTTTCAAGTCATTGACGTTGATTTAGCAAACAAGCCAGAAGACTTGGCGGTGATTAATCCTTACAACCAAGTACCGGTGTTGGTTGAACGTGATTTGGTTTTGTCAGAAGCCAACATTATCAATGAATACATTGATGAGCGCTTTCCGCACCCGCAATTGATGCCGCCAGATCCAGTAATGCGCGCAAGGGCAAGATTATTTTTGCATAGTTTTGAAAAAGATCTTTTTGATCACATTAAAGATGTTGAATCTGATGATCAAGCCATTGCGGATAAAGCGCGTGCAACAATCCGTGACAACCTAACGCAATTGGTACCAATTTTTTCTAAACAAAATTACTTGCTAGGGGATGATTACTCAATGTTAGATGTAGCTGTTACGCCGCTATTATGGCGTTTAGGTCACTATGGCATTGAACTGCCAAATCAAGCGTCTGCTATCCTTAAATACGCAGAACGTTTATTCTCAAGGCCGTTATATGCGGATGCAATGACGCCGTCAGAAAAAGCAATGCGCAAATAAACGCCATTAAAATTAAAGCGCAGATATGCGCTTTAATTTTAACTATATACCAACTGAGTGCGAACAACATGACAGAACCTACTTCAACAAAACCCTACATGGTAAGAGCTATACATGAATGGTGTGTCGACAATAATATGACGCCACACTTGTTGGTAGTTGTTGATAGTCACGCTCGCGTTCCAATGGCGTATGTTAAAGATGGTGAGATTGTCTTAAATCTTAGTTATGGCGCGACTAAGGATTTGCAAATAGACAACGATGCCGTAATATTCTCTGCACGATTTGGTGGAAACTCACAAAACCTTTATGTGCCTATGCATGCAGTCAAAGGTATTTTTGCGAGAGAGAGTGGGCAAGGCATGTTTTTTGAAGTGGGCCCAGCGCCGCAGCCTAATAATTCAGTAGAAAAAGCGGGCGCAAGCCCGGAAACCCAGCAAAAAGTAACTAATATCAAAAAACCTTCATTAACTATTGTGAAATAGCTTACCTTTTTTCAAAAAATCAGTATAATACGCAACTCAAATCACGCCGGATTAGCTCAGTTGGTAGAGCAGCGCACTTGTAATGCGAAGGTCGTCAGTTCGATTCCGACATCCGGCACCAGTTTTTTTATCAAAGCCCTTTTATTGATATTTTGGTATAAAGCCAAATTATTACCATAATTGCGGGTTCGGTTTGGAGGGGTGGCCGAGTGGTTAAAGGCGACGGACTGTAAATCCGTTCTCTCAGAGTACGAAGGTTCGAATCCTTCTCCCTCCACCAAATTGTAGTAAGCGTTTAGTTTTGACGATGTAATAGCAATAAACGGTTTGAGTATGTTGACGTTGGTTTAGATGGATGCGCGGGTGTAGCTCAGTTGGTAGAGCTTCAGTTTTCCAAACTGAATGTCGCGAGTTCGAGTCTCGTCGCCCGCTCCAAACAATTGAGCTTGATGTGCGTGAGTATGTATATTAATGCCCATGTGGCTCAGTGGTAGAGCACTCCCTTGGTAAGGGAGAGGTCGCGGGTCCGATTCCCGCCATGGGCACCATGAAATTGTTATTTGAAATTTCGGTATTTATTTTATTAAAAATAATGCTGGCATTTGGTTGTAGTTATGGTGGTAAGTGATACTGCTTTAATTTGAACAAGTTTTATTAATATTAATAAAGCTTATAGTTAATAAAACATTGTAAAGGACTAAAAAGATGGCAAAAGGTAAATTTGAGCGGACCAAGCCGCACGTCAACGTAGGTACAATTGGCCACGTGGATCACGGTAAGACAACATTAACAGCAGCGATTACCACTGTATTGACAAAAAAATACGGCGGCGAA
>CANFZA010000023.1 GCA_947451235.1 Methylophilaceae bacterium | reverse complement strand
CATAGACTATAGCTCTGGTAAATACGGACAATCTGACTCCACAGACATTACTTACATCCCTTTTGTCGCAAAATACGAAATGGAAAACACCACGTTAAAAATTACCGTGCCTTGGGTTAGCATTACCGGCCCAGGCGACGTGGTAGGCGGCAATAATCCCATTGTGCTTGGCACATCAAACAGACCAGTTACCACCCAAGAAGGCTTGGGCGACATTGTCATTTCCGCCACGCAGACAGTGGCAAAAATTGGTGAGTCTCATCCTCTAATTTTAGATATAACGGGTAAAGTGAAACTTGCCACCGCATCATCATCAAAAAATCTAGGGACAGGTGAAAATGATTACACCGCCGCGCTTGATGCCTATAAACCAATCAATAATAGCGTCACTTTATTTGGTGGTGTTGGCTATAAGCACATGGGAGATCCCGCTGGCATCAATTTAAATAATGTTTGGTTTAGCTCCGTAGGTCTATCCTACAAAATAAATCCATCATCTAGCATGGGCGTTATGGCGGACGCTAGACAGGCGACCTCAAATACATCGACAGCATTACGTGAACTTACCGTATTTTTAACGCATAAATACAATGTGCACTACAAATTGCAAAGTTACATCACACATGGCTATTCAGATGCAAGCACTGACTGGGGCGGCGGCTTAATGCTAAGCCGTTTATTTTAACGATTTTAAACATTCGCGCCCAAGTGCGTATTCTTAGTAAAACAGCCTGCACTTTAGTTAAAAACCAGCATCAATTCACCTTAATAAAACTATATTAAGGTGAATTAGCCTTATCTAGAAAATCCTGCCCCAGCCTTTAACTCGGTCCATTTTGTCGAAACGTGACAGCGTTCGCATTGGCGCCCAAAACCACCATCGTGCACATCATCCCTAGCATGACAATCGCCACAACTGACTGGCGTAACCAGCTTATTGCCCTTAGATGGATTCTTATGGCATTCATAACAGCCAATGTTCTTATGACCGCCATCTAGCTTAAACTTGGTTTTACGATCATGATCAAAATCCCATATTTTCCAATCGCGCGCATTGTGGCAAGTTTCGCATTGGGTGCCTAGCTTAAGTTTATGCACATCTTCTTTAATATGGCAGCTAGCACATTCTGATTTAGCATCTTTAAAAGTGGGCGCTAAATGGCACTTTTTACACTCCACTTTGTAGTGCTTGCCCAGTAATGGAAACTTAGACTTTGCATGGTCAAACTTGGCATCTTTCCAAGACTTTTCATTATGGCAATCTTCGCATTTATCGCCCTCTTGGCCCTTATGCTTATCATCTGACTTATGGCAGGCAACACAGCTACTTTTCACCTTATCTTTATAAAGATTAGTCTTATGACATGAATCACACTTCACTGAAATATGTTTATCCAGCAAGCGATATTTTGTATCGCGGTCGTGATTAAAAATCAGCGTTTTCCAAGTTTTTTCAACATGGCAAGTTTCACATTTCTGGTCATAGCGGCCCTTATGGCCTTTAACATCATCGTCTTTTTTGTGACAAGAATAGCAATCCATTTTCAGGTTTTGCCCATAAAGTTTAGCGGTATGGCAAGTGTCACACTTCGCGGCTTTATGTTTGTCACGCAACACATATTTGGTGTCGCGGTCATGGTTAAACTTGCTCGGTGTTTTCCAATCTTTTTCGGTATGGCAGCTTTCGCACTTCACGCCAAAATTACCTTTATGTTTATCATCCGCCTTGTGGCATTCGTTACACAATAGCGGTAATTTTTCTCTAGCAACGCCAGTCGTCCCATTTTTATGGCAAGTTTGGCATTTAGCGGCTTTATGCTTATCCCGTAGCGGAAACTTCGTATCATCGTGATTAAAGCCTGGCGTGCTAGACCAGCTTTTTTCTACGTGACATTTCTCACAACGGTCACCCAAAGTACCATCGTGTTTATCGTCACCTTTATGGCACGAAACACAACTAGTTGGCAGCTTTAATGTGGCGGCAGATGGCTTATGGCAGCTCTCGCATTTAGCTGATTGATGTTTGCCACGCAAAGAATATTTAGTATCTTTGCCATGCTCAAAAGTGGTGTCTTTCCAATCTTTGGCAGTATGACAATTTGCGCATTTTTGCCCAAAAATTCCTTTGTGCTTGTCGTCTTTTTTATGGCAAGAAAAACAATCTTTGGCGGCTTCTTTAAACTTTTTAGTTAAATGGCATTCGCTACATTTAACCTCAATATGCTTACCCTCAAGCGCAAATTTTGATTTGTTGTGGTCGAATCTTTCTCTAGTATCTTTCCAGTTTTTTTCCGCGTGACAACTCTCGCAATCAATGCCTAAAGAACCTTCGTGTTTATCATCTTTTTTATGGCAGGCGTTACAAGTATCAGGAGTATCACGATATTTAATTTTGGGTTTATGGCAATCTTTACATTCAGTTTTAGCCTCGGCATGCGCACCTTTTAATTCAAAATCGGTTTGGCTATGCTTAAAAGTTTTTTCATTCATAGGCGCAATTTGTGCAATGCGACCCTTATGTTCAGTGTGGCAATCCACACAATCACGCGCTTCTTTTAATTTGCCATGAAAACCTTTTTTTTGCGTCACATCTTTGGTGATTTCTTTATGGCAATCTTTACAAAGCAGGTTTTGTCCTTCTTTATCAAAACGCTTATGACATTTTTGGCAAGTATCTTCCCATTTAGCGTGGCCTTGAATCACCTTGCCCGGCATCATTACCGATTCAAGCGTATCTGCGCCGGCATGAAATGACAGGAAAAGTGAGAGGATGAAAACGCTGAAAAGACGTAACATTTACAATAATTCCATCAGTACATGTGTACCCAAATAACATGAAATATGGCTGTAGCAACCATCATGTACATGAGTGGAATGTGTAAAATATGCCATGCTGAAAATATTTGCTCGCATTTTTTAAACTGGGCTACCGTTTGTATCTGCATCAAATAATCACTGACTGATTGCACCGCTTCTTTTGCAATATCCTGCATACGATCAGCACCCAGCACTTCGTTTATATTGCGTTTACAACGCCAAACTAACAGTATCCGACGCACATCAAAGCTTAAAAAGTACCAAATCCCAGCAAAAAATCCACGTTTAGCATGCAAGGCTTGAGCTTCAAAATCATCAACCCACATTTCAACTTTAGGGAAAAAATGTAGCCGCGATTTAACATCGCCGGCACTACCCGATAATTCTTGATGAGCATCTTTTAAGCTAGAGCGACTACCATATAAACCTTTATGTATACGCGTGTAAACAAAGCGCCCTATCAAACCACTTCCAGCCACAAGCAACATACAATAAAGTGCAACCGAGGCATTAATAGAGCCGGTTTTAAAGGTGGTGTGAAACAACACTAAGGTTGGACCAAGCACGCCAAGTATCATGTGTAGCTTAAACCAATGTTTAAGTTTGCCTAACTTTTGCATAAACTTTATATGCTTGCGAAACGAATAAAGCAACAAGGTCAGCATCATTAATCCGCCGGCTAAACCTAAGTTATAGCCAAGGCCAACACCCGATTTATAGTAATGACCATGCGCGACTAACCAGCCTATCCACACCAAAGCAAATAATACGGTTAGCATGAATAGCTGATTAATAATTGAGCCTATCTTACTTAACAATTCTTTTCTCTTTTCATTGATCACTTAAACTAAAATTCAAAAGCATTATAATTATAATACGCATCACAAAATTAACGTGTGAAAATTTCACACGTTTTGTGAATTATGTTTTATGATATCAATCATTAGCCATTACAGCGCCAAACAAATTAATGAATTTACTCATCTACCTCACACCACTACTTTTGATTTTTGGCATTTATATTTTCCGCCTAAACCAAAGAAATAAACTAGGAAGTGAGCGATTAAATGACGCTAAAGAAGCTGGATTAACAGAGCCAGCGTCTTTACACCCACATATTAATTTAAGCCTTTGTTGCGGCTCAGGCTCTTGTGTAAAAGCTTGCCCAGAGCAGGCGCTAAGTATCGTTGATGGTAAAGCGGTGCTCACCGACGCCGCGCACTGTATCGGCCATGGTGCTTGCATTGAGGCCTGCCCAGTAGATGCGATTAAACTAGTATTCGGTACAGAAAAGCGCGGCATGGATATCCCGTTTGTCTCACCTACTTTTGAAACTAATGTATCTAATATTTTTATCGCAGGTGAACTAGGTGGCATGGGTTTGATTCGCAAGGCTGCTGAACAAGGCAAGCAAGCAGTTGATTCTATTGTTAAAAAGAAGAATAGCGGTAACGATTTGGATGTTGTAATCATAGGTGCCGGCCCTGCTGGACTATCAGCGACCCTTGCAGCTAAAGAAAAAAATCTTAAATACGTTACCATTGAGCAAGAAGCATCGCTAGGTGGTGCTATCTATAAATATCCGCGCAACAAAGTCGCCATGACGCAGCCCGTTTTTTTACCGATTGTTGGCAAGGTAGAAATGTACGACATCAGTAAAGAAGAGTTACTCGGTTTTTGGTTAGGTGTACTACATGATCACAATCTTAATGTTTCCTTTAACGAACGCATGGAAAGTGTACGTAAAACTGAAGATGGCTTTGAAGTTAAAACATCAAAAAACACCTACCAAACCGCTAATGTATTGCTTGCCATCGGCCGCATGGGCACGCCGCGTAAGCTTGATGTAGTGGGTGAAGAGCAATCTAAAGTAGTGTATCGCTTGATAGATCCTGAGCAATATCGCGGCCAGCATGTATTGATTGTGGGTGGTGGAGATAGTGCGCTAGAAGCGGCAATCACTATTGCCCAGCAACCCGATACTACCGTGACCATTTCTTATCGTAGTGAATCCTTTGGCCGCGTAAAGCAAAAGAACCGAGACAAACTTCAGCAAGCCGAAGCCACTAAACGTATCACTGTATTGCTTAAATCAAACATAGTGGAAATTCGTCCTGATACTGTCACCATACAATTAGCCGACAAAGAAATTGTAGAGATTCCCAATATTGCAGTTATCATTTGCGCCGGCGGCGTATTGCCTACGCCATTTTTAAAAGACATAGGCGTAATGGTAGAAACACATTACGGCACTGCGCAAGAAGCAGCCTAAGGCAATATCATTAGGTTTTAGCGACATTAATACTGAATTAAGTTGAAGACATGAAAGCAATATTTTTAGTTTTACTATTTTCAATAAGCTTAAACACTCACGCACTTGCAAAAACACCAGGAGAAGTTGAGGTCGGTGCTTATCTGCCTGAGGCAAAGTTACAAGGCTTCAGCAACAAATCTAAAAAGTTTTCTGAATTGCGTGGAAAACCGCTAATAATTAACGTTTGGGCAAGTTGGTGCGGCCCTTGCCGCGCTGAAATGGATTCTTTAGAGCGCTTGTCTAAACGCTTCAATGGCAAACAAATCAATATTATCGGCATTTCAACAGACGATGATGCAGATGCTGCAGCCGCATTTATCAAAGAAGCTAGACTTACTTTTGATAACTATCTTGATAGCCATGTTATTTTAGAAAATATATTGGGTGCCAACACCATACCGTTAACTATTTTTGTCGATGCTCATGGCCGCGTTGTGCAAAAAGTACGTGGTTCTCATGAATGGGATAGCGCAGAATCGGTGAAATTTATCGGCAATACATTTCAACTAAAGCTTAAATAGCTGAAAAGAAAGTGCGTGATATAAAAAAGCGGCAATTCATTATTGTTTTCTAAGCGGAGTAAGTAAGTCAGACAAACCGTTATGATCGATCTCTTGCATCAACGCTAGTAAGCGCCCTATTTCACCTTTAGGAAAACCTTCACGTGCGAACCAATTCAGGTACTGCCCAGGTAAATCTGCGATAAGTCGCCCTTTGTATTTGCCGTAAGGCATCGCTAGCGTAACCAAACGCTGTAAGTCTTCAGGATTCATTGAACGGCTTTATGCTTGAATTAGAATATGTAAATCAATGTCATTTTAGCAAATTTAAAGGCATTTACTCGGCTAAAATCACACTATAGAATTAATGATTTAGGAGTCCTAGGCTATGACTAACAGCAAACCCAAACAGCTATTTATTAAAAAAACACACTTTATGCAATACTACTTTAAACAATTGCTTGTGTTTATCTTATGCGCATTTGCCTTACCTACCCCTGCATTGGCAAGAGATGTGGCGATGGAACAATTTAGCGTAACCGCCGCACGTAAAGATTATGAAGCGGCAAAAACTCGCAATGAGGATTTAAGCGCAAAGATCAGCGATCAAGAAAAGCGAGTCCGGCAGGAACAATCACGCTTAAAGGAGCTACAACTTCAACAAAGCGTAGCTACAGAGAAGCTTGCTATGACTAAAACTGAGCTTGAAAAAAGGCAAAAAGCACTTGAGCGCGCCTGGGATGATAAAAGCAAATAAAGTTGAGATTTACAGTACTTAATTACAATATTAATTAGCCTAATTAATGTTGTAAAAAGCCTGCAGATTTTCACTTAGTGACAAGACCTAAAAAAACCAGCCCAGACTTCTAGTAACAACTTAAAAATCCTACAAACACCCTTTAACCCTATTAAAACAAGCCTCTCAGGCCGTTGATTAATTTCCAGTTGAAATGATTTCAAGGCTAAAACCCTCTTTATTCATTGAATTGAAATAAGCGCTAGCAATTTATTATTTCACTTATATTCAGAATAATGGGGTTTTAATGGCACGTCCCGAGAAGGTCCGCCTTGGTGAGATTTTAGTTGAGCAGAATTTAATTTCTGCGGACGATTTAAATAAATCACTAGAAGAACAAAAACGTACCGGGCGTAAGCTAGGTCGTATTTTTGTGGATAGCGGTTACGTGACGGAAATTCAAATTTCTGAAGCCTTGGCACGCCAGCTAAAAATCCCATTTATTGACATACAGTTATTTAATACTAAAACTGAGATCATTAACAAACTTCCCGAGGCTCAAGCCAGACGCTTTCGCTGCGTAGTATTAGAAGATAGAGGCGGCACCTATTTAGTGGGGATGGTAGACCCCACCGATTTTTTTGCTTACGACGAAATTGTGCGCTTATTGCGCCGCGACATTGAGCTGGCGGTTATTCAAGAAGGCTCACTGCTCCTACTGATTGATCGTAGTTATCGACGCACTGATGAAATTTCTAACTTAGCATTAGAGTTGGGGCAAGATTTAGGCGACGCTGCCATTGATTTTGCTGAAATAGGTTTAACTGGCAATGCAGAAGAAGCACCGGTAGTTAAATTACTACAAACTATTTTTGAAGATGCCGTGCAAGTACGCGCCTCTGATATTCATATTGAACCACAAGAACATAAACTGCATATTCGCTTCAGAATTGATGGTGTAATGCATTTACAAACAGTGGCAGATTTGAAAATTTCGTCAGCCTTGTCTTTAAGATTAAAGCTCATGTCTGGCTTGGATATTTCAGAAAAACGCTTACCTCAAGATGGTCGCTTTGCCGTTAAGGTGAAACAGCAAGCGGTAGACGTGCGTATTTCATCTATGCCCACGCAATATGGCGAATCTGTGGTGATGCGTTTATTGATACAAAATACTAGCGGATTTTCACTAGAAAAACTTGGCATGCCAGCCGACATGTTGGTGCGATTTCGTAAGCTTATCAATAGACCAAGCGGCATGGTGTTGGTAACAGGCCCAACCGGAAGCGGTAAAACCACAACACTTTACGCTGCGCTTAGCGAACTAAATTCCACCTCCAATAAAATCATTACCGTTGAAGATCCTGTTGAGTATCGCTTACCGGGCATTAATCAAGTACAAGTGAATGACAAGATTGATTTGAGCTTTTCACGTGTACTGCGCTCAACATTACGGCAAGATCCTGACATTATTTTAGTGGGTGAAATGCGCGACCAAGAAACCGCGCAAATTGGTTTACGCGCCGCTATGACAGGCCACTTGGTACTTTCAACCCTACACACCAACGACGCCATTAGCACGCCCATTAGAATGATAGACATGGGCGCACCTAGGTTTATGGTGGCAATGTCAGTGTTAGCGGTAGTGGCTCAACGCTTGGTACGTTTAGTTTGTAATAATTGTGCCGAAACTTACACCATAGAAGCGTTTGAACACGCATGGCTACAGCATGAGCTTGGCTCAGAAGTTGACCAGCATCGCTATGTGCATGGTAAAGGTTGCAGCATTTGCAATGGCACGGGCTACCACGGCCGCGTTGGCGTTTACGAATTACTTGAAATGAATAACGAGCTGATTGAAGCCGCGAACCATCACGACCCAAATCAGTTTATTAAGCTAGGTAAGCAACACATGGCGGGTAAAACACTGCGTAAAAGCGCGGTGGATTTAGTCATACAGAAACGCACGACGATTGCTGAAGCCATGCGCATCAGCAACCAGTTTGAAGAATAGGCTCTACAACCAAAATGCCATTCTTCGCTTACAAAGGTCGTGACAGCAACGGTGCCTCAGTAGAAGGCGTGCTAGAAAGTACTGACAGCAACGCCATTGCGAATCAGCTGTTTAATCTAAAAATTACACCGATAGAAATTAAAGAACGTAAGCATGCAAAAGCCTCAACAAGCATTTCAATAAATTTATTTGAAGAAAAAATAGAGACACTAGATGTCATGCTGTTTAGCCGTCAAATGTACACATTGCTCAAGGCAGGCATTCCTATTATGAGTGCGCTTAACGGCTTGCAGGCCTCAACTAACAATAAAGCGTTTGCCATTGTTATTGGAAACATTCGTGAAAGTTTAGGTAGCGGCCGTGAGCTATCTGCCGCACTTGCCTTGCACCCTACTGTTTTTTCAAGCTTTTACATCAACATGGTGCGCGTGGGCGAAACCACAGGCATGCTAGAAACAGTGTTCATGCGCTTATTCGATCATCTGGATTTTGAGCGATTTATGCGAGATCAAATTAAATCTGCCCTTCGCTACCCAACATTCGTGGTCATTGCTATGGGCGTCGCCATTGTGGTGGTGAATCTATTTGTGATTCCAGCCTTTGCCAAAGTGTTCCAAAGCTTTGGTGCCGAATTACCTTTAATGACTAAAATTTTACTGGGTTTCTCTAATTTTATGCTGGTTGCTTGGCCTTACTTATTAGTTGGCTCGGTTGGTGGCTTTTTTCTATTTCGCTCATATATTGCAACCTCGGTAGGCAAATACAAATGGGATAGTTTCAAATTAAAAACCCCGATTGCAGGCAAAATTATCCATAAAGCCACGATGGCAAGATTTGCCAGAAGCTTTGCTTTAGCCAGCAAAAGTGGCGTGCCTATTACTAGCGGGCTAAAGCTCGTGGCACAAACTGCCGATAACGATTTTGTTGGCAGAAAAATCGACCAAATGCGCGAAGGTGTTGAGCGCGGCGAGAGCATTTTACGCACCGCAACCAATAGCGGCGTGTTCAACCCTATTGTTTTGCAGATGATAGCCGTGGGCGAAGAATCTGGTGCGCTAGACGATTTAATGCAAGAAGTGGCAGATATGTATCAGCGTGATGTGGAGTATGAAATTAAAACGCTAGGTGCTCAAATCGAACCGATTTTGATTGTATTTTTAGGGCTTATGGTGCTGGTATTAGCCTTGGGTATTTTCTTGCCAATATGGGATTTAGGCAATGTGGCGCTACACAAAGGGTAATGAGGCTAAGGCTAATTGACATATTCAGTGAAGGAAAAACCATCAAAACATGCCCCGAGTAAAAGGCAATTTGATTTAGCCATTACGCTGTGTGTCATTGGCTTATTGGCCACACTATTATTACATCGCTTAAACGATGCGCAAGTTGAAATTGAAAAAGTAATGTTAGCCACTGAAGTGAATAACTTACGCCTAAGTTTAGCTGAAGCTTGGGTGCATAAAAGTGTGACTAATCAGCCAATAAATGTAGCAACGTTACAAAATAGCAACCCAATGTTGCTGATAGCCGAACCGCCTTCTAACTATGTTGGAGAGCTTACGCAAGCGCCAACAAGTACAGAAGCCATTTGGTATTTTGATACAAAAAGGAAGCAGCTGATTTATGTATTTAAAGATGGTCACCAAGCTAGGTTCAAACTATCTAGCACGTTGGGCAATACCAAAACCTCTTTACTGACTATAGGCGGATTAGATTTAGTACCAAATTAGCAACTTACAAGGCGCGAATTAGAAGCAGATTGATGGAAATATAATCAGTAATAATTCAGCGCATAAATAATACAAAACATTAACCATTTTCAAGATTTTCTTATTATTTTTTAAAAAAAAGGACGCACCATGGACTGTAAAGAAAAAAAATTAGCTAGCTTTAATAATGCTAAAGGCTTCACATTAATTGAGTTAATTGTGGTGATTCTAATTTTGGCTATTTTGGCAGCGGTGGCATTACCAAGATTTACTAATCTACAAAAAGATGCGCGTATTGCAAAGCTTAATGCAGCCAGAGGCAGCGTGGCCGCAGCGGCAGCATTAATACATGCCACAGTGCTTGCCAGGAACAATATTGCTGATACTGCGGCTTGTACTGTTGGCGGTACCGCAAACAATTCAAATGCGGCAACTGGCACGGTTTGCACTGAAAACGGTATTGTTAACTTGGTATTTGGTTACCCTAAGACAAGCGACTTTGGCGAGGCGGGAATTATATCTGCGGCAGGTTTAACGACCACATTTAACCCGACTAGGGATGAACTTAACGCTGACGGTTATGACTATGCCGTAACAGGAACTACCGGCGCAATTCAAACGTTAGGTGCGCCTACGGTGGCTAACTGCCAGTTTACCTACACACAATCTGCTGCAGCCAATACTGCACCGACAATTACACCTAGCGTCACAACGGGTTGTTAGTTTTTTAAATTAAAGAAGAAAAAGCAGCGATAAATAAAGTTGTTCAGGTTTTTAAATGAAGTGAAGTTTAGTTTTAATTAAAGTGATTTTAAATTTTAAGGAGCATTAAAATGAAAAAGCAACAATCAGGTTTTACTTTGGTTGAGTTGGTAGTGGTTATTGTTATTTTAGGTATTTTGGCGGCTACGGCTTTGCCGAGGTTTATTAATTTAACTAATGATGCTCGTAAGTCTTCTGTTACAGGCTTAGCAGGCGGCATGCGCTCTGCAGTTGGCGTTACACAAGCAAGGTATTTTGCTACAGGAGATACTACGGCTACAACAGTAACTTTGATAGGAACGGCCACAGCAGTTGTTGTTGCGGCAGGCACTGGAATTCCTACAGCGGCTGGAATTGCAACTGCTATGCAATCTACTGACGGATTTACAGCTACCATCACAGGCACTAACGCTGTTTACAACTTCTCTCCCACTGCAGTTACAAATTGTACGGTCGCATACGAAGGAACTACTGGAGTTGTGACGACGACAACAACAGGCTGTTAATAATTAAAATAAACCATGCAACGTTCAAAAGGCTTCACGCTAGTTGAATTAATCGCGGTGTTAGTGATTACCGGCATTATTGCCTCTATCGCTGCACCGCGTTTTATTGGTGTGGATGCGTTTGATGCGCGAGGTAGTTACAGCACTTTAGTTTCAGCCTTACGCTATGCTCAAAAAACTGCGATTGCACAGCGAACTACGGTTTGCGCTGATGTAAACACAAGCACCAAACTGGTTGTTTTAACTTATCGCAGCAGTAGTAGCGCAGACTGTAGCGCCGTGACAGTTGGCGCGGTAATTGACCCTGCCACCCAACTAGCCTATTCAAAAACATTGTCTAAAAACGTAATCATCACAGCCAGTACCAATCCGCTTGGCTTTGATGGTTTAGGCAGACCAGTGCCAAATGCAGCGGCTACATTTACCGTAAAAAATGCAGTTGATTCAACAGAAAGCCTACGCACAATTACTGTAGAAGCAGAAACTGGCTATGTTCGATAATAAGCAAATATTGAAGTCTAAAATATTTACCAAGCAAATTGGCGTAACGCTAGTTGAGCTAGTTGTATTTATGGTCATTGTGAGCGTAGCTTTAGTCGGTGTGCTTAAAGTGCTGGATATTACAAATCGCGGTAGCGCTGATCCACTGATACGTAAGCAAGCAATTTCTATTGCTGAATCTTTATTATTAGAAGTTGAACAGCAGCCTTTTACTTGGTGTGACCCTGATGATGCAAACGCATCAACGGCTACAAGCGCTGCAAGTTGCGTAACAACTGCACAAGACCCAGCACCCACCGCAACAGGGACTATGACAGGCCCGTTTCCAAGCTCAGAAAGCCGTTATAGTAGCTTAGACCCTTTTGATAATGTGGCAGATTATGCTGGCTTTAGCATGCCAAGTGCTGATTGTTTAGGCATTTGCAGCCCGGGGAATTCCACACCTTTGGCTGGGCTAGGTGCATATACCGCAACGGTAACTATTAGCAGAACTGGTACCGTGGCACCTTTTACTGCATTTGCTTTAGATGCCGTCCTTAAAATTAGTGTGCGTGTGACAGGCCCAGCCAATACAGATGTAACCATCACGGGTTATCGAGTGCGATATGCGCCTAATATTTAATCAATTACATAGGCCATTACTTAAGGCAAAATCTTTGCTAAGGTCTACGCAAAAATCTAGCTTAAAATCTAGCTTAAAAACTATCCTAAAACCTAGCAAAAACTCGGCAGGCTTCACCTTGGTTGAAATGGTCGTTGTGATGACAATAGTCGGCATACTAGCCGCTGGTGCAGCTTTATTTATTCGAAACCCAACACAAGCATTTATTGATAGTGAAAATCGCGCAAATTTAACCGATAGAGCTGATACAGCTTTGCGGCGCATGGCTAGAGATATTCGCAACGCCTTGCCAAATAGTGTGCGGACCAGCAGCAATGGCAATGATAGCTTTATCGAGTTCTTACCAGTTAAAACCGCTGGAAGATACCGTGCGGCAGTCGGTAACTCGGCTGCTGATAATCAGCTAGACTTTACACTGGCGGCTGATACCTTTGAAGTATATGGCCCACCAGTTACCGTTGCAACAAACGACAAACTTGTCATTTACAACTTAGGTATTACTGGCTCTGATGCATACGCGGGAACAAATAGCCGTAGCTTGGCGGCAGCGACTAATAGCAATTTATTGAACTTTAGTGGCGGCGTATTTCCCTTAGCTTCACCCGCTAGTCGTTTCTATGTCATCACCACACCCGTTTCTTACGTATGCGACATAACCAATAAAACACTATGGTTTTATAGCGGCTACACCATTCAAGCCACTCAGCCCAATAGTGTCGCTACGCTGAATGGCCTGACGACCGCAAGACAATTGGCAGCAAATTTAACGGCCTGCCAGATTAGCTATGTTTCAGGCGTGTCACTACGCAACGGCATTGTGACCATTTACTTAGAATTCACACAAGATGCCGCTAAGGTGAAGCTCATGCATCAAATTAACGTAGTCAATTCACCATGATTAAACATTACAACAAATCGTCACTCAGCCAAGGATTTTTACTACCTGCCGCGATATTTATTTTGGTAATTTTAGCTGGCTTAGGTGCTTATGCACTCAATATCACCAGTGTCCAGCAGGCAACTTCCACGCAAGATGTACAAGGTTCAAGAGCTTATCAAGCCGCGCGGACTGGTATAGAATGGGCCGCTTATCAAGTGTTAGCGCCAGGCACTACAGCATTAGCAAACTGCCCTACTAGCCCAAGCACGCTTAGCCTTGATAATTTCACCGTCACCGTAAGCTGCACTCGCTATGCAAACTACAACGAGCAAGGTACAGACCATACGATAGCCATGTACGACATTACCTCAACCGCAAGTTTTGGCACAGCCGGCACGCTAAACTATATTCAAAGACAGGTGCAGATTACGCTCAGCAAGTGCTTAGGTGTTGATGCTACGCCCAATTACCAATGCAGCTAAACTAAGGCCTAAAACTAGTTTTTATTGGTGATTTAAGTACGCCAACAGTAGTTGATAATGAATTAGTCTGCCATTATTGGTCTAGGGGTTCAGTTTGAGTGCTGATAAATTTTTCATAAACGCATCAAAAATAAGCTTTTACTAGCTCTGTTAAGTATGACTTTTAAAACTTATTCATTTCGCCTAGCCTTTATCACTATGATAACTGGCCTACTTTGCACAAATGAATCGTACGCAACTGTCATTGAGTTTAACAACACAGGCGGTAGCACATCCACCAACGGCCTGCACTTTTACATTGAAGATACTACCCACATACAAGTCAAAGGCCAAAACAATGCAGGTCAGGTCTACAATCCATCGTCAGTGCCTCCTAGCACAAGTCTAGATAATGGTATTTTTTTACGAGCTAATGGAAAAATCTACGGCCCCGATCACAGTGTTGCGACCTTCACGCCAACAGGTGGCATGTATAACACCTATGCGATTACCGCCACTTCACCGGCAAACCCATCGAGTAGCGGTGTTCAGCAAATTGCTACGGGCACATTTGGCATAAGCTCTGGGCCTCAAGTTACGATTGTTTGGAAGTACACAACGCCATTAGATTTTTTGACCGCAGAAGTGACGCTGGTGATTCCTAGCACTTACGCAGTGAGTGCATTAAATCCAGTACGCTTTTATCATGCTTTCGATAACTATCTAGGCGGAAGCGATAGTGGCTGTGGTGTTAAATATACTGATACCAATGGCAAGCTGGTCGTTGGTAGTTACCCGCCATCGTCAGGCTCAAGCTGCTCTAACAGCACAAGCATTCCAACCGGCGTATCAGTCGTTGAATCGTTCCGTGAGCGTAGCGGTCTAAATTTCTCAAGTTACTGCGCTTCTTATTGGCAAGATTTTTGGGTCAATGGCGCCACCAACTGCTCTGTGTTACAGACTACAGACATGAGCAATACCATAGGAACAAAATATCAGGATACCGGCATTGGTGTTGCATTCAATTTTATAATACCCGGCACCTATACTTTCAGCTATGACTTTGTTGTCGGTTCTCCTAACGTCCCTCCCTATGACCACCTTGAAATCAGGCATCCCGGCACAGCAAGTCTATGTGCAGCAGATATCACTGTATTAGCATGCACATCATCTACAATACCCTGCCCTACAGCCAGCATTGTTAATACAGGTACACTAACCGGCAATGTCACTGAAACACCTACCACGCCAGCCGTCACTGAAACACCATCGACCTTCACATTAGGAAGCAGCGCTAGCACTGCGAATGTTTCACTATTAGGCACTTCACCTGGTGGCACATATGTTTTAAGCTCGGCCAATTTAAGTACAACGCCATTAAATGGCACAAAATGCTGGAACACAACCACTTTGACTGCAAGTTGTGCGTTTGTGATACAAGATACGCCGTGTGTAAAAGGCTTTGACTGCTTGGAAACTGGCGTTACTTATAACAATTTAACCAGCACACCCAGCGCGAAAAATCCCCTATATACCAAATTAACCGGCACTGGCTTCAAATTTGATGTAGTCGCTTTGCAGGCAAATGGGGTACAAGCCACAACTTACACAGCGGCCTCTAACGTTACCGTGGAGCTATTTGATGATAGCTTCAGCTCCCAACCTACTTGTAGCGCATATTCTTCGCCGGTTGCTAGCCAAGCAATCTCGTTTGCGCTTGCAGATGCTGGACGCAAAACACTGACAAGTAATATTAGCGTAGCGAATGCTTATAAAAAATTGCGTTGTCGCGTTAGAGATAACAACTTAACGCCTATTGTCTACGGTTGCTCTTCGGATGATTTTTCCGTTAGACCGCAAAATTTCACCTTAACCCAAACTGGCCTTGGAAGCTCACCAATGACAGCCGGCACGAACTTTTCATTAACAGCCTCTGCAGGTGTGAGTGGCTATAATGGCGCGCCTACACTGTTGCCATCTAAAACATATGCGGCTGACACTGTTGCCGGCACACAATATAGCCTTGGCACCGGAATGCTGACTTTAGCGGATAGTAGCAATAGCATCGTTACCGACGCCGCCAACAATGTATTTCCAACTGCGGCAGGAACGCCAGCAACAGCATCGCTCAGCTTGCGTTATCATGATGTTGGCTACCTAAACTTCAACGCTGGAATCACATCCCCAAGCGCTGTAGATGGAGCGGTCACTGATGACAGCTTTACAGCGGTTGATCAAACAACAGATTGCATCAGCGGCAGCGGTTCTAATACTTCAGTAAGCGGTAAGTATGGCTGTGAAATATGGAACAGTGCCTTAAGCGATATTGGCCGCTTTAAGCCTGATCATTTTAAGTTAACTAGCAGCATGACTGGCGCTTGTAACGCTGGCACAAGCTCAACCACAACTGACGACTTTACCTACATGAGTGATGCTCACTTGTCGATTAGCGCAGCAGTTAACGCTGAAAGCGCACAGAACATTACATCAACAAGATATGGCAATAGCTGCCCATCTTCGGGCTCTTGTAAACTAATCATGACCGCAAAAAATAGTACAACACAAATTGACACCAGCAGATTACAACCTTCGTCTAGCTTAGCGTCAGGAACCACGGTTATAGGCACTGGAGCAAGCTCAACTTATCAAAGCACAAGCTGGATTAATGGCTCTTATGCAATAAATGGCTCAACGTATCAATACAACAGAGGCACCGTGGCAGACGGCCCTTACGATAATTTTAATCTAAACTTCTCAGTAACAGATCCAGACAGTGTTGCATTTTCTGGGTCAACAAGCACCAGTGAAACCAAAATTCGCTACGGCAGATTATTCATGCAAAACGTCTATGGCTCTGAATTATTAGCCCTACCAGTGCCGCTAGAAGCCCAATATTGGAACGGCTTGTCATATATTAGAAATCAGCAAGACAACTGCACGACAGTGCCCGACGCAAGCATTAGCCTGAGCAATTATCGTAACAATTTGGCTGCAGGTGAAACATTGATTAACTACACCAGTGGCGTAGGTTTAATGAGTAATGGCACTGAAAAGTTTTTACGCTTAAGCAAACCCGGTGCCAGCAACAATGGTAGCGTAGATTTAACCCTAAGCCTCAGCAGCCTACCGTGGTTTGGCACTAACCCTGTTTCACGTGCGACTTTTGGCATTTACAAAACGCCAGTGATTTATATGCGTGAAAATTTCTAAAACTATTAACGGCAACTCGATAGAGACATCAAATGGGCTTATTTAAAAAACAAAAAAAACCAGGTTGGTTTGCCATTCGCGCCTCAGAAAAAGGAACGTTTATCGCCCATATTTTGAATAATGCTACTGGACACTCTCCAGACAATAAACCAATGGTCACTATCGGTGGTAACCGCACAGAAAGCCTAAAAGATAATGATGCTATTAAAGCTTTAGTAACAGAATTGAATTTAGCTAACCATCATTGCTCACTTTTGCTGGCCCATGGTGAGTATCAACTATTGCAAATTGAAAAACCGAATGTTCCAGTCAATGAATTAAAGCAGGCGATTAGCTGGAAACTAAAAGACATGATTGATTATCCAGTTGAGCAAGCAAGCTTGGATGTCATTGATATTCCGATTGATCCTAACAATGCAAATCGCCAAGCTTATGTGTATGCTGTTGTGGCAAAAAACTCACTTATTAGTGAATATATACAACGTTTGCATGACTTTTCAGGTGCAGGTCTCGAAGCGATTGATATTCCTGAATTAGCGCAACGTAATGTTGCTACTTATTTAGAGAAAGAAGACCGTGGGCTTGCCATGCTAACCATTAACAGTGGTGGTGGATTGCTGACATTTACTGCCGCGAGTGAGTTGTATCATGCCAGAAATATTGAGGTGGATACCAAGCAAATGCTAAGTACAGACAGCGAAAGAAAATCTAGCGTTTTTGAACGCTTATCGCTAGAAATCCAGCGTTCACTAGATAATTTTGAGCGCCAATTTCCATACATTACGATTAATCGTTTAGTGTTAGCGCCATTCATGGGCCGTGAAGATTTTTATGATTATTTAAAAACGGCACTTTACATTCAGATTGATAAATTTGATTTAAGCGATGTATTTCACTTTGAAAATAATGCTGAATTGAAAGCGGCATTGGACAATATGGCAACACAAGCCAGTTTATTACCAGTGCTAGGCGCGGCGCTACGTGAGGAGAAATCAGCATGAGTCAGCAGATTAACCTCCTAAATCCAGCTCTAATCAAGCAAAAGGATTTGTTAAATACTAATAATATAGCAATAACGCTAGGTCTATTCTTGGTGCTAATGTTGGCTTATTACAGCTACGCACAACAGCAGTTGGCGTCTGTAGTCATCCAGCGCAACCAAGCGGCAGAAGCGTTATCTGCAATGCAGGCAGAATTACAAAAAGCGGTTTTAATACATACGCCTAAGGCTATCAATAATGCGTTGCTAGATCAGATCAAGCAACTGGAGCATAAGGAATCAATGCAGCTTGAAATATTGCAAACCGTGAATCAAAGTTCAGCAACGCCTGATAAAGGTTATGCTGCACTAATGCACGCCTTTGCTAAGCAAAGTTTAGATGGCTTATGGCTTACTGGCTTTAACATAGATAGCCATGCCGATAAATTGAATATTAGCGGTCGCACTTTGCAAGCAGATTTAGTACCGGAATACATTAGCCGCTTAGGTAATGAACCTGCCCTTAAAGGTAAGTTATTTGCCGCCTTGAATATACATTCTGCAAAAACAGAATCTCTGCTGGTCACTACACCAGCAACAGCACAGAAAGCATTAACGCCTTCATTAAAAGCTAATCCTTCGGATAAAAATAGAAGCTTAGCTTTGCCAGAAAATCCGGCGACTGGTGGTAATGTTGCCTCGTTGAATACAACACAATATCTTGAATTTACGCTGCAATCGACAGACGATAAATCAGCATTAAGTACAGAAAAAAGTAAGTCAGGAGATAAAATCTGATGCAACACTGGCTCACAATTAGCGGCAAATTTGAAGCGCTTAACAAACGTGAGCGCTGGATGGTTTGTTGCGCGCTTTTCGTGTTGGTCTACGCACTAATCAACACGCTATTACTTAATCCTGTGCTTACCCGCCAAAAATCATTGAGTAATGAAATGGAAGCAGATCAAGCACAGATTCAAGCTTTATCGCTACAACTTAACGAATTTACCAACAAACCTGTTAACGACCCGGACACCCAAAATAAAGAACATATTGCAACACTACAAGGTCATCTGCAGCAATTAGAAGCGCAATTAAGCGGACTGCAAACAACGCTGATTAGCCCAGATAAAATGCCAGAACTTTTACGTAGCTTATTAAAGAAAAATGGCAAATTAAAGTTAATTGAACTTAAAACTTTACCTGTGCAAGGTTTACTTGAAAATCGTATAGATGAAAGTGATTCTTTGAACAAAACTGCTGTAAATGAAACTCAAAAAACAGATCTGCAAAATCCAGATAATAAAAATCAGCCTATCAAAGCCAGCCAAGAAGATACGTCAGTATTTAAACATGGCGTAGAAATTACAATTGAAGGTCGTTATTTAGACCTGCTAGATTATGTTTCTGCGTTAGAAAAAATGCCTTGGCACGTGCTGTGGAGTAAGGCAGATTTAACCGTTAAAGATTATCCTGCTAGCCAAATAAAATTAACCGTATACACCTTAAGTTTAGATAAAACATGGCTGAGTATCTAATGATTAAATCCAACGTTAACTATACTCAGCATGTTGCTTACCAGCTAAAGCTGCTAATAACTTTAGTGATGCTTATTAGTTTAATGTTAGCTATTCACAGCGCCCAAGCAGACTTATTAAAAGACCCTACCCAACCGCCAGCAAGCATGAATAATAGTGCTGATATTGGCGCAGTCGAGAGCATTGCTGCGCCGATATTGCAATCTGTAATGTTAGGCCCTCAATATAAAGCCGCAATCATCAACGGCCAAAAAGTAATATTAGGTAAAAAGTATGAGCAGGCCACTTTAATTAAACTCAATGAACATGAGGCTGTTTTGCGAAACCCTGACATGAGTACACAAATATTAAAAATGGATTACGCATTTGAAAAGAAAATACTGACGCCAGCACAGGCAAGTGATTTAGAAAAACCAATGGCGTTAAAAAGACAACTTAATGCAAATAAAAAAGATAAGCCACATAACAAAGTTAAGCCTAATAACAAAAGCTCTGCCGTAACCTAAAGCCAAGAAATAATTTAAAAAGCAGTTAATTAAAAGTAGCCAATTAAAAGTCGTCAACTAAGTTGTCACTAAAAAAACAAATGAAGTAAGCGAGAAAAATAAAATGCGAACATTACCGATGCGATTATCACCTTTAATGCTTTTAATGATGCTGAGCGCTTGCGCAACTACAGAGCCACAAAACAGCGCGACACTTAAAAAAATTAATGAAGAATTAACAGTCGCAGCTGAAGTTAAGCAAACTGCCCCCACCCCAACCGCAATTAACGATGCTTTACTACCACCGTTAAAAATCGCTATGCCTAAAACTTCAGCGAAACAGCTAGAGCAACGGTTTGATTTGGTGATCAATAATGCGCCTGCCAGCCAAGTGTTATTAGGCATTGTAAGTGGCACGCGTTACAGCATGCTGGTGCATCAAGATGTGGTAGGTACGATTTCTGTCAACTTAAAAGATGTAACGGTGTTTGAAGCGCTAGATTCACTGCGTGATCTTTATGGTTATGAATATAAAGTAGATGGCACACGCATTTTCATTGAGCCGCAAGCCATGCAAACGCGCGTATTTCAAGTCAACTATATTGTCGGACAACGTAAAGGCAGCTCAGATACTCGCGTGACTTCTGGCTCAGTAAGTGGCGGCAATAGCCAATCTGGCCAGCAAAATACCAGCTCCACATCAACGACTAGTGGCACTGGCGGTTCGGCTAATCGCGCAGCATTGGTTAGCACAAGCATCGCCACCACTTCAAACAATGATTTTTGGAAAGACTTAAACGACTCACTCAATGGTTTAGTCGGCAATGAAAATGGCCGCCGCGTAGTAGTTAATTTGCAATCTGGCGTCATTATGGTTCGCGCCATGCCTAGCGAAATCCGCAATGTAGAATCTTTCTTACGCTTGATGCAAGTGACGATTGAGCGGCAAGTAATTTTAGAAGCTAAAATTCTTAATGTGCAATTAAATGACCAGTCACAAAGTGGCGTTAACTGGGCGATATTTGGCAAACATGGTTCTGGCACAGGCGCGATTGGCAGCCTTAACACCAATACCAAAATTGGCAACAACAGCACAGGCGTCTTGACCAGTGGCGACATCACTTCAACTGGCGGTACCTTATTATCCAATGCGGCAACCACGGCTTTAGGCGGCCCAATATTTGCGGTGGCTTTACAAGGTGCAAATTTCGGGGCTTTGTTATCGTTTTTAGAAACACAAGGTGATGTACAAGTGCTTTCTAGCCCACGAATTGCCACTATTAACAATCAAAAAGCGGTGCTAAAAGTCGGTACAGATGAGTTTTTTGTCACAGGTATAGCCTCAAGCACAACAGCCTCTACAGGCGCCACTACGACCATCCCTGAAGTCACGCTACAACCGTTCTTCTCTGGCATCTCGCTTGATGTAACACCGCAAATCGACCGCGACGATAACATCATTTTGCACATGCACCCGTCTATCAGCCAAGTGACCACTGTTAACAAGCAACTTAGTTTGGGCGGCACGACAGGCGCAATCAACTTGCCGCTAGCGTCTAGCAATGTGAGTGAAACCGATAGTATTGTGCGCACGCATGATGGCCGTGTGATTGCGATTGGCGGTTTGATGACAGAAAGCACCGTAATGAATCGTTCAAAAGTACCCGGTTTAGGTGACCTTAAAGGCATAGGCGCAGCTTTTCGTCAAAAAGGTGCAAGCACTAGTAAAACTGAGTTAGTCATCTTACTTAAAGCAACAGTAGTGCAAGGCCAAGATAGCTGGAGTGATGACGTTTTATCTAGTCAATCGCGTATTCAATCTATGCAAAGAACCGAAGGCGTCGCTCGAAATGAAGGAAGTAGCCAATAAATGATGTACCTGAAGCATTTTGGCTTGAGTGAATTACCGTTCAGCATTACGCCTGACACCAGCTTTTACTTTGGCTCACGTAGCTATCAAGAAGGTTTTAATACGCTGTTGTTTGCGATTACCTCTGGTGAAGGCTTTATTAAAATCACCGGTGAAGTGGGTACTGGTAAAACACTGCTATGTCGCAAACTAATGTCTAGCTTAGATGCCAGTTATAAAGTGGCTTATGTCCCCAACCCTTATTTAGAGCCTCAATCGTTGTTAATGGTGCTTGCCGATGAATTAAGCATCGCACTACCAGCAGAAGTCACACAACATGCACTTCTAAACGCTCTCACCCATGCCCTATTGGACTTTGCTAGAAAAGGCATCAAAGTCGTGGTGTGTTTAGACGAAGTGCAAGCTATGCCTATTGAAACACTAGAGGCGCTACGTTTGCTCAGTAATCTTGAAACAGAAAAACGTAAGCTGCTGCAAGTAGTTATTTTTGGCCAACCAGAGCTGGAGATTAAATTAAACCATGCCTCGATACGTCAGTTAAAACAGCGTATTACTTTTGAATATCAGCTGGACCGATTAAGCCGTGATGAAATGCAATATTATCTAAGCCATCGATTAGTCATCGCCGGCTATAAAGCGAGTCGTATGTTTAGCAGTGCGGCAATGTCCCTGATGTATTTCAAATCTAAAGGTGTACCGCGCTTAGTGAATATACTGGCGCATAAAGCGCTTTTAGCCGCTTACGGTAAAGGTAAAAACCAAGTCGGCATAAGCGAAGTGTTTGCGGCAGCAGCAGATACCAGATCGATTGAATCTACTTGGTCTAAAGTACGTTTACACGGATTAACTTTAGCCGTGATACTTGGCGCATTCACAAGTGCCTTTTTGTTTTATGCTAAATAGCAAAATTAGAAATTAAGTTAAGTTAATTTAATTTAATTTAACCAGAATAAAATAAATTACACAAAAACCCATCCTATAAAAGATTGATAATAAAATGAGTTTAATTAACCAAATGTTGAAAGACCTAGAGCAGCGTGGCGCAGGGGATTCTGACGTGATGGTTGCTGACAGCGGTCATAAAAATACCAACAAGCTTGAAGTGGTAAGCCCACATAAATCTGGTATTGCCGCTAACTTAGCTTACAAGAAATTACCCCTTATAAAAATCAGCCTGCTTGTTATGGCCTTGATAGCTGTCGTTTATTTCACGGTAAAAAACAGTGCTACGCTGTTAAGTGGCGGTGTGGCTGATAAAGCAACTGCTAATCAATTAGCGCCTGAAATTGCGGAAAATGTTACGAATCAGGCAGCAACCAAACCTGGATTTGCAGCACAAGCTACAACGGCACCGCCGCCTCTATTTGCAACTGAACTTACACATCAAGCAATAGAAGCTAAAGTGTTGGAGATAAAACCTGCAAGTAAACCGCTTGAAGATAAAGATGAAGTAATAAATGCTAGATCAGAACCATTAAATGTATTACAAAACACTGAAGCAACTAAGCCTGCCACATTAGAAAAACTACCTGCAGAAAAACCACCAACAGAAAAGCCTGCTATAGAAAAACCTAATTTAGTTGAACGTGCAACCACAAAACCTATTACTAAATCTAGTATGGACAATGTTTCCATAGGCAAGCAAATTAGGCCAGATCAAAAGTCAGGCAATTTTTATCGCTTAGCTATGAATAATCTTCAGCAAGGCAGAGTTGCAGAAGCACAGGCAAACTTAACACTGGCATTAGAAGCCAACCCAGCAAACCAAGAAGCTAGACAAGCATTGGCAGGTTTGTTCCTAGATAACAAACGTAATGATGAAGCAAAATCAGTGCTAGCCGCTGGCTTGGCTATTGCTCCAGAACAAACTGATTTTCGGATGGCGATTGCGCGTTTGCAAGTAGAATCTGGAGACAGAGCTGGCGCTTTAAATACACTAGAACAAGGCTTAACTTTTGCCAAAGCTAACGCAGATTACCAAAGCTTTTTAGCGACATTACTACAACGCGCAGAACGCCATGATGAGGCTATCACACACTACATGACCGCCCTATCCATCAACAACGCTTCACCAAACGCACTAATCGGCCTTGGAATTTCATTACAAGCTGTTGGAAAACTTGAAAGTGCACAAGACGCATTTACACGCGCTCAAGCAAGTACACAACTGAGCCCTGATCTTTTATCATTTGTCGAACAGCGCTTAAAACAAATTAATCAGCGGTTAAAAAAATAATCAAACGGTATTAAGCAGGCTAGCAATGTAGCTTCCATTTTCAGGTTTAGCAATAATACTCAATGATTCTTTGAGTGCTAAATCAGGCTTGTCCTCAGCACTCAAACTCACCACCATCAACCACTAATAATTCAAATCTTCCAAAGCATCCACAACCAAGCCTGTACCAATGGCTATTAATAAAATATCACCCGCTACACGTACATAACGGTGCCTAGGTGGTGGCGCGCCTAGTTGAATAATTAGACTTGGCGGCAAATCATAATAAATCACGTCATGCGGTAAAGCATAACCTCTTCTCCAGCGTCTTTCTTGACCGTAAGGCACGCAACCATTATGTCGTTTGGCTAAACCTGGCGGGCAACGTCCAGCATAGTATCGCTCTTGATAGTAATCATGAATATAAGCCCGATGCTGGTCGCCAAAATAGATATTTACACGTGTGTCGTTATCACGATGCCCGTCGTTTCTCTGATGATTATATTGATAGTCACGTTGTGAATCATGCTGTGAATCACGTTGAAAGTTACGTTGCTGATGCTCCCCTGCCTGGCGATCTCCTCTATCGTTTTGACGGTTTTCTGAACGTTGGTACTGATTATTATTACCACGCTTACCGTTATCATCACGATCAGCATAAGCAGGAGCAGACAAGAGTAAGCCTGTTAATGAAAGCGCCAAAAGAGCCAAGATAGGGCTACGCTTTAAGGGGATGTTATTCATATTTAAACTCCTAAGTTACCTAGTGACTGAACAGCTAAAAGCGGCTCCAAAATTTACTAAATGCTAACAATCAACGTTAATCATAGGCTTTTGGTTTACTTTTTTTAGAATTATTTGATTATTAACTTTACCTATCAAGCTTAAGTATTCGTTAAGAATTTAATTCTATTATCTGTTTCACGTGTTGTAAAAAACGTACTGCATAAGGAGACAATATAATGGAAACAATTACTTACCGTCGCACAAAAGTGTATGACCCTGTATTGCGATTGATTCATTTATGGAATGGTTTAGCCATTATTTTTCTAATGGTCACTATTTGGCTTTCAGATTTATTCGACAAAGGCGTAGGCGAAGATACCTTGTGGCAACTGCATATTTACCTTGGCTATGCCTTAGTGGTTGGCGT
>CANFZA010000022.1 GCA_947451235.1 Methylophilaceae bacterium | reverse complement strand
CGCAGCCAAATTGGCATGGTGACGCAAGATACTTCATTGCTACATCGCAGTGTGCGCGACAATATTTTATATGGCCGCCCTGACGCGACAGATGCTGAAATGATACGCGCCGCCAAACACGCTGAAGCGCATGACTTTATTTTAGGCCTCACCGATGCTAAAGGGCGAACTGCTTACGATGCACACGTGGGCGAGCGCGGTGTAAAACTCTCAGGCGGCCAACGTCAGCGTATTGCCATTGCCCGTGTGATGTTAAAAGATGCACCTATATTATTATTAGACGAAGCGACTAGCGCCTTGGATTCTGAAGTCGAAGTGGCGATACAAGCGAGTTTATACACCTTGATGCAAGGTAAGACGGTAGTCGCAATTGCACATCGCTTATCGACCATTGCGGCTATGGATAGGCTAATTGTATTAGATGAAGGTAAAATTATCGAAGAGGGTGATCATCAAGCCTTGCTTAAATTAGGTGGTTTATACGCCACTTTATGGGCGCACCAAAGTGGTGGTTTTTTGGGCGAATAAGTTTAGCCGTGTGATATATTTAAACTTTGTAAAACTTAAAGGAATCAAGTGATGACCGCTCATTCAGAAATCCGTCCGCCAGTTCCGCCTTTTACGCGTGAAACCGCCCTGCAAAAAGTGCGTATGGCAGAAGATGGTTGGAATAGTCGCGATCCACAACGTGTTTCGCTGGTGTATACGCAAGATTCTCAATGGCGTAACCGTGCAGAGTTTCCGCGCGGACGTGCAGAAATAGTCGAGTTTTTGACGCGTAAATGGGCTAAAGAGCAGGAATATAGACTGATTAAAGAGCTTTGGGCTTTTGAAGGTAATCGTATTGCAGTACGCTTTGCATATGAGTGGCACGATGCCGATGGACAATGGTTTAGATCTTACGGCAATGAAAATTGGCAGTTTGATGCTAATGGACTAATGGAGCTTCGTTACGCCAGCATTAACGATTTAGCCATTAAAGAAACTGAGCGTAAGTTTTTTTGGGCTTTAGGTCGTCGTCCTGATGAACATGCGAGTTTGAGTGAGCTCGGTCTTTAGCGCGTCTTTAGTAGCGATTGAATGGGTTTTAAATTTAAGCCTTAGGTTCAGCCTGAATGATGAGTGTTGGCCTAGGCTTTAATTAACACAATCACCGCGCCACTGCCGCCATCTTGCCTGCCGGCTTCTACATAAGCGATGATTTCATCTTTTTGCATCAGCCAACCGCGCAATTTGTTTTTAAGCACGGGTTCTTGGTTGCGTGAGCTTAATCCTTTGCCATGCACAATGCGCACGCAGCGAACCCCACGACTTTTACAATCGCCAATAAAGCTTGATATATAGAGCCTAGCATCGTCACTAATCATGCCATGTAAATCAATCGCGGCTTGCACAGGCCAATGACCGCGACGTAATTTGACTAAAATTTCTGGCGAATGCCCAGCGCTTAAATAAGAAACAGGGGCGCCAAATTCAAGTTCATAGGCAGGAATAAAATGGTCGGAAAGTTTATCCGCAAGTACCTGCTGGTCATCCCGTCTCAATCTTTTAGGCACAGGTCTAGGTTTAGGTCGCTGTAAGTCTAACCTTACTTTTTCATCGCGCGTGGCTAGTGGAGTGACATCTTTTACGGCGTCACGAAACAGTTGAATATCTTCGCTGTTAGGCGCTCTCTCCATAATTTTGGCGGGTAGCTTAATTTTAGAAAGGCGAGTAATTTTAGAAAGACTAGTAATTTTAGAGCGGCTGGAAATTTTAGAAAGCTTAGTAATTTTAGGGTTTTGAATAACAAAGTAAGCTTATGCAGCTTGAGTTACTTTAGGGGCAATATTTAATGATTGCCCCTAAATTGCTGCATTATTTAGCTAAATAACGTTCAGCATCCAACGCAGCCATACAGCCAGTGCCCGCGCTAGTTACTGCTTGACGATAAATATGGTCTTGCACATCGCCAGCCGCAAAAACACCAGGAATGCTGGTGGCGGTTGCGTTACCAGCACGACCCATTTGTGTAACGATATAACCGCCTTCCATTTCAAGTTGGCCGGCGAAAATATCGGTATTTGGCTTGTGGCCAATCGCAATAAATACACCCATTAAGGCGATATCTTTAGTGCTGCCGTCGTTTACATTTTTTAGGCGCATGCCAGTCACGCCGCTATCATCGCCCAGTACTTCATCTAGGGTTTCGAACGTTTCTAAAGCAATTTTACCTTCAGCCACACGCGCCATTAATTTGTCCACCAAAATAGCTTCGGCTTTAAATTTATCGCGTCTATGCACCAAGGTGACTTTGCTCGCAATGTTAGATAAATACAACGCTTCTTCAACCGCAGTATTGCCGCCACCAATCACTGCCACTTCTTGATTGCGGTAGAAAAACCCATCGCAAGTAGCGCAGGCAGAAACGCCTTTTCCAGAAAATTTCTCTTCACTAGCCAAGCCTAAGTATTGTGCCGATGCGCCTGTGGCAATGATTAAAGCATCGCAAGTATATTCACCGCTATCGCCTACTAAGCGTATCGGTTTTTCAGCCAAATGTGTAGTGTGGATATGGTCAAAAATCATTTCTGTGTTAAAACGCTCTGCATGTTTTTGAAAGCGAGCCATCAATTCTGGGCCTTGCACGCCATCAGCATCTGCCGGCCAATTGTCGACTTCGGTAGTAGTCATTAATTGACCGCCTTGCGCAATACCAGTAATCAATACTGGGTTAAGGTTAGCGCGAGCCGCATAAACCGCTGCAGAATAACCCGCTGGGCCTGAGCCTAAAATAAGAAGATGAACGTGACGAGTTGCCATGATAAAAGCCTTTGATAAGTTCTAAATGTATTTGTAAAGTGGTGTGGCAATCTTTCCGTACTAAAGATTCAATTTGCTTATAAATGCAAATCACATTTAAATCAGAAGTCAGTAGGGGAGATTTAATTATGGCTTAATCAACAGTGTTAACTTGGCCTTTTTGCTATCTATTTTGTGTTTATTGTTCAAGCAAGCTACGCAACATCCAGCCCGTTTTTTCATGTAATTGTAAGCGTTGTGTTAGCAAGTCTTTAGTTGCTTCGTCAGCAGCCTCATCCGCCGCAGGGAAAATACTACGCGCTGTACGGCAAACCGCTTCATGACCTTCAACCAATTCTTTAATCATGTCTTGTGCTTTAGGCACCGATTCTGTTTCTTTAATAGACGTTAGTTTTGCAAAGTCACGATAAGTACCCGGTGCATAAACATCTAAAGCACGTATGCGTTCTGCCACTAAATCAACCGCTAGCGCTAGCTCAGTATATTGACCTTCAAACATCAAATGCAAAGTGTTAAACATTGGCCCAGTCACGTTCCAATGGAAGTAATGGGTTTTAAGATAAAGCGTATAAGTGTCGGCTAATAGGTGCGATAAACCTTGCGCAACATTTTTTCTATCTTGTTCTTTAATGCCAATATCCATGATGGATTCCTATAATTGCGCGTGATAAATTTAGATTGATATTGTATTAGCTACGCATCTACTTTGATACTGCTATAATTAAATTTGATGCTTAAAATTTAACGCCCACCACATCTAAGGTTTTTAATATCTTGTTTTTTAAAAAATCAACTCCTGTTAATGCGCGTCGCGAAGCCGAAGTAAGTCAATCGAATGCGCTTGTCTCAACGCTTATCAAAGAAGCATGGTGGCTAGGTTTGGTGCTGTCCGGGCTTTATATTGCCATTATTCTTTTTACCTACAATCGTGAAGATCCTTCTTGGTCGCATATGGCGGCGGATAGTTCTATTATTCATAATAGTGGCGGTAATGTGGGTGCTTGGCTTTCAGATATGTTGTTGTATTTATTCGGCTTTTCTGCGTGGTGGTGGGTAGTTTTATCTTTTTACGCTATGTGGTTTGTTTACTTGAAATTAGAAGCAGTAGCTTTGAACGAAAAACCATTTTTGCTGTTCAATTTTATTGGTTTCGCTTTAGTGCTAATTGCGTCTTGTACCTTAGAGGCGGGTCATTTAATTAGCCTGCCAGCTTCATTGCCATTAGCGCCGGGCGGTATGTTAGGTACTTCGGTAGATAGTACTTTGCGTATGATGTTTGGCTACACTGGTTCTAGTATGTTATTGCTGGTGGTATTTGTGATTGGATTCAGCTTATTTACCGGTTGGTCGTGGATTATGATTACCGAAAAATTTGGTGCAGTTTTAATTACCAGCTACGAATTTATTAAGTATAAATTACAAGATTGGCAAGATAGAAAAGCCGGTAAGGTGGTTGAGTTAGAGCGTACTGAATTCGTGCATGCAGAGCGTAAAAGAGTCGTAGATCGTGAACCAGTATTGATAGAAGCGCCAGTATTTGAAGTGATACAAAGTGAGCGTGTACAAAAAGAGAAGCAAGCACCGTTGTTTGAAAGTATGCCTGATTCTACCTTGCCACCTTTGCATTTGTTAGATGAACCCTCTGGCACGGTTGAGCCGCAATCAGCCGAAACATTAGATTTTACTTCGCGTCTAATTGAACGAAAATTAATGGATTTTGGCATTGAAGTGAAAGTGCTTACTGCTTTGCCGGGCCCCGTAATTACCCGTTTTGAGCTAGAGCCAGCCGCCGGCGTTAAAGGCAGTCAGGTGACTAATTTGATTAAAGATCTAGCGCGCGCATTGTCTGTGGTCAGTGTTCGCGTGGTAGAAACTATTCCCGGCAAAACTTGCATGGGTTTGGAAATCCCCAATCCTAAACGTCAAATCGTTTACTTATCAGAAATTATGGGTAGTCAAGCGTATGCTGATGTTAAATCGCCATTGGCCATCTGCCTAGGTAAAGATATTGCCGGTAAGCCAGCCGTGGCTGATTTAGCCAAAATGCCGCATGTATTAGTGGCGGGTACTACAGGATCAGGTAAATCAGTCGCCATTAACGCGCTAATTTTAAGTTTGCTTTATAAGGCAGATGCCAGCCAAGTGCGCATGATTTTGATCGACCCAAAAATGTTAGAGCTTTCCGTCTATGAAGGCATTCCGCATTTGTTAGCGCCTGTGGTTACTGATATGCGTCAAGCCGCCAACGCGCTTAATTGGTGTGTGGCAGAAATGGAACGCCGCTATAAATTAATGTCTATGTTAGGCGTGCGTAATTTGGCCGGCTATAACCAAAAAATTAAAGATGCGGATAAAGCTGGTGAAAAGATTCCGCACCCATTTAGCCTAACGCCAGATGAGCCCGAACCATTAATGGAAATGCCGCTGATTGTTGTGGTGATTGATGAGCTAGCCGATTTGATGATGGTGGTGGGCAAGAAAGTTGAAGAGCTCATTGCACGCTTGGCACAAAAAGCCCGCGCTTCTGGCATACATTTGGTGCTTGCGACGCAACGTCCATCGGTAGATGTGATTACCGGCTTGATTAAAGCCAATATCCCTACGCGTGTTTCATTCCAAGTTTCAAGCAAAATTGATTCACGCACCATATTAGATCAAATGGGCGCTGAAGCCTTACTTGGTCAGGGCGATATGTTGTACATGCCGCCGGGGACTGGTTATCCACTGAGAATTCATGGCGCATTTGTGTCAGACCAAGAAGTGCATAAAGTGGTGAACTACCTAAAAGCACAAGGCGAACCTAATTATATTGAGGGTATCTTAAGTAATGAGGCTTTAGAAGGCGAGGCTGATTTTTCTGACAGTGGCAGCTCAAGTTCAAATGGTAGCTCAGAAGTTGACCCACTTTACGATGAAGCGGTAGGTATAGTGCTAAAAACACGTAGAGCCAGCATTTCAGGCGTGCAGCGACAACTGCGTATCGGTTACAATCGCGCAGCAAGATTAATAGAAGATATGGAGCGCGCTGGATTGGTGTCTGCCATGCAAACCAATGGTAATCGTGAAGTGCTCGCACCGCATCACGATGTTTAGCTTACGTTTATTAATAATAGTTAAACGTAAAAGCACAAAATAAGGAAATGAATGCGTAAGTTAAAAACCGTAATATTGGCTGGTATATTGTTAATGCCGTTATTTGCAAATGCAGATGGCACTACTAGCCTTAAGAATTTCTATGAGAAAACGCTAGCCGTACGCGCTGATTTTCATCAGATAGTGACCGATAGAAAAGGCCAAAAAGTTCAGGACGTATATGGCCAAATGCAATTGAAGCGGCCTAACAAATTTAGATGGGATTACAGCAAGCCCTTTGAGCAGCAAATTATTAGCGATGGCAAGCAAGTGTGGCTTTACGATATTGAATTAGCCCAAGTGACTGTAAGAGAACTCAGTAAAGCGCTCGGTTCTAGTCCTGCGGCTTTACTCGCAGGCGAAGATAGCTTGGATAAAAACTTTAAGCTGGTGAATGCTTATCGCAAAGATAATTTAGACTGGGTTAGCACTAACCCAAAAGACAAAGATTCAGGTTTCGATAAAATATCATTGGGGTTTAAAGACGATACTTTGCAGGAAATGAATATGTTGGATAGCTTTGGTCATCAAACTAGAATTATTTTCACCAAGATTGAAGTTAACCCAGCCATTGATGCTAAGACATTTTTATTCAAAACGCCAAAAGGGGTGGATGTCGTTGGTGAATAAGCCTTTTTATTTGCGCTTGATAGGTAGCAATTTTTGAGTAATTTATTTACCGCTAAGCAGCCACAAGCCCCACTCGCAGAGCGTTTACGCCCTAAAACTTTAGATGAAGTGGTTGGACAATCGCATCTGCTAGGTGAAAGCAAACCGCTACGTTTGGCTTTTCAGTCTGGGAAATTGCCTTCCATGATTTTATGGGGTCCACCAGGCGTAGGTAAAACTACCTTGGCACGCCTGATTGCCAATACCGCCGATGCTGAATTTATCCCGATTTCCGCTGTGTTGTCAGGCATTAAAGATATTCGTGAGGCGGTAGATCGCGCTGAGCTGACTCTACAACATCATGGCCGAAAAACGATATTATTTGTCGATGAAGTACACCGCTTTAACAAAGGTCAGCAAGATGCTTTTTTGCCTTTTGTAGAAAGTGGCTTGATTACGTTCATTGGCGCCACCACAGAAAACCCATCATTTGAAGTGAATAGTGCGCTGTTAAGCCGCTCACAGGTATTTGTGCTTAATGCGCTATCAGATGAAGAATTAGGTGTGTTGCTTGATCGCGCCCAACAATTAGTCGCTGAAAATATCAGCATGGCTGATGAAGTGCGTGAGCAAGTGATTGCCTATGCCGATGGCGATGCTAGGCGCTTGCTTAATTTTGTTGAAAGTTTATTTAACGCCGCAGAAAGCGCAAATATTAGCGCCATAGACGAAGTCTTTTTGCAAACCACCATGGCGAGCAAATTACGACGATTTGATAAAGGCGGCGAAGCCTTTTACGACCAAATTTCCGCGCTACATAAATCCGTTCGTGGTTCTAACCCAGATGCCGCCTTATATTGGTTTTTACGCATGATAGATGGCGGTGCAGACCCACTTTATTTAGGCAGACGCATCGTGCGTATGGCGATTGAAGACATTGGTTTAGCCGACCCACGTGCGCAAAGTATGGCGCTAGAAGCCTGTCAGATTTTTGAACGGCTAGGCTCGCCAGAAGGCGAGTTAGCGCTGTCTAATGCGGTTATTTATTTAGCCGTGGCGCCCAAAAGTAACGCTTCTTACAACGCTTATAATCAAGCCAAAGCGTTTGTCAGCCATGATAGTTCTAGACCTGTGCCTTTGCATTTAAGAAATGCGCCTACCAAACTAATGAAATCGTTAGATTACGGTAAAGAATACCGTTATGCGCACCACGAGCCTGAAGCCTACGCGGCAGGGGTGGATTATTTTCCTGACGATTTTCCACCGCAACAATTTTATATTCCCACGCCACGCGGCTTAGAAGGTAAAATCACGGAAAAATTAGCGCATTTGCGTGCGCTAGATAAACAAATGCTAGATAAGCAAGCGCTAGAAAAACAAATACTAGATAAACAAGCATTAGATAAACAAGCAAAAAAATAAAATATAGCCATCACTGATGTCATTCCGGCGAAAGTCGGAATCCAGTGACTTAAGCGAATTCAAAGACACTGGATTCCGTGTCCAGCACGGAATGACAGAATATTAGGAAAAATAGATGTTAGATATTCAAGCATTAAGAAGTGATTTAGACGGCGTAGTTAGCGCATTGAAAAAACGTGGTTTTGACTTCAATTCAGCCAGTTTTACCGCGCTAGAGAACGAACGTAAAACCGTGCAAACGCGCACCCAAGAGCTACAAGCCAAGCGTAATAATAGTTCTAAACAGATTGGCTTTGCTAAATCTAAAGGTGAAGATGTAAGCGCAATAATGGCTGAAGTGGCCGGTTTAGGCGACCAGTTAAAAGCTGATGAAGTGCGCTTAGTTGAGTTGCAAACTGAATTGCAAAACATTTTATTGAACGTGCCAAATCTACCGCACGAAAGCGTGCCAGCAGGTAAATCTGAAGCCGATAACGTAGAAGTGCGTAAAGTAGGCACGCCTAAAATCTTTGATTTTGAAGTGAAAGATCATACCGATGTAGGCACGCCACTAGGTTTAGATTTTGATACTGGTATTAAACTTTCAGGCGCCCGCTTTACGTTTATGCGCGGGCAGATTGCTAAACTGCATAGGGCGTTAGCGCAATTTATGCTGGATACGCAAACTGAACAGCATGGTTATGAAGAGTGCTATACGCCATATTTAGTCAATACGGAAACCTTAACTGGTACAGGCCAACTACCAAAATTTGAAGAAGATTTGTTTAGTTTGCAACATAACGACAGCAAATTGTACTTAATTCCAACTTCTGAAGTAACGCTAACTAACTCAGTCCGCGATGAAATATTAGCTTTAGAATCATTGCCGATTAAACTCACCGCACATACGCCATGCTTCCGTTCTGAGGCTGGTTCTCATGGTCGCGACACCAAAGGCATGATACGCCAGCATCAGTTTGATAAAGTCGAAATGGTGCAAATCGTTCATCCTGAAACCAGCTATACGGCGCTTGAAGAAATGGTAGCGCATGCTGAAAATATCCTAAAAGCCTTAGACTTACCGTATCGCGTCGTATCACTTTGTGTAGGTGATATGGGTTTTGGTGCGGCTAAAACGTATGATTTAGAAGTGTGGTTGCCAGCGCAAAATACTTATCGCGAAATTTCCTCTATCTCTAATTGCGAGGCGTTTCAAGCACGTAGACTGCAAGCACGCTTTAAAAATGCAAACGGTAAAATGGAGTTTGTGCATACCTTAAACGGTTCCGGTTTAGCAGTAGGGCGCACGCTAGTGGCGGTGCTGGAGAATTACCAAAATGTGGATGGTAGCGTGACTGTGCCTGAGGTACTAAGGCCGTATATGAATAATCTAGCTGAGATTAAGGCTAGTTAATTTTATAAGCGCGGTCTTTTCTAAAAAACCGCGCTTAACCATTTCAAACCAAGCGGTTAATTTTAATGCGTTAATCTAAACGTGCGATTTTAAAACTATTAAAGTCAGTATTATGGCTAGGTTGGTAGCGTTCCAATATTCGTTGGTAACTACGAATAGATTCAACAAAAATCACAGGCGCGCCACCACTAGCGTAGCCATATTTTGCATCAACGTAATACTCAGGGTTATTTAATAACACCAAGGTTTTTTTAACGTCAGCCCATCTATCTGGATTAAGTTTTAAACGCTTAGCCAAAATTCTGGCATCTTCAACATGTGCGTAACCAATATTGTAGGCCGCTAACGCCATATAAGTGCGATCAGGCTCTGGAATCCGTTCAGGCACAGCGTCTATCATTTTCACGATATATTTAGCACCGGCAGGAATACTCTGTTTCGGGTCTAGCCTATCAGTGACGCCCATTAAGTCTGCAGTGCCTTCTGTTAGCATCATTAAGCCACGCACATTGGTTGGAGAGGTGCTGTAGGTATCCCAATGTGATTCACGGTAACTTACAGCGGCTAATAAGCGCCAATCAATGCCTGTGACTTCCTGCGCCTGTTTAAATAGATGGGTATATTTAGGCAGCAAGGTGTCAGTCAGTTTGAGAAAGTTGGTGATGTCTAGCGTGTTTAGGCGCTTAGAATTGCCGTAGTACCGATCAATCAAATTACGAAGCGTGCCATCTTTTTGAATTTTATCAAAAAACAAATTCACTTTTTTGACCAACACTGGATCTGCATTTTTTGGCAAAGCCCAAGCAATTTTCTCAGTATTGCCTAAAGGCATGGCTACTTCCAAATTGGGATAATAATTTTGCATCAGCGCAATTAAATAACTATCGGCAACGGTAAAATCTAAAACACCACTCGCAACCTCATCAAGCAGTGTTTCTGAATTGGTTTGCTTGAGGGCATGCCAATGTAAAGAAGGTTCTTTTTCTTGTATTTGGCTCAAGCGTTCGGCAAAGCTTGTGCCTGCGGGCACTGCAATTTTTCTACCTGAAAGTGCGGCTATATTTTTAGGTTTGTAGCCCACTTCGCTGTTGTAGACCAATTGCTGCTGGGTTTCTTGATAAGGTTTTGAAAACTGGACCAGTTGTTGCCGCAGTTTTGTTACCGTTAAATTGGCAGAGGCAATGTTAGCTTTACCTTTAAGTAAGGTGGGAATCACATCGCTAATGCTATTCACTAATAAGAATTTTATTTGATATTCTGGGGCGAAATCTTTTACAAATAAAGTGGCTAAATCATATTCAATGCCAGAAAATTCATTATCACCATTCATGTAATAAGTAGTGGGGCCATTGTGTGTTACAAAAACAAGTTCTTTTTTACTATTAGCCACTGAAGATTTTTTTGCTTGATCTTCAGCGGGAGAGCAAGCTGCAAGCAATAAAGTGACCACAAAAGTGATCAGCAAACCTAATTGCAGTTTGTTTCTTTTGTGTGAGAGCGCGCCGAAATTGTGGGGCAAGTTCATGCTTTAAACCTAGCGCCAGCGCTCGGTAATTAGGCCGTCATTTGCTATAAACACTGCGTCAGCAAGGCTGTAAAAAATACCATGCTCAACCACGCCTGGCGTGCTGCTAATTAAGGTATTTAATGTTGCTTCATCAATAGTTTTGTCGAATTTCATATCGAGCACGTAACTGCCGTGCGAAGTGACCCAAAAGCCATCTTTAGCCGCATTAGGACGTAAATCACCTTGTGCGCCAACATCTTGCAAGCTTTTTTTAGTGAGTTGCCAAGCGAATGGAATCACCTCAATTGGAATTACAAAATTTTGGCCAATAAAGCTGACGAGTTTACTTTCATCTGCCACCACAATGAATTGTGTGGCGGCTTTGGCGAGTAATTTCTCTTTCACTAAATCACTGCCACGGCCTTTGAGTAAAGTCATTTCTGGGGTAATTTCGTCTGCGCCATCTACATATAAATCTATGTAGCTAATATGCTCTAAGGCAACGATAGGTAAATGCAGTGACTGCGCCATGTTGGCACTGATGGTAGAGCTTGCGACGGTGGTGATTTTCAGCCCATCTTCACGTTGGCGACGCGCTAGTTCTGCTATGAAATAATTGGCGGTAGAGCCAGTGCCTAAGCCAACTAGCATGCCGTCTTTTACATAAGTTGCGGCTTGTATAGCGACTAATTGTTTGTCGTTCATGATGCGCTCCAGCGGTTATTTGCACTTAATGTTAGACGCTATCATAACGCGATTAAGTCTTTTTAGGCATTAAAAAAGGGAGCCATTGGCCCCCTTTTAGTTAAACATTGCTAAGCGCTTGATGTGCTTATGGTCTATCCAGCTTTTACTGGGCAGCTGTTTAAATAATTTATTTCAATACACGATTTCTGTATTCACCAGTACGTGTGTCAATTTCAATTTTGTCACCTGTGCTGCAAAATAGTGGCACTGGAAACTCGTGGCCAGAAGCGATTTTAGCTGGTTTCATTACTTTACCTGAAGTGTCGCCTTTAACTGCTGGCTCTGTGTAGGTAATTTCACGCACCACTGTTGTTGGTAATTCTACTGAAATTGGTTTTTCATTATAAAAACGAATATCTACCGCCATGCCATCTTCTAGGTACGGTAAGCTGTCCGCCATAAATTCTGCATCTACGTCATACTGGTTGTATTCAGTATCCATGAACACATAACTAGGATCAGCAAAGTAAGAATAAGTCGCTTCTTTTTTCTCAAGAATAACCACTTCAAATTTGTCGCCAGCGCCGTAAATAGTTTCGCTAGGTGTATCTGTTAACAAGTTTTTAAATTTCATTTTTACCACAGCAGTGCTGCGGCCAGATTTAGTATATTCGGCTTTAACCACTACTAATGGGTCAGTGCCGACCATAATGACGTTACCGGCGCGAAGTTCTTGTGCTGTTTTCATAAATTGCCCTGCTAAGTTTAAGTTTTAATGAATAAGTTAATTTTAATGCATAAATTGGGTACGTGCTTTTATAGCAGTACATTAACCGGAGAATTATACCTTATTTTTCTCTAAATTTTCACTAAAAATCACCAGCTTTGTTGCAAGGTCTGGCTGCATGGCTAGAATGTTTGTGATCTGTTTAGCATAGGCGCACAGTGCTGGTAGCTGATTAATTAGGGCTGAAATCGGCATGATTGCATTTGTGCTAGCGCTTGACCATGCAAGCTGAGCTTCATTGACTAGAGACTTTATTTCTGGCGTAGCTGCGTTTAGGTATAAGTCTAAAAATGCTTTAAGTTTTAGGATGTGCGTTTCATCGGTTTGAATATAAGGTTGCCAAATGAACGGTTTTTCTGCCCAAATGGCGCGTATCCAGCTATCTTCGCCGCGCACAAAGTTCAAATCACAGGCCCACAATAAATGGTCATAATCAGTTTGGGATAAAAAAGGCAGCATGTGTATGGTTAAGCTGCCTAGCTGTATTTCTTTGTTATTCTTTAAGCTATTTTCTAGATTAACACTGCCTAATTTTTCAATAGTCGCGGCAATTAAACTGTTATGTGGAATGAGTAAACTGATAGGCTGGTTCGCAGTTTTTAGTGTCTCAATCAAGCCTGCTACATCTGCTTGCGGATAACAAAATAACGAAATTTTGATTGAATTTTCAATGAAGCTTGGTGTGACTGTCACACCAATACTTTGCCAAAACATTGTCTGTTGTTCTTTTGAGTTTATAAAACTATTACGTTGAGCGGTTAAATTAGCTTCCCGAATCAAGCCGCCAGTATCTTCTTTAAATCCAGGAAAAAAGAAATGTTTGGTGATGGCTAAGGTAGGCTGTGGTGAAGGCTTCGCATGGAAATCACTGACCCAGTGTTCAGCAGAAAGGTATTCTAGGTTAATCCAAAGTGAGCCTTGCAACATCATCTGCTGAATATAAAAAGCAGGTAATTCACAAGAAAATGTTTCTAATACTACGCCCGCAGGTTGGGCTTCAACGCTATTTTCTGGGGTAGGCCAAGCGCAAATTTCAACGCCATTAACGACTTGTGAACTTACTGGGTTTTGTTCGGTAACATCTAAAGCCGTGATAATTTTTTTTGCTGCCGCCATATCGTCAATAAATAAGCGTATTTGCAAATTATGCTCAATGGCTAGCTGCTGGCTTAAGCGCCAACATACGCCTATGTCGCCATAGTTATCGACAATTTTGCAGAAAATATCCCAGCGTTTACTCGTACTATGCGTCATGCTGATATTGGTCTTTTTGGGCTACTGGTTGAACGACAGTTTTAATGGCTGTTTAAAATGTAGGTGCTTGATATTGCACATCAATAATTTCATATTCTTCTTCGCCGGCTGGCGCTGTGACTTTAATGATATCGCCAATTTGTTTGCCCAACATGGCGCGGGCTAATGGCGAAACCCAGCTGATATAGCCTAGTGATGGCTCTAGTTCGTCTTTGCCAACGATGCGGTACGTGTACTCAAAATCATCTTTAAGTGAAAATAAAGTGACCCATGCACCGAAAAATACTTTTTCTAAGCCTTGCTGGGTTGCCGGATCAACAATCACCGCTAAATCCATGCGCTGCATTAAAAAGCGTAAACGACCATCTATTTGGCGTAAGCGTCTTTTGCCGTAAATGTAATCACCATTTTCACTTCTATCACCATTGCCAGCCGCCCACGAGACGACTTTAACCAAGGCTGGACGCTCAACTTTTAACAGCGCGTTAAATTCAGCTTCAAGTACCGCGTGGCCTTGTGGTGTGATGTAGTTTTTTTCGTCCGCCATCGTTATTAAGCTGCTGTAACAATTGTGTTAGATGTCTTTTTTAGGTGCTGATGAAACATTATTTTTCTAGCACTTGTAAGTCTTGAACAAAGTACGCAGTTTCACCAAAGCATGATGAAGGGATGCCTTTGTGTTCTTCATACATGATTTTTACGCGCTTACCCAAAGAGTCGTTAACCTTTTTTGCGATGACTTTATCTTTAACGGTAAACACAAATTTTTCGGCCTGTGTGCCCGGCATGGAGACTAAAACAATTTCGCCTTCCCAAGTTTTACAAACATAACCTTTTAGCGAAAATTTTTGTACGTAACCGGCACGTTCGCCAGATGAATATACCCAGCTTAAACTTGCCCAAGTATATAAAGCGAACAAAAGCGCAGGAACAACCAAGGCCAATAGGGCAAACTTAATTAATTTATTGATATTACTAAACATAGGGGGCCTTATTCTTGTGATTTTTTAGAAGTAAATTAGCAGTGAAGATTAGATTTAAATATAGTCCGTACAGATTTACATGACAGATTTGCATGGTAGTACCAGCGTTAAGGTACTGGCACTCATGCCTTATTTATTACTAATACCTCATTTATTTTGGCATTGCTTTTAAATCATCAATAATTTGCTGAGAATGTTTTGAGGTATCTACATTAGTATAAATTTTAGCAATTTTCCCATCAGGATTAATTAAAAATGTATAACGTTTGGCAATTTTAACCACATAGAAATTGGTTAAAGCATTGTAGCTTTCAGCCACTTTCCCGCTAGTGTCAGTTAATAGTGGAAACGGTAAGTTATATTTTTTTGCAAATTCATCGTGCGATTGGCTGTCATCCACACTAACTCCCACTACTTTGGCGCCTAGCTTTTCAAGCTGCACCATGTCATCTCTAAAGTGACAAGCCTCTTTTGTGCAGCCTGGCGTGTCATCTTTTGGGTAAAAGTACAGCACCAGATATTTGCCTGCATAATCTGATAAATAATGCGTTTGGCCCTTTGCATCGTTGAGGGTAAAGCTAGGGGCGTCATCACCTACTTTTAAATTATTGGCCGCTTGTGCATAGCTACGGTAACCAAAAAAAGCCAATAATAAAGCAGCCATGTAAAAAAATATTTTAAGTGTCATAAGTTTTTGCTTAGGTAAAAGTTTGGGTTGTATCGTTCGTAATTTAGTGGTTCAGCTAAGTGAATTACTTTACTAGCTTTATGGTAGCACTAATTTTATGTAGTTTTATTGAAAAATGCACATTCCACTATTGTGAGTTTTTGAATGCATGCGTATTAATATGCCTTTGCAGTGGCGTAAATCCGTGTAAACACGTAAGTGTTCGCACTTAGGCTTATTCGCTGGTTATATGCCTTGAAAAAACATAAGATAACACCACCATAACCATATAAATCAAGTTCTTATGACCAAATATTTATGTCGTGGAGGTTTTTATGCATTCCATTCGAGAAGCGGCAGTTTCTGGTGTTTTTTATCCGTCTAGTAAGCTGTCGTTAAGTAATAATGTACATGCCTTGTTGAATGCGGCTATTGCTAATATAGGTGAAGCTCAGGTCAAGATTAAAACCAAGACCAAGACCAAGACCAAGACCAAGAACAAGACCAATGTAATTACTAAGGCTACTGCTGAAGGGGAAACTAAGCCTCAAAATAATTTTAAAGTTGCTAGTCAACATTACCCTAAAGCTATCATCGTTCCGCATGCGGGCTACATCTATTCTGGAAGAACAGCGGCGATGGCTTATAGTCAACTTGCCTCTGGGCGTTTTGTTATTAAGCGCGTGATATTGCTCGGCCCAGCACACCGCGTTACTGTAAACGGTTTGGCCTTGCCCGATGTTGAATACTTTGCCACGCCATTAGGCAATGTTGAGCTTGATCAGAATGCCATTTTATTACTCTCGCGCTTGAATCAAGTGGTTGTCAGCCCCGCAGTGCATGCTGAAGAGCATTCGCTTGAAGTGCAGCTACCTTTTTTACAGACAGTGCTAGATGATTTTAAACTGGTGCCGCTGGTGGTTGGTAATGCAAGTGCTGACGAAGTGGCTGAAGTCCTTGATTTTTTATGGGGCGGTGAAGAGACGTTAATTGTGATTAGTTCGGATTTATCGCATTATTTGCCCTACGGATTTGCACAGCAGGTTGATTTAGAAACCGTACAAAAAATACTCAAGTTAGAGGGCGGATTAAACCATCAGCAAGCTTGTGGCGGTACGCCGGTAAATGGCTTGATCTTGGCCGCTAAACGGCACCAGCTAAAACCGGCGCTTTTGGATTTATGTAATTCTGGTGATGCTTCTGGCGACAAAGACCGCGTTGTGGGCTACGCCTCAATTGCCTTTACCGCTAGTGGAGCTAATGAAAGTAGTACGGGCGCTCACTATGCCTGATTCAACGCACTCTCATTTAACTTCATCTAATCCTGCCGACGCTAAGGTGGCTGAGTCTAAGTTGGTTAAGCCCAAGCTGGCTAAGTCTAATTTCACTGCACCCAATCCAGCTAACGCTGTGAACGCAGAAACTGATCTAGGCCAAGTGCTCATTCCCATTGCACGTAATGCTATTACCAGTGCCTTTGGCAAATCTACCAGGTTGGTTAATGAAGATTTGCCCTGGCTAAAAGAGCCCGGTGCTAGTTTTGTAACCTTGATGCAGGACAAAAAACTACGAGGTTGTATAGGCACATTAGAAGCGCACAGGCCATTACTGGATGATCTTAAATTGAATGCGCAGGCCGCAGCATTTCGTGATTCTCGTTTTGCGCCTTTGGCAGAGTACGAACTTGAGCAAACCGACATTGAAGTTTCTTTGTTGTCCGCCATGCAACCCATGCGCTTTAATAACGAACAAGAAGCTTTGGCGCAATTGCAGCCGAATGTAGATGGCGTGGTGTTTGAGTTTGGTCGCTATCGCAGTACTTTTTTGCCGCAGGTATGGGAACAGTTGGCAGATGTTAAATTATTCATGGCGCATTTGAAAAATAAAGCCGGTTTACCTCAAGAGTTTTGGGATGAAGAAGTCAAGCTTTACCGCTACTCGGTTAAAAAATGGAAAGAGCGGGAATCTTAAAAGCATTCGTTAAAATAATAGAAGGCAAGCGAGAGATGATTGAAAGTTCAACTTATAAAGCCCGCTATTGGCACATGATAGAAGATGGTCGCATGCAATGTGACCTTTGCCCGCGTGATTGTAAACTGCATGAAGGCCAGCGCGGTGCTTGCTTTGTGCGCATGCGGCAGGGCGATGAAATGATACTCGCTACTTATGGGCGCTCTTCTGGATTTTGCATAGATCCCATTGAAAAAAAACCGCTCAATCATTTTTATCCCGGCAGTAGCGTGCTTTCGTTTGGCACCGCAGGCTGTAATCTGGCCTGTAAGTTTTGCCAAAACTGGGATATTAGCAAGTCCAAAGATATGGATCAGTTGATGGATCAAGCATCCCCACAGGCCATTGCCAACGCGGCTGAACAATATGGCTGCAAGAGTGTCGCGTTTACTTATAATGACCCAGTAATTTTTGCTGAATATGCCATGGATGTTGCCGATGCTTGCCACGCTCGCGGTATAAATACTGTTGCAGTGACTGCAGGCTATATGCATGATCAAGCTAGGCGTGATTTTTATGCAAAAATTGATGCGGCTAATGTCGATTTGAAAGCCTTTACCGATGAATTTTACGTTAAGCAAACAGGCGCCCATTTGCAACCGGTATTAGATACTTTGCGTTATCTTAAGCATGAAACCGATGTTTGGTTTGAGATTACCACTTTGCTTATTCCTGGCCTAAATGATTCCGAACAAGAGATTAGCGCGATGTGCGAATGGATTAAAAAAGAGTTGGGCGTAGATGTACCGCTACATTTTTCTGCATTTCACCCAGATTATAAAATGCAGGATATTCCACCTACCCCAGTGACCACACTGATACGTGCACGCAATATTGCACTGCAAGCAGGTTTGCAATTCGTATACACCGGTAATGTGCATATTCAAGAGGGCGATACTACATTTTGCCCTAAATGCCAAAGCGTATTGATAGTGCGTGATTGGTATGAAATTAATCAATATCATTTGACAGAACATGGCCAATGTCCGAATTGCGGTACGGTTATAGCAGGAAAGTTTGCTCAAAAAGCGGGTAGTTTTGGCCGAAAACGTATTCCAATCTCTATTATGGCGCATGCTTAGAGACTGTGGTTTTCAGTCAATTGAACCATTAAATAATATGCAAATAACACGGTCAACAATAACAAACTACCATCCGTAAATTTAGTACTCAAAACAAAGAAACAGCCCCCCGAATTATAGTTTGCCAAAGTGTATTCACCGTTGCCAAATGGTGATTAAGTATAGCCTCAACAGGCTTTTTAACCTCAGACAAAATAACGCCAGACGCCAACCGTAACTTCAAGTCGGATACCGCAGGCTGATCAATCGGTTGGCCGATTTGACCCAGTAAATAACAATATACTTCAAGCACGCCATCTACTGAGTTAACAATATCATGCGCGATATTTTGTGCCAGCACATTGTATAACTTGCCAATATGGCTCACTGCATTTTTGCCAGCCAGCGCCTCCATGCTCATAGGCCGATAAAAAGTGATTAAGCCATTCGCTCTATTACCCCGACCCACTTCACCATCATCCCCATTTTCAGCAGAAGTGCCCGTTACCGTCAAATAGATACTTTTATCGGCAATATTATCTGCGGCATTCACCACCACATTCACAGACTCAACACCTGCCATCTTGGCGGCTAACTGCGTTAGCTCCGCTACTTTTTGCTTGATTTCAAGATAGTCCGACATGTCATTAATAAATCGGTCAACAATGGCACAAGCTACGGTTAAATTAATTGTATTATCACGGCGAACGCCCATTACTTTAATGTCTTCACCTATGGCTGGGAAAGCTACTTTTACCGCATGAGAGTTAAGATAGCGTTCAACTTGCAATACTAAATTCTCTAAGGTGTTGAGCGGTGCGTAGCCAACGCCGCAAGACGTATCATTGGCAATGGCGATTTCAGCTTGGTGCTGGCTAAGAAATAACTTAGTCAGCTCAACCGACCCCGGCCGAATGTTGCAATGAATGCGCACCTGCCGATTAATATCAACAAAGCGTAAATTTTCAGCCAGCCAACGATGGCTACTTTCGATGGCAATTTCGTGAACCGGCACCTCAACGCCACCAACAAGCTCAGTGGCACGCCCAGCTAAATAAATCTCTATGGGCGCAGTCATCTCTCCACCACCAAAGCTAGCCAGCGACTGCCCACCGCACAGCAGCGCTTTATCTACATTGTGATGCAAAATCAGCCCAAAATTATCTAGGTAATAATTGGATAAGCTACGGCTACAGGCTTCCGCCAGCGCATCGCAAATTGTATCTGGGTGGCCTAGCCCTTTACGTTCAACAATTTCCATAGTCAAAGAAGACACGGCAGGGCATTCAAGTAGTGATATTTGTACGTGCATATTCGGCAAATTTAATCCATACAATTGATGCGATTAGGATATCGGCAATGTACTGAATATACACAAAATATATCTGGAAAATAATCCGCGTAAACACCTATGTGTTAGCGATTATTGGCTTGAAGGAGGAGGGGTCTGAGTTTATGGAGGGTTAAGGCGTATGCGGACTGCTACAAATTTTGGTGTCCCCGTCAGGACTCGAACCTGAAACTGACCCTTAGGAGGGGCCGGTGATATCCGTTTCACCACAAGGACAACAAGGCGCTATTCTACCGTTTTAAGCGGCGTTCGTGGGAGCTCACTCACTATTTTAAGTAAATGAATGCTTATTTAATAGGACGTTAGCTTTCCATCAACTTGTTAAAGCTTACGGTTACTTGCAAGCCGCTAGTTGCATTTGCTTCAGAAACAACAATGTCGGCATTATGTAAATTAGCGATTTCTTTAACAATAGCTAGGCCTAAGCCGCTTCCATCTTGCTTAGAGCCAATGACGCGATGGAATCTATCAAATATCTTATCTCGCTCATCCATGCTGATGCCAGGTCCGTTATCTACAATAATGAGTTCTACATCTTCGGCGCTTACATTTATGCTCATGGTTACTAGCCCACCTTTTTGTGTGTAGCGAATTGCATTATCCAGCAAGTTGTACAAAAGCTCTTTAAGGCGTTCGGCGTTGCCTTGAATCATGGCTGGCATTGCCGCTTCTTCAAAACCTAAATCGATATTTTTTTGTATGGCGGTGGGAGCCATTTCTGACGCGACTTCTTTAGAAATGATATTTAAATCCAGCGGCTCCATTTTGATCATTGTGGCCGCTTCAGGCTGGCTTTTGGCTAAAATTAAAAGTTGGTTAATGGTGTGCAATAAGCGATCCAAGCTTTGATGTACTTTAAGTAAAATAGATTTCAATTTAAGCGGATCTGATTCAAGTTCGGCAAGTTCTAGCTGTGCCTGAGCCCCTGCAAGCGGGGTTCTTAATTGGTGAGCAGCATCTGCAATAAATTGATTTTGGCCTAAAATCAATTGTTGTAATTGCTTCATTAGATGATTCACCGAATTGGTAACTAAGGAGATTTCTTCTGGAATATTAGGTAAGTTAATTGGGCTAAGATTTCTTTCTGAACGCTTCGATAAGGCATCTTGCAGTTCGCCCAAGGGTGCTAAGCCGCGCTTAACGCTAATTGAGATGATTAAAAATGAAACTAACACCAATAATAATTGCGGCACGACAATGCCGACTAGTATCTTGTTGGCGAGGGCGTTGCGACGATTAAGTGTAACGGCTACTTGAATGTTGATGTCATGCGTGCCGATTGTGTTTCGCACTTTAAAAATCGAGCGTAGCACGCGGAATTTTTCATTGTTAATGTCTGCAAAGAAATAATAAGAGTCTAGTTTAGAAGTGTTGGTTTTGGTCGTTTCAAAAAGATCTTGGTTGCCGCTTAATAGCATGCCATTTTGATCGCTAACACTGTATAAAATTTTATCGACATTGTCGTTTAATAAAATTCGACTAGCATTTTCTAGCAACTCAAAGTCTTTTGCATCTATGCCAGAATTCTTTAAATAACCGGTAATGTCTTGCGATGAGCTGCGTAAATCAGCATCTAACTCTTTCTCTAACGCATTAATGGCCAAGCGGTTGAGCAGGGTGCTGTCAAATAAAATCAATAACAACATCAGCGGCATTAACCAGCTTAATATTTTCCTGCGTAATGAGGCATTAGTACGTTGCATAATTTTATTTCTATTGATTAATTTCAGGGTTTTCTGCGCTGTTTTCAGGTAAATCTAACATGTAACCTAAACCGCGCACGGTACGCACTTCTATGCCTACGCTGAGTAGCTTTTTGCGTAATCTGTGCATATAAACTTCAATCGCATTGGTGCCTAAACTTTCGTCCCAATCGCTAATATTTTCAAGTAAACTTTCTTTACTCACTACTTTGCCAACGCGGACTAATAAAGTTTCTAACAGGCTTAATTCGCGTGGAGAAAGCGCAAAAGGCTGATTTTGGAAAGTGACCAAGCGGTCTTTAGTATTTAGGCTTAAGGGTGGATATTCAATAATTGACGATAAAGTTGCATGTTGGCGACGTAATTGTGCGCGTATTCTAGCGGCTAATTCAGCCAGTTTTATGGGTTTAATTAGGTAATCATCCGCGCCTAAATCTAAGCCAGCAATTCTGTCTTCTAAGCTGTCGCGTGCGGTTAAAATAATCACACTGGTTTGCTGTTTTCTGGCGCGTAGTCTTTTTAATACCGCTAAGCCATCCATTTGTGGTAGGCCTAAATCTAGCACCGTTGCGTCATATACTTCATTGTGCAAGGCTAAATCAGCTTGTTTGCCATCTTTAGCCCAGTCAACGACGTAGCCAATATTGCGCAAATATATACTGGTGGCATTGCCTAAGATAAGGTCGTCTTCAACTAGTAAAATTCGCATAAATTTGGAGTGAGTGCTTAAAGTTAAATGACTTTAATGAAGGTTTAAGTGTCTTTAATTAAGTTTTAAGTGTCTTTAATTAATTTTAAGTGCCTACATTAATGTTCACTTAACCGTAATATACACAAAAAAGAATAGCTTGGGATTTCTGTTTCAGCGATGTGATGGTTTATTAAACGGTGTGAAAATCAGTTTTGTCCGTTATTTAAAGCAATCGCTGTAAGGAAAATGTAAGCAATTCGCTTCTATAATTTTTATGTAAAATTTATATAACTAAACCTTACCCGAAATTAAAAGGAATTGAATGCTTTTTGTAATCGATTTTGATGGCACACTTTCTGTTGGCGATACCGTAGATGCAATGTTAGAGCGCTTTGCGGATGATAGATGGAAAGATCTAGAAGATGAATGGTTGCAAGGTAATATCAGCGCCATTGAATGCATGAAGCAGCAATTAGACCTAGTTGAAGTTGACCAAGTGACGCTTGAGAATTTCTTTCGCGGTATTCAGTTAGATGCCAGTTTTATTCCGTTTCACCAATATATCAGCAAGTTTTCTAAAGTTGCGATTGTCAGCGATGGCTTAGATCACGCGATTGACGTGGCGACACGCAATGCGGCGATTCCAGCTATGCCGATTTATGCCAATAAATTACATTTCAAACCTAACGGTGTTTCTATCAGTTACCCATTTCGTAATGAAAATTGCAAAGCGGGTAATGGCGTATGTAAATGCCAAATTGCCGAGCAATTATCTGCTGATGTTGGCGGTCCTGTAGTGTTGGTGGGCGATGGTAAATCTGACTACTGTTTAGCCAAGCATGCCGATATCGTATTTGCAAAAGGCAAGCTGATTACTTATTGTGAGCAAGAGAATATCCCATTTAGACGTTTCCAAACATTTTCTGAAGTGTTGGGCGTGGTTAAGCAGTGGGATATTTCTAAGAAGCAAGCAACAGCGATCGCTGATAAAAATTTAGTAGCATAAACGTATTATCACAATAATTTAATGCTGATTTATTAGCATTTATTATCCGTACTTAAATAGTAAGCTTAATTTTGAACATGAAAGAGTCTGCCTGATGGATGCTAAAATCATTGAAATTCTTGATAAAAACAATAAGTATTGCTCACACGGCGATACCGTTAACTACGCAGATCCTCCAAAGGTATTTGAAGATTGCGATGGTAGCTTTTTGTTTGATGAGAATAAAACACCTTACTTAGATTGGCAAATGTGGTATTCCGCTGTCAATTTTGGTTATAAAAATAAGCGTATTAGTGATGTTTTGCATAAGCAAATTGATACTTTGCCACAATTAGCCAGCCAATATCTACATAAAGAAAAAGTTGATTTAGCTGAAATCATCTGTAAATATATGGAAGAGAAATACGGTGAAAAAGGCCGTGTTCACTTTAACGTAGGTGGTGCGCAAGCGGTTGAAGATTCACTAAAATTAGTGCGTAATCACACAGGTAAAACTCATCAATTTGCCTTTATGGGCGGCTATCACGGCCGCACATTAGGCGCATCAGCGATTACTTCTAGCTATCGCTATCGTCGTCGCTTCGGCAACTTTGCAGATCGCGCACATTTTGTGCCTTATCCATATTGTTTCCGTTGCCCGTATGACATGAAAGTGGAAACTTGCGACACTTATTGCCATAAAGAATTTGAAAAATTATTTGAAACTGAGTATCAATCTGTTTGGGATACTAAAGCAGAAGAATGTGAATTCGGCGCGTTTTATATCGAGCCTATGCAAGGTACTGGCGGCTATATTATTCCACCAGATGGCTATATGGAAAAACTACAAGCCAGCCTTAAAAAACGCAATGTATTGCTAGTGGCGGATGAAATTCAAATGGGCGTTTACCGTACCGGTAAATTGTGGTCTTGGGAAAACTTTGGCATCGTGCCAGACGTTTTTGTGTTCGGTAAAGCCATTACTAATGGTCTTAATCCTCTATCAGGTATTTGGGCTAAAGAAGAATACATTAACCCAGAAAAATTCCCTCCTGGTACTACACATTCGACGTTTGCCTCTAATCCACTAGGTACGGCTGTTGCGCTTGAAATCATGAAAATGACGCAAGAAGGCGACTTTGGTGCTGAAGTAAATGAACGTGGCGCGTACTTCTTAAAACAAATTCAGGGATTGAAATCACGTTGGAAAGTAGTTGGTGATGTAAGTGGTCTTGGTTTGGCGTTACGTATTGAGTTATGTACTGAAGATGGCTTTACGCCAAGCCGCGCATTGGCTGACCGTATGTTTAATGAAGGTCTTAAAGGCGACATTATGATAGACGGCAAACAATACGGTTTAGTGTTGGACATTGGTGGTTATCAGAAAAACGTAATTACCTTAGCGCCATCATTGTTGATCACTAACGATGAAATTGATTTAGGTATTAAATTGTTTGAAGCATTGCTTGCTCGTTGCGGTGCGCAGTAATTATTGCCATGAATGGCTACTTAGTTTAAATTTTTACTAAGTAGCCTTCAGCATAATTAAGCAAATCAAATATGTTGTTAAGCCTTAAATCTGTCAGCTTATTTTGTATTTCTATGGTGTTTTATACGCTAGGAAATATCTTATTTAAAAAAGGCATGAATAGCTTTCTAACTTCATCACACACGGGTTGGCGTGGCCATTGGGCAGGCGTTAAGCAGGTATTAACTAGCAAGCTTATTATGTTAGGGCTAGTAATTTTTGTGTTAGAGGCCATTGTTTGGCTAGCTTTTTTATCCATCACACCATTAAATATCGCCGCGCCGCTTTCTAGCGCTAATAATATCTTTATATTATTAGCCTCAGCGTGGTTTTTAAAAGAGCGTATCAGCCGTAAACGTTGGCTAGGTGTGGCGCTCATTATCACAGGAATTTTATTTGTAGGTGGTGGTTACGCATGACGCAAGCTTTAGCTCTGAACAGAAGTTTATTAGAAACACAAACGCACGACCTTAACGCTGCACAAAAAATCAACAAAAAACCAACGATTGACGATTTGCTAGGGCCAGTAGGCTTTATTGAACGCAAAGGCAGTGTAGGCGTGTTGCTTATACATGGCCTCACCGGCACCCCTACAGAAATGAAGCAATACGGTAAAGTGATCGCGCGTCAGGGTTTTACCGTTGCATGTCCAGAGCTTGCTGGACATTGTGCGACTATTGAAGCTTTAACAGCCACTAAATGGCAAGATTGGTATTTATCAATTGAAGCAGCATTTGATGCACTTAAAGAAGAATGCGAGCATGTGTATGTTTCAGGGCTTTCTATGGGCGCGCTGATTGCATTGATGTTAGCGGCCAAAAAAGGTAATAAAGTAGCGGGTATTATTTTACTTTCTACCACGTTCTTTTACGATGGCTGGAACGTACCAAAACTTAAACAAGCCATATTGTTGCCTTTAGTACTTTATACCCCACTTAAATATTTTGTGCAGTGGGAAGAAACTGCGCCTTACGGCATTAAAGATGAGCGCGTGCGTGCGCTGGTGCATGCTATTTTAGAAAATCGTGATAACCAAGCAGCCGATAAAATCGGTTATTTTAAAACGCCAGCTACGGTTATTTTAGAAAGTGTTCGTCTAATCAAAGCGGCTAAAAAAGCGCTTAAAGATGTTACTGTGCCTACGCTAATTGTTCATGCAACAGAGGATGATATGGCGAGTTTGAAAAACGCCTATTACACACAAGCCAATATTTCATCTGAAACGGTAGAAACCTTTTTTGTGGATGATTCTTACCACGTACTTACGCTGGATAAACGTAAGGATGATGTTGCAAGACGTGCCGCTCAGTTTTGTAAAGAGCAGTCACAAATACTGATCGCTAATAAAAAGCATGAATCTACGCCGGTTTCTGTATAAGATGCCTGCCTGTATCGATATTAATCAATAGGATCAAAAGTAATGACCGCACAAACTACTAGCAATCAAATCCCAAGTCTAGATGATGTTACAAACGCATTAGCGAAAATGATTGCAGATAAAATGGATATGGATCAGGCGGAGATTAAGCCTGAAAGTGATCTACAAGTGCTGGGTTTAGATTCACTTGATACTTTTGATGTTATTTTTAGTGCTGAAGATTACTTCAATATTAAAGTACCCAACGATCAAGTAAAAATCAGCACCTTGCATGATGTTGCAGTATTGGTGCACCAATTAATTTTAGAACAAAATAAATAATGGCTAATGTGTCGAATCGGCAACGCGTTGTTATTACTGGCTTAGGCGTAGTTTCACCACTTGGCAATACGCTAGCGGATTTAACGCTCAATGCTTTTGGCGGTGTTTCTGG
>CANFZA010000021.1 GCA_947451235.1 Methylophilaceae bacterium | reverse complement strand
TGACATCAGCGTATCGCTAATTAAATCAGCTGTATTATCCTGCGCTTCAATTTTTAACGATACCCAAGCCATGCTTACCCTACTTATTAATTTTAGTGCTTACTGTTTGATTTAAAGCCAGCTTTAGCCAGGCGGCTTCAGGAAAGTCACGCCTAAATAACGCATTATTTATTATAAATACTTATTATTTATTATAAATACCTAGTTTTTGCTCTAGGTAATGAATGCTAGTGCCGCCAGCATGAAACGCTGCATCTGCCATTAAATCCGCATGAAGCGCAACATTGGTGCTAATACCATCTATCATCATTTCTGATAAAGCAATGCGCATACGGGCAATCGCTTGATCACGCGTATCACCATAAGTAATCAGCTTACCTATCATAGAATCATAATGCTGAGGCACGGTGTAGCCTGCGTAAGCATGCGTATCTATGCGCACACCTGGGCCGCCCGGCATGTGAAACTTGCTGATTTTTCCCGGAGATGGCACAAAGCTGTACGGGTCTTCTGCATTAATGCGGCATTCAATAGCATGGCCTTTAAGCACAATATCTTTTTGACGGAATTTAAGTTTTTCGCCAGCAGCGACAAAAATTTGCTGTTGCACTAAATCAATGCCAGTAATCATTTCTGTGACGGTGTGCTCAACTTGTAGGCGAGTATTCATTTCAATGAAATAGAACTCATTGTTTTCATATAAAAACTCAAAAGTACCCGCACCGCGATAGCCAATTTTACGGCAGGCTTCAGCACAACGCTCACCGATTTTGTCGCGTAAACGTGGGTTTAATAAGGGCGCTGGCGCTTCTTCAATAATTTTTTGGTGGCGACGCTGCATAGAGCAATCGCGCTCGCCTAAAAATACCGCATTACCATGTTGATCGGCCAAAATTTGAATTTCAATATGGCGTGGTTTTTCTAGGTATTTTTCCATGTAAACCACAGGATTACCAAAAGCTGCCTGCGCTTCCGCTTTGGTCATATTCACAGAGGCAATTAACGCCGCCTCAGTATGCACCACGCGCATACCACGACCGCCGCCGCCGCCGGCAGCTTTAATAATGACTGGGTAGCCAACGGCTTTAGCCGTTTTAATAATTTCAGCTGGGTCGTCGGTTAAAGCGCCTTCTGAACCTGGCACGCAAGGCACACCAGCTTTTTTCATGGCATTTTTGGCTGAAACTTTATCACCCATCAAGCGTATGGTTTCTGCGCGCGGGCCAATAAATACAAAACCGCTTTGTTCTACACGTTCTGCAAAATCAGCATTTTCTGATAAGAAACCGTAGCCAGGGTGAATCGCCTGTGCATCGGTGACTTCTGCCGCGCTAATTACCGCTGGAATATTCAGGTAACTTTGGCTAGACGCCGCAGGGCCAATACAAACAGATTCATCTGCCAGTTTTACGTATTTAGCTTCACGATCTGCTTCAGAGTGAACGGCAACCGTTCTAATACCAAGTTCGCGACAGGCGCGTTGCACACGTAAGGCGATTTCGCCGCGGTTAGCAATTAAAATTTTGTCAAACATAGCCATGTGATTGAAATCCCGTGCTTAAGCAATAATAAAGAGCGGTTCGCCGTATTCAACCGCTAGGCCGTTATCGACTAATATTTTGGTCACCACACCCGCTTTGTCTGACTCAATTTCGTTTAATAGCTTCATGGCTTCAATAATGCAAAGCGTATCGCCTACTGCAACAGTATCGCCCACTTCAACAAACGCTTTTGAATCAGGCGATGCTGAACGGTAAAAAGTACCGACCATTGGTGATTTAACCGCATGGCCTTCTTCAACCGCTGGTGCATCAACCGTCACCGCCACTTGTGGCGCCTGACCTTGAGGTGCAGCAGCATATTGCATAGGTGCATATTGTTGCTGCATAGGCATATTATTAGAAGTGAAGTTGCGGCTAATGCGTACTTTTTCACCATCTTCTGTAAGTTCAAGTTCGGCAATGCCTGATTCTTGAACTAGATCAATTAACTTTTTAAGTTTGCGTAAATCCATAATAACCTCTTAAAATCTTGTAAAAAGTATGACTAAATAGCGATATAAACAACCATATCGCAGACTAAATTAATTGTGCTTTTAATGACTACTTACGTTATGACTGATTTGCTCGATGGCGTAATCTAGCGCTAAAGAATACCCTTGCGCTCCCAAACCACTAATAACACCGACTGCAATATCGGTGAAATACGAATGATGCCTAAATGCCTCGCGGGCATAAACATTGGATAAATGTACTTCAATAAACGGTACTTTAACGGCACTTAATGCATCGCGCATAGCAACGGATGTGTGTGTGAATGCGGCTGGGTTGATAATGACAAAATCCACCGGTGTTGTGGCTAAGGCTTGAATTTTTGTAACGAGCTCACCTTCAAAATTGCTTTGATAGGTTTCTAAAGCAATATTGGCCAGCTTGGCTTTGTCGGCCAAAGTTTGATTAATGGTGCTTAGTGTTACGTTGCCATAATGCATAGGCTCACGTAAACCCAATAAATTGAGGTTGGGGCCATGCAACACTAAAATAGATTTAGCTGTCATGGCTTACCACTTTTTTGACCATTTTATTGCGTAAATTGCGGATACTCATAAACGCAAGTTTGCCGAAGTTAAGCGGTTTTGTCCAGTAACTTTAGTATAATTAAACGAAATTAGCCTAGATTAATCATTTAAGTGGCTGATATTAATCACTTAAGGCTAGCCGCTAGGAATATCACTTTATGGCGGCAATAAGGGCTTCAAGGTGGATGATATTAATGATTTATTGATGCGACCAAAGAAAGTTTTAACCACGCTACCATCAGCATTAATAATTACCGTGTATGGCAAAACACCTTTGTCGTTACCCAAATCAATACCTAAGTTCATGCCATCATTTTCAGCGGCAAATAGCGGATAGCTAACCGGAGTGGCTAAAGAAAACTCCTTAACCAAAGCCAATTCATCCACCGCAATACCAAGCACGACCACATTTTTACTTTTATATTCTGTATATAATTGAGAAAGTTCAGGCATTTCTTCGCGGCATGGCGCGCACCAGGTAGCCCAAAAATTAAGCACGATTATCTTCCCTTTGTACTGCTTAAGCGCTTGGTTCACGCCATTTTCATTAGGTAAATTGGCGGCAAATAAAGTCTGCGTATTCAGCTCACTGGTTTGGCTGCTAGCTTTGTTTGGACTTAATAAATAGTGATAAATAGCGAAGCCTAGCACCATCATTAGCGCCAAATAGATGATTGCTGATAATATTTTTTTTAGCATTTTTGTGTCGATGCCTCACGATTAGCCGGTGCAACTATGCAATAGTCACGTTTCGCCAGCGTTGCAGAAAATCGCTCCACGTTTTGGAAGCCTACAGTTTTTACCGACGACATCGCTTTACCATTACCATCAAAAAACACAATACCGGGCGGGCCAAATAAGGCAAAGCGTTTAAGTAGCGCTTTGTCATCCTCAGTGTTCGCCGTCACGTCTACTTGTAATAGCGTGGTGTTTTTAAGTAATTGCTGAATTTTGGCATCACTAAAAGTCAGTTGCTCCAACTCTTTACAGGCCACGCACCAATCTGCATAAAAATCCAGCATGACTGGCTTGCCCTTGGCTTCTGCTAGTTTTTTATCTAGTTGAGCGATATTGGTAATGCGGGTAAAGGCCAAAGTAGAACCCTGTGAAGGCGAATTTTGCAACTGGTTTGCGTTTCTACTATTGGCGGCAAAGCTGCTAGTAATGCCATTAAATGGCTGCAAGGCAGACTTTGCCCCAGAAAGTGCACCAATTAATAAAGTGATGCCAAATATTAATAGAATGACGGCTATGCCTTTCCAAAATTTGGCAAAACCATTGGCATGGGCTGGTAAATTATCTAGCGCATTAAGGAAAACCGCGGTCACAATTAGTAGCGTAGCCCACAGCGCCAATTGCACGCTAGCTGGAATCACTGGCGACACTAGCCAAACCGCCATTGCCAACATCAGAACGCCAAAAAAGTTGCGCACTGCGTTCATCCAGTTGCCGGTTTTTGGTAGTAATTTTCCCGCTGAAGCGCCAATTAACAATAAAGGCACGCCCATGCCCAATGACAAAGCAAATAGCGCTGTGCCACCTAAAAATACGTTATGTGATTGGCTGATATAAATTAGCGCACCGGCTAATGGCGCGGCTACACAAGGGCTAACAATTAAAGCTGATAATGCGCCCATGACAAACACACCTATAAATTTTCCACCTTTAAACTTGTTACTAGTTTTGATTAATTTTGTTTCGAGTGCGCTAGGCAATTGCAGCTCGTAAAAACCAAACATTGAGAGTGCAAGCAAAACAAATACCAAAGCTGAAGCGCCTAACACCCAAGGGTTTTGTAATGACTGACTCAGTAAATTGCCAGATAAGCCAGCAGCAACGCCCGCAAGGGTATAACTTAAAGCCATGCCCAGCACATAAGCCACCGATAAAGCAAAGCTGTGCAGCTTACTAACGTGCTGACCCTGAGATTGGCTACCGACGATAATGCTGGATAAAATTGGAATCATAGGTAGCACGCAAGGCGTGAGTGATAACAATAAACCGGCACCAAAAAAGCCTAAAATAATCAGCCAGATATTGCCGGTTTTTAGCAATGTCGTCGTGTCATCTTCAGACGAGTTTTCTGAATTGCTTGGGGTGGCCGCGTTATCCAACACAGCAGCGCTATTATTTGCGGATACTGCTTTATTCAGTTCGACATTAATCGTTTTTTTAATTGGCGCATAACATAAACCTTTTTCGCTACAGCCCTGATAACTAGCGGCAATATCAACGCTAGATGCGCCAGCGTTTGCAATCTTGATATTGGCTTTAAAATCATGGTGATAGACTTCTTGCTTACCAAAATTTGCATCTTCTTTAATCTCGCCTGTCGGTAGCGTTATTTGCACTATTTGTGAGCTACTAGGCTTTACGTCTGGCGTACTTTTAATTTCAAATTTTATCCGCTGGCGATATAAATAATGGCCGGGCGCAATACTAAAATCAGCTTGAATATTTTCCGCATCGATTGCCGTTAACTTAAGCTTAAACGCTTCTTCTGGCGTCAAAAATGTTTCCGAGCTAGCGCTGTCAAATAAGGCGTTAAGGGTTGAGCTTTTATTGGCCTCAGCAGCCTGTAAATTTGCCGATAAGACAAAAAACAGACCCACGCTAATGACAGCGACTAGCTTATTTAACCAGGACTTTAATTGTAAATTTTTCACGTACTAGTGTTCCATTTTTTAAAATTTAAGCTATTGTAATTACACAGTCTTGCAATTACAGTCTTGCAATTATAGATGCTAGGCACAATTTACTTAGAATGTAATTAGCAACATACGTTCAATACAGACTTTTATTACGGTTAATTTAACACAGCTAATTTAACAGCACCAATCTAATACTACGGAGACAAGACGCCCATGCGTTTAATATTCATATTGATTTTACTCGCTTTTCCTATCGCTGAAATCTGGATTTTAGTGAGCTTAATGCACTTATATGGTTGGTGGGTGGTGCTTTACTTAGTCGCGGTAGCCTGGCTAGGCTTACAACTCATTCGAGAAGAAAAAACATTACTTTCAGGCCGTATGATGCAAAGCCTGATGCAAGACAGCAACCCGATGAAGGCCATTTTTGGTAGCGCGCGTAATATTTTTGCTGGCGTATTATTGATTATTCCTGGGGTGATGACAGACGTGATTGCGGCAGTTTTACTGCTAATTCCCATCAATGCCTCTAAAAACAATACTGGCAATAACCCGTCACAAAGTCAACCAAATTACCGTGCAGATAAAGCTGCAAATGATGATGTGATAGAAGGCGAATTTCACCGTGAAGACTAAATCTTAATGGCTAAATTTTAAAGACTATAGTTTAAAGACTATAGTTTAAAGACTAGAGCTTAAAGGCTAGCATTTAAAGATTAGAATATTGAAATTAAGCGTGACACCAACAATAATCCATTTCATCGCAACTAATTGAATACAAAACAAGTCGGAAAATACATTTAAAAATAAATGACTAAATCCGACAGCTTTAAATTACCTGAAAGTACGCCTCATGACTTATCAAATCACCTTACAACCAAGCGGCCATAACTACGTTAGCAAACCTTCTGAAACCGTACTGGAATCTGCAATTGGTGCAGGTTTCAATATTCCTTACGGATGCCGAAACGGTACATGCGGCAGTTGCAAAGGCACTATTTTGAGTGGTGAAGTTGATTATGGCGACTATGCCAACAGCGCCTTAACTGAGGCAGAGAAAACTGCGGGTAAAGCTTTATTTTGCTGTGCACGGCCTCTCTCTGACCTAAGCGTTGAATGCAGAGAAATCAACGAAGGTGTCATTCAACCACGCATTATTCCTGCTCGGGTAGAAAGTAAAGAGCAGCTTTCGCACGATGTAATGGCTTTGTTTTTAAAGCTGCCGAGTAGCGAACATTTAAAATTCAAAGCTGGGCAATATATTGAGTTTTTACTGAAAGATGGCAAGCGCCGCGCCTTTTCCTTAGCCAATGCGCCACATGTAGACAACACTTTAGAGCTGCATTTACGTTTGATACCTGGCGGGCAGTTTACTCAATATGTATTTAACGAAATGCCGGACAAAGCCATCATGCGCATTGAAGCGCCATTTGGCAGCTTTTATCTGCGTGAAGATTCAGAAAAACCTATCATCATGGTGGCAGGTGGCACTGGTTTTGCGCCTATCAAAGGCATTATTGAGCACATGCTACAGCAGAATATTCAGCGTGAAATTACGCTTTACTGGGGTGCCCGCTCACTACAAGACTTATACATGCCAGCATTGCCTGAATCTTGGGCGGCGCAATATCCGCATATTCAGTTTATACCCGTACTTTCTGATGCCTTGCCTGAAGATCAGTGGCAAGGCCGCACTGGTTTTGTCCACCAAGCGATATTAGATGATTTTGCCAATGCCGAAAATACTGGCTTGGCTGCCTATGAAGTTTACTGTTGCGGCGCGCCTGCGATGGTGGAGATTGCACATGCGAGCTTTGTAAATGCCGGTTTGGCCGATGATGCGTTTCACTCTGACGCGTTTAATTATGCAAAGCCGGTGGCTAGCGTAGCACCAACTATTTAAATACTTTTTGCTCATTAAATTTAGTCAGCCTTCAAACTGAGTCTAGCGAGTATCTGCCTAGGTTCAGTTAAACAGCGCCCACTAATATTTGAAAATCTTCTATCGGTAGCGGCTTACTGAATAAGTAGCCTTGAAAGTTCATGCAGCCGTTTTTCACTAGCAAGTGTTGCTGTTCTTTTGTTTCTACACCTTCGGCAATGACATTCAGATTTAATGTATCTGCCATTGCCACAATCGTGCGTACAATCGCTTCAGCATTGCTATCAGAGGCAATGTCGCGCACAAAAGATTGATCGATTTTAAGCTGGCCAATAGGCAACTGCCTGAGATATTGCAAAGAAGAATACCCTGTACCAAAGTCATCTAAAGAAAAGCGGATGCCGGTTTCATTTAATTTAGTCATAACGTCAATGGTGTTTTCTATATCGCCCAACAATACGCTTTCCGTTAGCTCTAGCTTGAGTTTAAGTGGATTAATAGCATACTGAAGCACCAGCGCCTCTACCTGATGCAAGAACTCAACTTGATGTAATTGTTTTGCGCTCACATTGACTGAAAGCTCTAAGTCAGATGTCGCGGGATGTTGTTGCCATTCTTGAAGTTGAGCGCATGCTGCTTTTAACACCCAAAAACCAATACTCAGAATCAAAGCAGTTTCCTCTGCCTTTGGAATAAACTGTTGCGGCGACACCAAGCCTCGTATTGGATGATTCCATCTCAACAATGCCTCTGCACCTACGAAATTCCCATCATTGCCTACTTGCGCTTGATAATACAAAACTAACTGTTCTTGCTCTAATGCCTCGTATAGCTCACGCTCAATTTCTGCGTGTAGATTAATACTGGCTTGCATCTCTGGGTCGAAGAAGCGTAAGGTATTGCGCCCAGCCTTCTTGGCCTGATACATCGCAATATCAGCTTGCTTTAAGAGTTCTTCTGGCGCTCGATTTTGATTATTTATAAGCACCGCGCCTATGCTTGGCGTACTGTGATATTCGTGGCTAGCCAATTGATAAGGCTTGTTCAGATGGAAGAGTATTTTTTTTCCCACTTCCTCGGCTTGACTTGCTGCTTCAAGTGGATGCTCGCTCAAGCTTTCTAGCATGATGACAAACTCATCACCCCCAAGTCTGGCAACGGTATCGCAATCTCGCACACAAGATTCTAGCCTTAACGCAACCTGCTTCAACAAGATGTCGCCAACGTCGTGGCCTAGCGTGTCATTAAGCGCTTTGAAGTAATCCAAATCTAAAAAAAGAATTGCCCCACCTCGATTAATGCGCTCATTGTAAGCGACTGACTGCTGAAGGCGGTCTAGTAATAAGCGCCGGTTTGGCAGGCCAGTCAGCTGATCATAGAATGCTAGGTGCTGAATCTCTTCTTCTGCCGCTTTACGTAAAGTAATATCGGTAAAACTAGCAACGTAGTTGGTAACATTACCTTTGTCGTCTTTTACTGCCGTAATATTGATATGCTCTGGATAAATTTCGCCATTTTTGCGTCTATTCCAAATTTCACCTTCCCATACATATTGGCTTGTCAGGCTATCCCACATTTCTGCATAAAAATCTGCATCATGTCGGCCAGAGCTGATTAGCCTAGGCGTATTACCAACCGCCTCATCTGCTGTATAGCCTGTCATGAGAGTAAAGGCGCGATTAACGCGAAGAATGACATTGTTGGCATCGGTGATGAACATACCTTCTTGAGATTCAAAGGCAGTGGCGGCAATTTTAAGCTCAACTTCAGCCTCTTTTCTATCGGTAATATCGGTATGTGTGCCTAACATACGTAAAGGTTTACCCTCATCGCTGTAAGTCACTATCATCCCACGGCCAAGAATCCATTTATATTGGTTATCTTTGCATCGCAAACGATATTCAACGATATAAATCTCAGTTTCCCCATCTAGATAATCTTGCATAGTCTTTGCAACATATTCTTGATCTTGCGGATCAATGCGACGGATCCATTCATCATGCGTAGGTAAAACATCCTCTTCCGAATAGCCTAACATGCTCTTCCATAGCTTTGAGTATTGCGCCTCACCCGTTTGGATATTCCAGTCCCAGACACCGTCACCGGTGCCTTCTATGGCAAATTTCCAGCGAAACTCACTATCTTTCAACGCTTTTTGTTGATCATCAAGGCTAATCAGCATGCCATTAATACGTTGCGCTAGACTAGAAAGCTCATCACTCCCTGCAATTTCTGGCACGCGAGCAGTTGAATCTGCAGATTCATGAATTAGATTCACACTGCTACTGAGCTTGGCTAACCTAGCCATCACCCACTTATCGAAAAGTCCGCTTAATATTAGCAACAGCAACGCAATTGCACCTGTTGACCAAAGGATAAGGCTAGTGCTATTTTTTCCTAGCTCAAATATTTTTCGGTCGCTGGTCGTTTTTAATAACAAATCATTATTTGAATACACTGTTTTCAATTTGGTATAACCAGCCACTTCATTTTTATTTAGTGCCTGCATCGCCCAGCCGGTTTGATTAGTAATTCTCTGGTTAGCGATCATTAAATCTTCAGGGTTATTGTGCGGATTAGAAAGTGACATGATGCTAATTTTTGCGCCTACCAGTTCTTCTAACTGCTGAATAAGTGCTTGGTCTACCAAGCGCATCATGGTGAGTACTCCACGACGATTACCTTTTGACGTTGTTGGCAGAATATCTGTAGCCGAAACCACCATCAAGCCATCGGGGGTCCACAACAGGCCGGTTAGATTTCCAGTCTTCGTTGGCCGAACAAACACACCATTATTGCTAACCGCTAGATTTAGGTTTGGCGGTATAGCCCAAGGCTTATCGTTGACAAAATCATAGCCGTTTGCATAAACAATTTCACCTTGGTTGTTGGTAATGAAAATCGCGTTAATTTTGAGATTATTAAAAGTCGCATTATTGTAATTAGAATCAATATAAGCTTGCTTATGCGTCTCCATATAGTCATAACTATCATCCCAATGCGCCCAATCCTTAGTCAAACCTTCTAATTGCTGACCTTGCTGCACAAACATTTTTTTTGCATTACTTATTTGAATGTAAGTCTTATCAGACTCTAGTTTGGTATAGCCCTGTAAAAGTAGAGATTGCGTGGCAATAAACTCAACCACTAACAGCAACAGCAGGCTGAGGGCAGCAACGGTAATCAACTTGAATCGTAGCCCTTTATAATTCATATCAATAGCTGGAACAGGTGGCAACTAGGCTATTGATCAAGCATGGCTTCTTTTGCGGATATTTCGCTATGTTCTTGAATTCGCCCGCCTGCAAATGACCAAGGGGAAATTCTGCTACACGCGTAGTTTTGATTGGCGCTTGCACATTAACCAATAATGGTGCAATAAGATAATCATTTATTATTGTCATTTGGATATAGACCTTATTAAGGATTTACATTCGAGTACCCAAATCTATAATAACTTCTAAATCAAATATTTATGATTATTGGCTTATGTAAAATGGCCTTATTAATAGGGATATAAATGATTAGATAATGATGATATTAAACAGCCATTCAACGGCAGTTTAACTTGATAAAGCACTAGGCCCACATGCGGTTGAGGTGATTAAATCACAAATTCTTGCTTGTTCTTTTCTGCGGCTAGCGCTGCCATCAACTTCTCATGGTCAGCATTTTGAATTAAATCATGTGCGTGTCTCACGGCTATTTCTGCACTTTCAAAATCACCTTCCGCTAGCGCATGCATTCCTTCTATTAGCGCGGCATTGCTGGCTTGTAGGCGCTGCACTTCTTTTTTACTACGCCTATTGATAGGCAAACGGCGTAAATAATGCACAAATCTTAAACAATAATGGAGCGCTAGAAAACCTAGCACTATTAGAATAAGTAAAAAGTTGAATGAAAATTGCAGGCGGTAAGGTGGCCGCACTATCAGCACATAGCCAGTATTATTACTGGCAAGCCAAACGATGCCGACCAAGAGGCAAAACATCAATAACCACCAAAATAGATTGCGTTTCAGCATCGCTTTAACATGGGCCTAAACATGGGCTTAATCACTTTTTTCAAGCGTCAATTTATAACGATTGACGGCCGCCAGGCTTTCTGTGAGTTGCGGTAATTCTATGCCAACATTGTTGTCAGAAAGCTGTTTTAGCAGGCGCAACGCTTTAATCGCATTAGGATGCTTGGTATCGTAATATTGATTTAGCCAACTTTGCACCGCTTTTATGTCCGCGCGATAACTACCTTCATCATGTTGCAATAAGGCGATTCTTGCCGTCAGTAGCCTTAGCTTTAGATTTTCACGCAAATAGAACGCCAGCTCAGGCGCTAGCAATGGCGGCTCAGGTTTATCTATGCGCTCAACTGTCACCAAACCTTTAATGTCTGCCCACACGGCAAATGCAAATTTTTGTAAGCTATTCGCTGGCTTGGTTTTAGTCGAAACTTTCTCAGCCGCGGCAAGATTTAAGGTCGGCTGACGCTCACTAATTAACGGCAAGGTAGCGCACAAACTGCCCAGCGCTTCTAACTGTGCGCCCATCGCCATCACATCCACTTGCGGTAAAGCGCGAAGTTTTTCAATCTCAAGCGCTAGCGTAGCGCGTAGCTGAATAGCACGCGGCAAAGCCAGTGGCTCTAAGCGTTTATCGGCGGCTTGCAAAGCCAATAACGCAGACTTTACATTGTTCGCCAGCTGTAACTGTTGGTTGGCAATGGTTAATAATTGTTCCACTTCTGCTACTGCGGTGGCCTCGCGATTTTCTGCTAATTGGTCGTATAAGGTTTGCAATACCTCTTGCTGATCGCGCGATTCTGCCAGCTTTTCTTCCAGCAATAAAGTGCGCGCATTGGCCTGCGTGCTACGCTCTTCCGCTTGCTTGGCTAGCATCAGACTTTGCTGATTAAGCGCCTGAAACGCCTCTAATTTTTGGCTGAGTGATTTTTCCACTTCGTTAAATCTTTGCCGTGTATTTAGCCACTGCCAAGCGAGCGATAAAAATGTTAGCACAACCAATACCAAAGCCGTTTTTGCGAAGAGTGAGGGCTTACGTTTTGCCATTTCTGGAGCCGTTTGCTCATCAGCCTGTATAGGCGTTTGCGTTAATAGCGTTTGATCGTCGTTCATGGCTTATTTATTAACACTTTTTGCAGGCAAGATAACATAGACTCATCACCTGGTGCATCGGCAATATGCACGTTCAAAGCTAGCGCTTCGGCCTCCTCAGCAATGCGTGCGTGGTTCACACAAATCGCAACTTTGCGTATCCATTCATCGCTACCATTATTGGTCATTTGCAATAAATGTCGCATAGCTTCTGAACTGGTCACCACTAGCGCGTGTAACTGTTGCTGGCGCCATAATTGCGCCAACTCAGTACAATCAGTTTGTGGATTAATACGCCTATAGCTTTCTGCAAAAATAATCTGCGCACCGCGTTCTTTTAGCGTATCAGCTAAGACTTCGCGCCCGCCAACGCCACGAAAAACCATCACCGTTTGTTTGGCGACATCGTGCATTTCAGGCAAAGCGAGCAAGGATTCACTGTCAAATCTGTTCGTTGGAATTAACACATGTGGCACACCATAAAATGCCAGCGCTTTAGCGGTTTGCTGACCAATCGCGGCAAACTTTAAATGTTCTGGCACCTTACCTAATTTTTTGATGAGGCGCGGCATCGCGTTTTCTACCGCATTGGTGCTAATAAATATTGCCCAATGCACTGATTCCAAATCGCTAATCACCTGCTCAAATGCACTGTAATCATCTAAAGGCGCAATGGTGATTAACGGAAATAAAATCGCGTTGCCGTCTTGTTGCTCAATAGCGGCACACAAGCGCGTCGCCTGATCTGGCGGTCGCGTGATAGCAATACCAAAGCCATTGAGTGAGTTATTCATTTGTTAAATCACATGCCAAATTAATATTTCAAAATAAATAAACATGCCTTAAACTAAAAAGGCTTAAGTAATGCAGTAAACCACAGGCATAGCGTTTTCGGCACCACGGGCACTCCGATTTTCTAAGCGCTAAAGCGCTTGAAAAGTCGTATGTACCAACGGCACTCCGATTTTCTAAGCGCTAAAGCGCTTGAAAAGTCGTATGTAGGAGCGGCGCCTCGCCGCGATAGCGAAAGTTACGCCATTTTTCGCGGCGAGGCGCCGCTCCTACATGTGGAATTTATGTCACTTATGAATTGTTCATCGAATTGTTCATCAAATTTTTCAAAGACATATAAATCAATTTAATCCAGCAAAGCCAGAATTGCATCCGCGCCATTTGCGCGTAATTGTGCCGCCAGTGCTTGGCCCAGTGCTTCTGCCTGAGTTCTGCTACCGATCACACTTTCAATCAACATCTGCTTGCCATCTACACTCGCCACAAAACCAGTGATGCGGATATTATCCGCCTCGCAAATCGCATAAGCGCCTAATGGCACGGTACAGCTTCCTGCTAACGCGCGGCTCATGCCACGCTCTGCTTCAACACACACTTGCGTATCGGCATGGTTTAATGGCGCAAGCACACTGAGTAAATCTGGGCGGTTTGTGCAAATTTCTATGCCTAAAGCGCCTTGTCCAACCGCAGGAATACTTAATTCTGGTGAAATTGCACTGCGAATACGCGCTTCTAGACCTAAGCGAATTAAGCCAGCCGCTGCCAGAATAATAGCGGCATATTGGCCTTCATCTAGTTTACGTAAGCGCGTTTGTAAATTGCCGCGTAAAGATTCTATTTTCAAATGAGGCAGCCGCGCTTGCAATTGGCTTTGTCTGCGTAAACTTGAAGTGCCCACTACGCTACCCGCTGGCAAATCTTCTAAGCTAGCAAAGTCATTTGAAACAAAGGCATCACGCGGATCTTCGCGTTCACCAGTAGCCGCCATCATAAAGCCTTCAGGCAAATTCATCGGCACGTCTTTCATGCTGTGTACGGCTAAGTCTGCGCGACCATCAGCCAAAGCCATTTCTAGCTCTTTTACAAACAAGCCTTTACCGCCAACCTTAGCCAACGGCGTGTCTAAAATTTGATCGCCGGTAGTGGTCATGCCCAAAATTTCTACCGTAGTGCTTGGGTAAAGTGCTTGCAAACGGCTTTGAATATGTAGCGCCTGCCACATGGCTAGCGGGCTTTCGCGCGAGGCGATGACTAACTTGCTTGGTGCGGCGTTTGAATGTTGAATGTTGGCTGAATTATGCATGGCTTTTTATATTCATTTCTTGGATATTGTTGCGGTTCAATAAAAGTTGTTTAATTTTAACACAAGCGCTGGCTTAGCCTCACTAAGCCTTGAGCCCTGCACTATATGTGGTATTGATCACTTTCTTTAATCGAGGTGCTTACGCCTCGCGGATTAAATGTTGTTGACGCCGGCTGACCGCGATGGTTTCTGGTACGAGCTTTAACATGGCCACCCATTGCTTTTCAGCACTTTTAGGGCTGTCCCTATCCGCATTCACCTCATCCTCTGGGTTGTGTGCTGCGCTATCAACAGCGCGTTTTTCAAAACCTAAAATATAATCGTTAGCCACCAAGCAATTACGATGCAATCGTATGAAAATTCCGCTGAATTCCTGCTCTAAATGGGTCAGAGATTCTTCTATCAAGTATTCACGCACTGCGGTGCGCACGGTGACATACTTAAGCTCGGCGCGTAAATAAATTACCTCACTAAGCGGCACCAGTAAAATACGGCCACGCTCGTTAATACTAAAATGTGTTCTTTGGCGGTTAAGCGGTGCGAGTGCCTCAAGCTGGCCGGGTAATAGCGCGCGCGCTTTGTTAATAGCGACTTGCAGGCGCTCTAGGCGTATCGGTTTTAATAAATAATCAACAGCGCTTATATCAAATGCCTGCATGGCGTAATTATCAAAAGCGGTAGTAAAAATAATGGCTGGCGGTTTCGCCATTTTTTGCAGATGTTGTGCGGCCTCTATGCCATCCATCACTGGCATACGCACGTCAAGTAAGACAATATCAGGCTGATATTCGCTGGCTAGATTCAGTGCTTCTTGTCCATTTTTAGCTTCGGCCACAACGTCAATATGACTGATCTCAGCAAGCAACTCACGCAGCCGATTGCGCGCAGGCGCTTCGTCATCGGCAATGATAAGTTTTAGCATGGTGCTGGTCATTTTTGAGTGTAAGGCAAAATAATGTGTACCTGATATTCACTATTGGATTGTGTGCTTTTTAACGACGCTTCCAGATCAAAATGTAGCATTAAACGCTCTTTAATATTGCTCAAGGCCATTTTATTGCCCGCTTGGTGACTCTTTTGCGTATTGTAAGGGTTGCTTATTACAAGATGCACTTCCTTACGTTTGGTATAAATTTGAATGGTAATCGTGCCACCGGTTGCTAGCGGCTCTATGCCGTGATACACCGCATTTTCAAGCAATGGTTGCAACAGCAAGGGCGGTATTAGAGCATCTGGCGGCATATTATCGATTTGCCAGGCGATCATCAAGCGCTCATCCAAACGTAGTTTTTCCAAGGCTAAATATTGTCTACATAAGGCAATCTCTTGCGCCAATGGCACTAAATCACGGTTGTCGGCCATCAACACTCTAAATAAATCAGCCATATCTTCTAAGGCGGTTTCGGCTTGTTTGGGTTGGCTACGAATCAAAGACAACACCGCGTTAATGCTGTTAAACAAAAAATGCGGGCGTATACGTGCTTGTAGCGCTTGCAACCTAGCCTCGACCAACGCTGGAGAATAGGCGCGATGATGCAAATTAAAATAATAAAAAGTGATTGCCGTTAACATTAAAGCAAAAAACAATACGCGTGTTTGCGTGGGTAAATCATTGAATATCAAGAGCTGCGAAATCAGCGTGTACACGCTACTACAGCTCAACAATACGATGCCTATAATCGCCAGTAAGCCTTGCCAGTAAGGTAGTTTAATGAGCTGTGGATACGCAATATATAAACCCAAAAGACTAAGCAGCAACATGGGTTGCGCAATAGCTGAAGCGCTAGTAAAAACAATGAAAAACTGATTGAAATTAGTGCTGAGTAAAACTGCACCCAACAACAGCATGCTATTGACGATCATTAATAAACGTAAATTAACGCCCAAATTACGCAGATCAGGCAATCGGCTAGATTTTTTCATGGGCAATTTTTGATCCGAGTGGCATAGCGGCCTTTGTGTTTTGCTTTATACTAAGCACTTAAGTATATTATTATTAAACAATATTTAAAATATTACGCCAAAATTAGCGTAAATAAATGGCAAATAAATATTAGCCAAAGTAAATACATGCAAAAGATAATCCACAATCAATCACCGTTAAACGAGAACTAAAAAGTGACACAAAAAGAAAGCGCACTCAATAAAAAAAGTACTAGCTGGTCTGGCAGATTTAACGAACCAGTGGCTGAGCTAGTCAAAAAATATACCGCCTCTATTGGTTTTGATCACCGCCTAGCCGCGTTTGATATTCAAGGCTCACTCGCACACGCACAAATGCTTGGCGCGCAAAATATTATCAGCCTAGCTGACGTAAAATCGATTGAGCTTGGTTTAGCCGAAATTCTGCAAGAAATTGAAGCGGGCACTTTTGAATGGTTGCTAGATTTAGAAGACGTACATTTGAATATTGAAAAGCGCCTCACCGATAAAATTGGTGACGCAGGCAAGCGCTTGCATACCGGCCGAAGCCGTAACGACCAAGTGGCCACAGATGTTAGACTTTGGTTACGCGCCACCACAGACCAAATTACCGCCAGCTTGGCAAACTTGCAATTAAGCCTGCTAGATTTAGCCGAAGCGCATTTTGACACTATTATGCCGGGCTTTACACACTTACAAGTCGCGCAACCGGTGACCTTTGGCCACCATTTAATGGCCTATGTAGAAATGCTGAAACGTGATGTTGCGCGCTTTAACGATTGTAGAACACGAATCAACCGTTTGCCGCTTGGTGCTGCCGCTTTGGCTGGCACTAGCTACCCGATAGACCGTGAAATGGTGGCGAAAACACTAGGGTTTGATGGCGTTTGCGAAAACTCGCTAGATGCCGTTTCTGACCGCGATTTTGCCATTGAATTTACCTTTGCCGCTTCGCTAGTGATGACGCATTTATCACGCTTATCCGAAGAGCTTATTTTGTGGAGCTCGCCTAGATTTGCTTTTATTGATATTGCCGATCGTTTTTGCACAGGCTCATCCATCATGCCGCAAAAAAAGAACCCGGATGTGCCTGAGTTAGTGCGCGGCAAAACAGGTCGTGTGTATGGTCATTTAACGGCTTTGCTAACACTCATGAAAGGCCAACCGCTGGCCTACAATAAAGACAATCAAGAAGATAAAGAACCGCTATTTGATACGGCAGATACTTTATTGGTGACGCTAGAAATTTATGCCGATATGTTGCGCTTGCCGGTGCTTGAAAATGGCGTGGTGGTTAAAAAAGGCTTTGTGGTGAATAAAGAAAATATGCGCCAAGCCGCGTTTGAAGGCTACGCAACCGCCACCGATTTAGCCGATTATTTAGCTAAAAAAGGCATGCCGTTTAGAGATGCGCATGAAGTAGTTGCGCTTGCTGTGCGTTATGCGGTTGATAAAAAAGTAGATTTGAGCGAGTTGCCGCTAGCCAAGCTACAAGAATTCTCTGCTGAAATTGGTGAAGATGTGTATGCCGTATTGACGCTAGAAGGTTCGCTGAACAGCCGAAATCATATTGGTGGCACCGCACCTGTGCAGGTGAAAGCGGCCATTGCACGCGCTAGAAGCTTGATAAAATAACGGAAAAATGTAGGAGCGGCGCCCTCGCCGCGAAAAATGGTGTGTGAGCTAAAAATGGTGCATCAAAATGTAGTATTTAGAATGCTCTCCACAGCTATCGCGGCGAGGGCGCCGCTCCTACATACGACTTTTCAAGCGCTTTAGCGCTTAGAAAATCGGAGTGCCCGTGGTACATACGACTTTTCAAGGGCTTTAGCGTTTTTTTTGTTTCTGAAGCCCTAATTATTTAAAACCATGCTCAATTTACAACTCTTAGTTACCAATCCTTTAATCCACCTGTAGGAGCGGCGCCCTCGCCGCGAAAAATGGTGGGTGCGCTAAAAATGGTGCATCAAAATGTAGTATTTAGAATGTTCACCATCGCTTCGCGGCGAGGGCGCCGCTCCTACATACGACTTTTCAAGCGCTTTAGCGCTTAGAAAATCGGAGTGCCGTTGGTACATACGACTTTCTAGTGCTTTAGCGTTTATTAATATATCTAAGCATTTAAACCAAAAACAATTCCAGCAATTCATTTAAAAAGCGTTGGCCCAATAGCGTAGGTTGCATATTGCCATTTTCTAGCAATAACAAACCTTTGCTTTGGGCTTTTTTAATAGCGATTTCTAGCTTATTAATATTTAAACCAGTGCGTTGTTGAAATAAATCCACCGGCACGCCATCAATTAATCGTAGCGCGTTCATCATAAATTCAAAGCCTAATTCGTCTTGGCTAATCAGCCATTCTCGCTCAACCGCTGTGCCGGCTAAAGCTTGCTGCATATAGGCTTTAGGATGTTTAGGCCGGACTTCTCTAGTGATTTTATCGTGATAACTCAGCTTGCTGTGCGCACCCGCGCCTATGCCCAAATAATCACCAAACTGCCAGTAATTCAGATTATGTTTAGCCTGCTTGCCTTTTTTAGCAAAGGCTGAAGTTTCATAATGTTCATAGCCATTTTGTGCGAGCAAAGCCTCAATTTCTAGCTGCATATCGCTGCTGGTGTCGTCATCTGGCAAGCTTGGCGGTGTGCGATAAAACGGCGTGTTGGGCTCTAAAGTTAAATGGTAAAACGACAAATGCGCTGGGTTTAACCTTACGGCGATTTCAGCATCGCGCATGGCATCGGCCAACGTTTGCTGAGGCAGGCCATACATAATGTCGCAGTTCACTTGCTCAAACGTATTTAAGGCCAGCTCCACCGCTGAAAAAGCCTGTTCGCTATCGTGTATGCGACCCAGCGCTTTGAGATAATCACTGTTAAAGCTTTGAATGCCGAGCGATAAGCGGTTCACGCCGGCTTGTTTATAGCCAATAAAATTAGCCGCATCTACGGTGCCTGGGTTTGCTTCTAGCGTCACTTCTGCATCTAGCTCTAGCGGCGTCAGCATACGCACGTGGCTCAATATGCGGTCTATAGATTCTGCAGAAAATAAACTGGGCGTACCACCGCCAAAAAATACACTTTTAATTTTACGACCCCACACTTTGGGCGTGGCAAGTTCTAAGTCGGCAATTAATGCGTCAACATAAGCGGCCTCTGGAATCACGCCATTTTCATTACGGCTTTCATGCGAATTAAAATCGCAATACGGACACTTTTTTACGCACCACGGAATGTGTATGTACAAAGATAAGGGTGGTGGATTTTTAAGCCCAGAAAGCGTGTCATCTCCGGCAAGCGGCGCTACAGTATTGATGGGCTTTAGGTGAAAAGCCGCTTCTGCTTTAATTTCAATGATTTTTTTGATAAGGGTTCACCAGCGACTCGATTAATTGGTGCAAAGCTTCCCGCATTTGCGCTTCTGAAACTTCCATCAACAAGCCGTCTTCAAGTGCATCTTGGGCGATTTGTTTGATTTCATCGAAGTTTTCCGTCATCACTTTAATTTTTTCTGTGCATGCCACTATGCTGCCGTCATCGCGCAGCCATATTGGCAATACTTGTTTTTTAAGGTTACTCATTTGCTCTACTCATTCACTAGCTTTACAGCTTGCTTAACGTTACTCATTGCTTAACTTTTCTAGTTTCTGCAATAGTTTAGCCATTGCATGGCCTCTATGACTAATACGGCTTTTGATGTCTAACGATAATTCTGCCACTGTTTTGCCGGTTTTATCGTCCAAAAATAGTGGATCATAACCAAAACCGTCATCACCGCGATATTCACTTAAAATCTCGCCCGCCCATAGCCCTTCGGCGATGATAGGCTCGGGATCATGCTCATGCCGCACTAGCACGATGACACAGTAAAAATGCGCGTGTCGATTGGTTTCATTGGCCATGACTTGTAGCAACTTTTGGTTATTGCGATCGTCCTGGTTCGTATTTAAATCACTCACTTTATCCGCATAACGCGCAGAACGCACGCCAGGCGCGCCTTGTAGCGCATCGACACATAAGCCAGAATCATCTGCCAATGCTGGCAAACCTGTATGCTTGCTGGCGTGGCGTGCTTTGGCCAGCGCATTTTCTATGAAGGTACAAAAAGGCTCGGCACATTCAGGCACGTTAAACTCAGATTGCGGAATCACCTCAATTTCTAGCGGCGAAAGAATATGCTGAATTTCTCGCAACTTGCCTTTGTTGCCGGTAGCAATAACGATTTTTTTAAACACTTAAAGCCTCAGTTTGCAGATTAATCAGCTCGGCAATACCGTCACGCGCTAAATCCAGCATGGCGTTCATAGCGTCACGGTCAAATGGTTCGCCTTCTGCGGTGCCTTGTACTTCTACAAAACCGCCGTCTGCGGTAATCACCACGTTCATATCGGTATCGCAGTCTGAGTCTTCTAGATAATCTAAATCTAGCACCGGCACGCCTTTGTACACACCGACAGATATTGCTGCAACCGCTTGTTTAAGCGGGCTTTCTGTCAGTTTACCGCTGGCTAATAAGGTGGAAATGGCATCATGCAAGGCTACATAAGCGCCAGTAATGCTGGCAGTGCGCGTACCGCCATCGGCTTGAATCACATCGCAATCAATCTGAATGCTGCGTTCGCCTAACTTTTCTAAATCAATAATCGCGCGTAATGAACGGCCAATTAAACGTTGAATTTCTTGGGTACGGCCAGATTGTTTACCACGCGCCGCTTCTCTATCCATACGGCTACCAGTTGAGCGTGGCAACATGCCATATTCTGCGGTCACCCAACCTTGGCCTTTGCCTTTTAAAAAGCCCGGCACGCGCTCTTCAACGCTAGCTGTACACAACACGTGAGTATCACCAAATTTCACTAACACTGAACCTTCAGCATGTTTGGTGTAATGGCGAATAATTTCAACGGCGCGTAGTTGATTATTTGGGCGCTGACTTGGTCTGTTGTTGCTGGCTTGCATGCTGGATGTTCCTAATTCAAAAAGGGTTTATTTACGTTTTGTTCTTTGCAGTGCCAACTGTATTTCTGCGATGGTTCTTTCTATTTCATCATCGCTAAGATCAGTGTTTAAGGCATCTTTTGATTGATGTGTCACGGGATTCATAATGGTGGTGGTTGCGCCCATTGCCATAGAAATGGTAGAAACTGCGACATTACTACTTTGCTTATCGCCCCACTGCAAACCAATCGCACTCATATTATCGCCATGCTCTTTGCTAACAGCTTCTGCTTGGTTAAGCAGCTTGGTAATGTTGTCGGCAATTGAAACGCCACTTAAAATCTGCTTAATTTGGTTGTCCGCTACGGCACCCCAAACGCCATCAGTACAGAGCAAAATAGTATCGCCCTCCATTAGCTCGTGCCTGTCGGACAAATCAATTTTTGGCGGCACATCGCCACCTAAGCAGCTATACACTTTATGGCGATATGGATGCGTAGACATATCATCTTTTTCTATCATGCCCTTGCTGTACAACGACTGCACAATAGAATGATCTTCAGTGCGGTACAGCAAATGGCCATCACGGAAATGATACAACCTAGAATCACCCACGTGCGCGCAATATAGCATGCCGCGCTGCACAACCGCCGCCACTATCGTGGTGCGCGGCGCTTCCAGCATTTCACGCTCTTGTGTTAGCTGATCTATCATGTCGTGAATTTGCTGAATATGCTCGATCAAAAATTTAGCCGGGCTAGAAAGCGTAGGCACCGCTAGTCGCTGAAAAGCCTCGGTAATCGCTGTGACTGCCAGTCGCGCGGCAATTTCACCATGTCTATGCCCACCCATGCCATCCGCCACTACTAGCAATAAAGCATCTTTACTGTATGAATAGGCTAATCTATCTTGGTTGTAGGCGCGCGGTCCTTGGCGGCTATTCTGGAAAATGGTGAATTTCATGACAATTTACTAATTGATCCAGCTTTATTACTTAAGGATCTGGGCTTGTTAAGTACATCAACAATTTTATGCATTAAACTCGTTTTTTTAATAGGCTCAGGCGCTAATTCAAGCAATTTTTTTTGTAGTGAAAACACACTTTGTGGGCGTGCCAAATAGTCTAAATGCAAACAATTATCGATAATTTCTAGTAAGTCATTTGAGTACTGATCTTTAGCTAATACTACCGCTTGGACAAGTAAATCATTTTTTATACGCTGGCTTGCCGCAGGCGGTGAGTTGCGACTGATACAGGCATACATAGTCGCGCCTATACTATAAATATCGCTCCAAGGGCCTAGCAATGTTCTATCGTAAGATTGTTCCGGTGAGGCAAAACCAGGCGTATAACTAGGCGCATTTTTTGACATATTTTCGCTTAATGCTTGGCGTGCAGAACCGAAATCTAACAACACTGGCGTGCCATCCAGTCGAATGTAAATATTCGCTGGCTTGATATCTAAATGTAATAATTTTTGCGTGTGTACTTCACGTAAACCGTTACACAACTCAGCAAAAACACGACGGATAAAAGCTTCGGGTATCGCTACGGTCCTGCCTAAAATGTAGTCTTGTAAAGATTGCCCTTGTTCGTATTGCATCACCATATACACCGTTTCATTGGCGCGAAAAAAATTAAGCACGCGAACGATATTTTTATGGTCAATCTTTGTGAGTGATAAGCCTTCATCAAAAAAACATTTAAGGCCATGCCTAAACAGCGCAACATCGTCGGTATTCGGCAATACCGTGGCGCCATTGGTGCGCAGCGCAATCGAAGTTGGCAAATATTCTTTAATGGCGACCAGCTTCTTATCTTGATCACACGCCAAATAGACAATACTAAACCCACCAGAGCTCAAGACTTTTTTAATTTCATAATCTTGTAACTGGTACCCAGTAGGTAGCGCTAAATTATTAAGCAAGGCCACTTTGATGGCTAGCTTTTTAAGATTTCAGGGTAATAAAGATACATTCTTTGTTCATCGTTTATTCGTAAGTGACCGCTTTTAAATGCTAACTACAAGTTAGCGTACATTCAGCAATATAACGTGTAATTGCTTGTAGTTAAAGATATTTCGTAAAAAAACTTATACTTTACAAAGGATATTTAATCGTTAATTCGGCATAATGCAGCCGCTATTTGTTAACATGGTGCCAATTCGATACGTGCTATGTTTAAAATACGTTAGTTACTGAAATCCGTTAAATCGGCTTTAAATTAGGAAATATTCACCATGACCTTCAGCATGACAGGCTTTGCCGCACTAGAACAATCATTGGAAAGCGCGACTTTACTACTCGAGATTCGCGCCGTAAACAGCCGTTACCTAGATTTACATTTTAAATTGGATGAAAATCTAAGAAGTTTCGAGCCTGCCATCCGAGAACAAATAGGTGCGCACTTAAGCCGTGGCAAAATTGAATGTAAAATCAATTTAATGCATCGCTCAAAAGCTAATCAAACCATGCAGTTAGATGAACATTTAATGCAACAGTTAGCCGCCATTGGTGCGCAGGCACAAGCGCATTTTCCAGAAAGCCGGCCGCTGAGCGTGGCAGATATTTTACGCTGGCCTGGCGTAGTGCTGGCTGATGTACCCAACCAAGACACGTTGGTAGAAGATGTAAAAAAACTAGTAAGCCAAGGCTTAAAAGAATTGAATGCCTCGCGTGCGCGTGAGGGCGAAAAGATGAAAGCGTTGATTTTAGATAGACTTAGTCAAATTGAGGTGCTGGTTGAAAAAGTAAAACCTTTATTACCAGCGCTGGCCAAGGAGTATCAGGCAAAACTAGAAAGTAAACTACAAGAAAACCTAAAAAACATAGACCCAGAACGCGTGGCACAAGAATTAGTATTGTTCGCCCAGCGCATTGATGTAGATGAAGAGCTCAGCCGTTTGACTGCCCATGTATCAGAAGTAAAACGTATTTTAAATAGTGATGCGCCAGCCGGTAAACGTCTAGACTTTTTAATGCAAGAACTTAACCGTGAAGCGAATACTTTAGGTTCAAAATCAGTATCGGTACAAACCACCCAGGTTTCTATGGAGCTCAAAGTGCTGATAGAGCAGATGCGGGAGCAGATACAAAATATTGAGTGATGTTATGAGTATCACGTAATACCCGACTTTTTAGGCTCGCATTTATGCGGGCTTAAAATTTAAACAGGTCGTCTAAAAATACTTAGGAACGCGCTTTAAGCACATGCTTCATAAATACCCATAATGCCGGTAAGCTGGGAATAACAATCATCGCTAACGCAACCAAAGAAAAGTGTGCTTTAACCCAAGGATGATTTCCTACTAAAAAACCTAGCGCAGTTAAGCCACAGACCCAAAGTAGCCCACCCAAAACATTGTAAACGGCAAACTTAGGGTAAGGCATCTCTGCAACACCGGCAACAAATGGGGTAAACGTTCTAATAAACGGCATAAATCGCCCAACAACAATGGTAATGGGGCCATGCTCTTTATAAAATGCATTGGTTTTATTAAAGGCGTCTTTATTAAACCAGCGTGAGTTTTCCCAAGAAAATACTTTTGGCCCTGCCCATCTACCCACAGAATAGTTAAGCGCATCGCCAGCAATTGCCGCCACAGATAACAATATCATTAGCGTAGGCAAGCTCATTCCACCCACGGCAGCTATTGCACCGGCAACAAACAATAGTGAGTCGCCTGGTAAAAATGGCATGGCGACTAAACCCGTTTCCATAAAAATAATGGCAAACATAAGCGCATATATCCAGACTCCCCAGGTGCTAGCAACAACGGCTAAATGTTTATCTAGGTGTAAAAAAAGATCGATAATGCTGGTGATGTCCATTATTTGGTTTCTATTAGGTTAGATGGATAGCATGTAAAGCACGCCAAAAACGTGGCAAATTATAGCATTACTGAACCTTGCTTTAAGTGCTCCCACTACTATTGGAATCATCGCTATCAACGCACGCTGATTTGGGCGCGACCAAGGCTCATCTCACCGATAACCGCTGCATAGCTAAAACCATCCGCGTGAAAAGCCGCCAATACCGCATCTACGCTTTCAGGTGCACAACTCACCAGCAAACCACCGCTGGTTTGTGGATCGCATAGCAGTTTACGTTGCCAGTCAGCGATATTAGGCGCCAGCGTGATGGAATCAGCAAAGCTATCCCAATTACGTGTAGCAGCACCTGTTGCATAGCCTTCTTTGGCTAGCTGCAACGCCGTGTCGATACAAGGAATTTTATCAAACTCAATATGTGCCTGTAATTGCGAGCCTCGGCAGATTTCAAGCAGGTGGCCAAGCAAAGCAAAGCCCGTCACATCTGTCATCGCATGCACACCAGCCATGTTGGCTAACACCGTGCCAGTGCGATTAAGTTGCGTGGTCACCGCTATCATCTGCTCGTAGCCTTCGGTCGTCAGCATTCCTTTTTTCAAAGCCGCGCTCAAAACACCTACGCCTAGCGGTTTGCCTAAAATAAGCACGTCACCAGCTTGTGCTTTATCATTACGTTTTACTTGGTTTGGATGCACAATGCCGATGGCAACCAAGCCATAGATTGGTTCCGGAGAATCGATGGAATGTCCGCCAGCAATCGGAATACCCGCCGCTTGGCAAACCGCCGCGCCGCCAGCCAAAATTTGCTGTATCGTTTCTATCGGTAATTTATCAATCGGCATGCCAACCACCGCCAACGCAAAAATAGGCTGTCCGCCCATTGCATAAATATCTGACAGCGCATTGGTTGCGGCAATGCGACCAAAATCATAAGCATCATCTACGATAGGCATAAAGAAATCAGTCGTTGCGATAATTGCCTGCGTATCATTCAAACGATACACCGCAGCATCATCGCTAGATTCTAAACCCACTAATAAATCAGGAAACAAGCCAGCCTGAGGCAAGCCAGCTAAAATCTGTGCAAGTATGGCGGGCGATATTTTGCAACCGCAACCGCCCCCGTGTGAATATTCGGTAAGACGCACTTTAGTCATTATTTTATCTTTCATTTTGAATCAAATCCTCGGCAACTTTGCCTAAACTAGCGCTATCCAGCGCATTTAGTTTTAACACTCTGGCTTGATCTATAGCCTGAAATCCCATGCCAGATGAACGCTTGTAAGCTGGGTCATAATGTTGCGTAAGCAACTCACCAACCAGCATTTCCCATTCGCCTTGGCGGGCTAAATCACACCAGCGGTCAGTCACTTCATGGCCATGCAACTCTACAAGCAAGGGCAAACGTTCAATTAATAAACTAGGGGTTTGCAAAAAGTGCGCGTAATCCTCGATTAAAAATTTTACCCGCACTTCCTGTGGCACTTCAACGCGTACCACAGCAGAGCCGCGCATGCGTTCAACTAGCGCATTGGGCAAGCTCAATACGCCGACTTTACGGCTTTCCGCTTCGATATACACAGGGCGATTTGGCGTAAAAGTACGAAGCACATCCCATAAGCGGGTTTCAAAGGTTTTTTGTGACGGTTGCGCTTGGTCTGGTAACCGGCCGAGCAGTGAGCCACGATGTTGAGCTAATTTTTCCAGATCCAACACTTGCGCGCCAGCTTCGGCTAGCGCATGCAAAAGATGACTTTTACCAGAGCCGGTACTGCCGCTAATCACGCAGAAATCAAATTTCTGAGGCAAGGTTTCTAAAGCCGTAAACACATGGCGTCGATAGCTTTTGTAGCCACCTTCCAGTTGCGAAGTCTGCCAGCCAACTTGTGCCAAAATGTGGGCCATTGCCCCGCTACGCATACCGCCGCGCCAGCAATACACTAAAGGCCGCCAAGACTTTGGCCGATCTATGAATTTGTCTTCTAGGTGCTGTGAAATATTGCGGGCAATCAATGCCGCGCCTAGTTTTTTTGCTTCAAACGGTGACACTTGCTTATACAAAGTACCAATCCGGATGCGCTCTTCATCGTTCAATACCGGCACATTGATCGCACCGGGAATATGATCGTCAGCAAATTCAGCCTGCGAACGCACATCAAGTATGTCGTCGTAAGCGTTAAACGCTTGTGAAATTGCGATGAGCTTATAGTTAGCCATAATTTAGTGTCGATCTTTGAATAACTTCAAACTAAAACAAAAACTTAGCCACAAACCCAGCAATGATGCCGGACAGCACCACGCCAACCGCAATCAACAGGCGCATTCGCACACTGAACACTTTGCCCAACATTACCAGCGATGGCAAACTGACCGCTGGTAGCGTCATAATAAGCGCGCCGGCAGGGCCTGCACCCATACCCAAGGCGAACATCGCTTGCACAATTGGCACTTCACCTGCCGTAGGAATAACAAACAGCATGCCAGCAAGCGCTAGCGCAAAAATCCAGATAATACTATCGTCCGCACCAAAAACCGGAAAAAGCCACGCTCTAGCAGCGCCAAGTAAAAGCACTAAAACCAGATATTCTGGCAAAAGTTTGATGGTTAAACTCATGAACTCACGTGCCCAACGTAGCATCACACCGTCGCTTGAAACTTCAAGCTCTGGCGGTAAATTTTGCTTAGATGCATCCTCTAGGCTTGCCTCTTCTTTGTTTAGTCTTGATTCTGCATAACGCTCTGCCAAATAAGCAATGCCAAGCACCATTGCAATACCAAACACAAGCCGGAATAATGTCCAGCCCCAACCCAACACAAATCCCATAAATACCAATGTTGCAGGGTTCAATAATGGATTAGCGAGCCACCAAGATACCACGCTGCCCACGGAGGCGCGACTTTGACGCATGCCAGCGGCAACGGGCGCCGCACAACAGGTACACATCATACAAGGCAGTGCAAAAAAGCCGCCCAGCATAACGCTTCTAAAGCCTAAGCGGCCAAGCACAGCGCTCACCCAATTAGATGGTAGCAATACCTTAATGCCAGAGCCAAGAATAAGCCCTAAAAGCATGGCCTTCCAGATTGATTTCCCATAGGCAATGGCATAATCTAATGCTGCACTTATTGAGGCAACCGGCGCTGCGCTAGCCTTACCAAAAATAATAGAATCGCCTATAGAATGCTGGCTATAGGCGACAAATGCCTTAGCGTAATACGGAATCCATTTGACGTAAGCAAAACCAATAATGGCCACAAGGGCAAAGGTGGCGGCCCATGCAAATACGATTAGCTTATTTTTATTTGATTCGGCTTGCATGGAATTTGTACTCACTATTGGTTGATATTTGGCAGGTTAATCGGTATACGACATTATCTAGAGATAGGTTTCGCTACT